>CAYLNN010000001.1:0-274647 GCA_964385095.1 uncultured Hymenobacter sp.
TCCAGGCGCTCCTGGGCGTGGTGGTGGGCCGAGGCGGCGCGGTAAAACAGCTCGGCCGTGGGGTGCCGGTGCGCCGCCAGGGTGAAGTTGACGGCCGCGCGGTGGTAAAAATTCTGCTGCACGCGCGGCGACACCTCTTTCTCGGCGCGCAGGGCTAGCACCGTGCCCAGGTTATAAAATGCTTCCCAGCGCGCCGTGCTGGCGGCGGCCAGCTCGTAGATGCGCTGCTTCTCGGCCAGCAAGGGCGTGAGGGTGGCCGAGTAGCGCAGCTCCTCGGGGGTGAGGGCGTCGATATCGGCTTCCTTCTCCAAAATTTTCTTGCTCAGCAGGTACACCTCCGAGTTATAGCGCGGCGGCGCGGTGTAGGTCACGGCCACCGTGCCCCAGCGCAGCACGGGGTAGATGTAGTCTTCGAGATAATCGAAGTAGCTGAGCTTGTGCAGCGCCTTCTCCTTCTGCTTGAACGTACCCCGCGTGTCGTTGATGATGCTCACCACCGAGTCTTGCTGCGCGGGCTTCAGCACCGAGTGCTGCACCTGGTTTAGCAGCAGCTCCCAGCTGTTGCGGTAGGCCAGCGTATCGAAGGTAATATTCTCAACCTTATTGAGGTACGAAAAGCCTTTCACCCGCTGCTTGTAGTAGTAGAGCAGCATTTTGACGCGCTTGCTGGCTAGGGCCGGCTGGTGGGCATCGAGCGAATCGGGCGAGTGGCCGGCCGCGATGAGCACGCGCTGGGTGTGCTGGTTTTGGTCAATCAGGTCTTCTAGCGCCGCAATGTTGGTGCCCAGGCTGGAGCGGATAAACCACTGGCCTTGGTCGAAGTACAGGGGCAGGATGCGCGTGCCGCTCGTCACGTTGCTGGCGTGCTCGGGCAGCAGGGCCAGCAGCGTGTCTTCGAGCACCACCCGGCGGGCGGGGTCCGAGATGCCGCGCGCCACCAGGGTTTCGGTCTTGGCCGTCAGTACTTTGCCGTGGGGCTTGAGTTCGCGCACCTGGCCCCGGGCCATGAGCTGGCCCGGCGAGCGCCGCGGCGTGTTCGGGATAGTGAAGCGGCGGCGGCTCACCAGCCGGCCCTTCACCGAGTCGTCGTAGGTAAACTCGCCCTGGGCGAAGGAAATGCGGCCCACCGTATCGAGGCGCAGGTCGTGGTCGTACTTATAGGTGAGTAGCACCTCGTACACGGCGCCTTTGTGCAGGTGCTTGGCCGCCACCCTGGCCGTGGCCTCGAAAGGCACTACTTCGCCCACAGCCGTGAGCGGGCTAGGCTCCACGCGCACGCGGCGGCCGGTTTCGGCGGCTTGCAGCATCTGGGGCAGCGAGGCGCAGCTCGTGAGCAGCGCGGGCAGCAGGCCCACCAGCAGGAGCTTACTTGTTGAATATAAACGCAAATCGAGAGAAAATAAACGGCAAAATTTATTAGCTGGACCATAACCCGGCCCGCCTCCTAACGTAGGAGCACCCTGAACGTTTGCCGCCGGTTGAGTTGTATCTTAGCCCGGCAAAGTTGCACCACGCCGCTTAAATCTTCCCCTATGCATCGCCTCACCGACTTTATCGAATCGCAGTCCTTCGGGCTGTGCTCGGCGCTGGGGCAGCGCTGGGGTTTTAGCACGCGCAGCATTCGCCTGTCGTTCGTCTACGCCTCGTTTTTCACCTTTGGCTCGCCCGTGGTGCTGTATTTTGCGGGCGTTTTCTGGATGAATATCCGCCGCGCTTGGCGCCAGCAGCGCAGTACGGTTTGGGACCTTTAACGGAAGTAAAAATCAGAAATGAAGAATTAAAAAAGGCTTCTGCAACCTCAATCCCGGGTTGCTGAAGCCTTTTTTAATTCTTCATTTCTGATTTTTAATTAATTCGCAAAACCGCTTTTTGCTTTCCACAAAATAGGCCCACACCACGCTGCCCGCGTAGGTGCCCGCCCGCTCGCGCACCAGCAGGTGCGGCCGGGCTAGCCGGCGCCGCTGCCGCCAATAGCCGAAATCCCGAAAAAAGTGCCAGTGTGCCCGCCCCACCGCTTTCGCTTCGGGCCAGTTGCGGGCCGCCACAAAGCGCAGCCCGGCCACCCAGTCGAGCAGCAGGCGTAGGGCCAGCGACCCGGCCAGCTCGCTAGGGGCCGCGTTTTTGTAAAGCAATGCCAGGCCATTGCGGAAGTTGAGATAGGTCTTGCGCGGGTTGGACTTGGCTAGGGTGCCACCGCCCACGTGGTGCACCACGCTGGCGCCGCCCGCGTACCACACTTCGAGGCCCGCATTCTGGGCGCGCCAGCAGAAGTCGATTTCTTCCATGTGAGCGAAAAAAGCGGGCTCCAGGCCCCCGAGTTGGTGCCAGGTGGCAGCCCGCACCAGCAGGCAGGCGCCGCTGGCCCAGGCCACTGGCCGGGCATCGTTGTACTGGCCCAAGTCGCGCTCCAGAGTGTCAAACAGCCGGCCCCGGCAAAAGGGGTAGGCTAGCCAATCGAGGTAGCCCCCGGCGGCGCCCGCATACTCAAAAAAAGCCGGGTCGGCGTGGGCTAGTAGCTTGGGCTGCGCCGCGGCAATGCGTGGGCTAGCCTCCACTAGCTGGCGCAGGGGGGGCAGCCAGCCCGGCTGCACGGCCACGTCGGAGTTGAGCAGCACGTAGTAGCGGGGGGGGGCTAGCGGTTGGTTACGGAGGGTTTCCAGCGCGTGGTTGTAGCCCTGGCAAAAGCCCAGGTTGGCGGCGTGCACGATGAGCTCGACCTGCGGAAACTCTTGGCGCAGCACGGCCAGCGAGTTGTCGGTCGAGGCATTGTCGGCCACCACCACGCGGGCGCCGGCCGCGTGAGCTAGCACCCCGGGCAGAAATTGCCGTAAAAAATGCGCGCCATTGTAATTCAGAATCACAATGGCAACATCGGCGCAGCCAGTGGCAGGGCTAGGCCCCAAAGCTGCCCATGTCGAAGCCCGGGATGTTGGGCATCAGGCCGCTGGTCTGGCGCTGAAGCTCCTGCTTGGCCTGCTCGGCCGCCGCTTCGAGGGCCTTGTTAACGGCCGCCACTACGAGGTCGGGCAGCATCTCACGGTCTTCAGGCGTGAGCAAGGAAGGGTCGATTTCGAGCTTGGTAAGGAGGCGGTGGCCGTTGGCCGTGGCCTTCACCAGCCCGCCGCCCGCCTCGCCGGTAGCGGTGAGGTGCTGCAGCTGCGCCTGGGCCTGCTGCATCTTGTCTTGCAGCTCTTTCACCTTGCCCATCATGCCCATCATGTCGAATGCCATAGTAAATAGTGCGTTTTTAGCGCTTAAATGCGGTTTTTGCGTAGTTTCTAGTACAGAAGCCGGGCGGTAGCCGGGGCGGTAAACAGGCTGCTTGCCAGTAAACAGCCTGGCGGGTAAATGCCAAAATCGCCCGCTTGTTTGCCGAAAGCTCATAAGTTTTCGGCCATGCACACAAACCAAGGTTAGCTGGATATAGCCAGCCCTAGCCACCCGAAAGGCATGCCTACGCACAACTCCCAGAAAGCACCCGGGGTTCGCGGGCAGGCGATTGATTTTGCTAGGCCGGGCAGGCAAATGGTAGCCGCGGCGGCGAACAAAGCGGCGCGCAAAGGTAGGCAACCAAACAGACCGAGGCGAGCGGCCCGCCCAGGATGAGGCAGCTCCGGCAACGCTTCCGCTTGCCACCGGGCCGGCAAAGCTACTTTCAAAAGCTGGGGCAAAAAGGCAGAGCACCCCTGACCAGAAACTCAAACTAGCTCCTACGGCTGCGCCCGCTGGTGAAACCGAGCCCACCCGGGCTAAGAGCCCGGGTGGGCTCAACTGGGGTAGCTGTCGCTAACGAAGTTGGCTAGCAGCGCGTGCAACTCGTCGTCGGACCGGCTAGGGCTGCTGCCCAGATAATCTTTTTGGTCGGGGTTGATGTACCCCGTCAGCTGCTTGAAATCGGCCGGGTTAACGGCATGAAAACCCATCGACCATTGGCCAAATAAGCGATGGGTTGCCGCGCCATCGGCCAGCTTTATAATATGGGTATGCCGGGGGTCGTGCACGATGCGGGCAAACACGGCGCGCACGTTGGCTTCGCTGCCTTCTAGCAGCTGCACTACCTGGCCCTCGCTGTAAAGCAGTACCCCCGTGAGGCTGTGGGCCGAGTTGAAGGCGCGGGATTGGGTGAGCAGCTTTGCCAGCTGCAAGTCGCCGAATGGCACCGTCGCGCAGCTCTGGTAAACTAAATAGTGCAGCTCGCCCTGGATGTTGGGCTGCCCGAGCCCGGGCCCGCTCGCTTCGCGGTGCACGCGCAGTATGCGGGATACCACGCGCATGTCTAAAGGCTTGCTGAAATAGCCGGCTACGGTTTGGTAGCGCGCCGCGCGCGCGCGGTCTTCTGGGTTAATGGAAGAAGTCAGCAGCAGCACGCACACCGGGTGCGTAAGGGGCAGGCTGGCAAAAGCATCCAAAAATTCCCAGCCGTCCATCAGGGGCATGTTCAGGTCAAGGAGCAGCAGGTCTGGAATGTCGCCCCCCGCTTCCAATACCGCCTTAAGCTGCGTTAATGCCCGCTGGCCATTGGCATACAGCTGCACTTGGGTGGCACCCAGGGTTTTTTCCAGGAGCAGTTTGGTGGTAATGGCCGTGATAGAATCGTCCTCAATTACGTACGTTAGCTTCAAGTCAGGAGTGTGCATATACCGTGAGCTAGGTGGTGCCAAATCAGCTGGATACTTGTCCAGGCAAGCTGGCCGGCAACTTAGCTGGCTCGCTGCGTGCCGGGCCGGGAACGTGGGAGAGTTAGGGGCTCGAACAATCTGGTTTTTTAAGCCAGTTCACGTATGCCGGCTGCTGCCGGCTTGGTTTTTTCGGTGCGCCAGGCCGGCGAGTCCAGGGCCACGCTCACGAGCAGGGCGTGCGGCAGCGTCAGGATAGCCGCCGTCATAACTGCGAGGCCCAGCAGCGTGTCCAGGGTGGCTAGCTTGGCCGGCAAGAGTGCGTACAAGCCTGCCGGGATGGCTAGGCTTACCGCCAGGATGGGAAGTGCCCGCCGGATAAAAAAGGCTATTTCCCTACCTAGCGTTGCCCAGGGCATCCGGGGGCTGCCTGCTGCCACGTAGCCAAACACCCGGTTGAGGCGCAACATATGCTGCAAGCTGTGCCAGAACACAAAATAGACTCCTAGCGCCAGCAGCGGGGGCAGCGTCACGAAAAGGCCGGTCAGCAGCAATACCTCCCCCACATCGGTCAGCCAGCGCCGGGCTTCCTGCCGCCAGGCATAATAGCCCCACAGGGCCAGGTGCCCGGCGCCCACCAGGGGCCACAGCCCCTGCGCCACTTGCGTAAACCAAGCCGCGTCGAGTGGGCCGGCTCCCGCAAACACCAGCAGACCGCTGACGCTGTGCTGAACCTCGGCGGGCCACCACCGGGCCGGCACGGCAAACAGCAATGTGCCGCGTAGCGCGCTGTGGACCAGCCACAAGCAAAGCTGGCCGGGCTGCGCTGGCGCATCGGCCGAGCCCCAGTGCCACACGGTTAGGAGTAAGAATAAGCTCACCGCTATCCCCGGCCAGTGCCACCAGCCCAGGCCCGCCGCCCCGGCCAGCCCCAGGTACCCTAGCACAAACTTCAGCAAGTAGGCCCGCTGGGTGCCGCGGATGTGGCCCACCGCCGGCAGCACAAACTGGTCGCAGGCCCCATGCGCCAGGCCGAGCACAACCAAGCCCACCAGGAGTATCGGCCCCAGCACAGCCGGCGCTGCCCCGGGCAATGCCAGCCCCAGGCAGCTGGCCCCGCCTACGGCGACATAGGAAAAATACTGCGGAAAAGCCGGGGTAGCTGGCGAAGCAGGCATGGTAACCAAGGAATAGTATAGTTGCGGCGGCCTTCTTCGCTACTACGGGCGCAAAAAGCCGGCGCCCGCTTTAGCATAGGAAGGCTGGCGGGCTACAGCCAGGGCCAGGGCTAGGCCCCAATGTCTAGTAGCAGGGTCTGCATGCGCTGCACGTTGGCCTTGCCCAGGGGCTTCGAAAAGTAGCCTCTTACTTCTTTGTAATGGGTGGCTTTTTGCACATCTTCGGGCTGAATCGAAGACGTGAGGATAAACACGCACACCGCCTGAACCAGGGGGAGGGCCCCAAAGGCATCCAGAAACTCCCAGCCATCCATTACCGGCATGTTCAGGTCCAGCAGAATCAGGTCTGGCACGCTGCCTCCCGCCTGCACCGTGGCCTTGAGCTGGTCGAAGGCCAGCTGCCCGTTTCGAAACGTCTGGACCGCGCGGCAGCATAAGTCCTTCTTGGCGATGAACTCCGTGATGGTGGCCGTAATGCGGTCATCCTCAATTACGTATGCCAGGTCAGGCGCTCTCATGAAACTGGATGGTGAACGTAGAACCCACGCCGACCTCACTCTCGACCTGAATGGTGCCCTGCATGGCTTCTACCTGGTTTTTGGTAATGAACAGCCCCACTCCGCGCGCGTCCTCGTTGTCGTGAAACGTTTTATACATGCCAAAGAGCTTCGACTGGTACTTGGCCAAGTCAATACCGCGGCCATTATCCTGCACCGTCAGCACCACGCCCTCGGGCGTGGGCTGCGCCCGCAGCCGAATAAGGGCGGGGCGGTCCAGGGCCCGGTATTTTACCGCGTTGCTAATCAGGTTGAGCAGAATACTATCCAGGTACGCCGGTACTACGGTCAGGGTCAGCGTAGGCGGCACATCTACCTCTACCGTAATGTGGTGCTGGCGAATCAGCACGCTAAGGGCTTCTAGGGCTTTGTCAATCTCCGTTTTGAGCGCGCGCGCGGCTTTGGGCTTGCTCACGTTGTTGTTGATGGTGACGATATCGTTGAGGTTAACGATGGTATCGGCCAGCTGTTCGGTGCTGGTCGTCAGCATCTGCAAAAACATGGTTTTCTGCGCCTTGCTCTTGGCCTCCGACAGCAGCTGCACCAGCGACGTCAGGTTGGCCGAGTGCGAGCGGATGTTGTGCGAGATAATATAGGCGAAGTTTTGCAGCCGCAGGTTTTGCTGGCTGGTTACGTCGAGCAGGTGCTGGGCCCGGTGCAGGTTTTCCAGCAGCAGGGTTACATCGTAGCCCACGCACAGAATCTCCAGCAGCTCGCCGTTCTCTCCCGCTATTCCCTTAAACTCCCAGTGGTTGGATTTAATGGAGCCATCGCGGTAGGGTTTGCGCAAAATCACCTGGTGCGGCACCCCCGGCGCCTGAAAGCACTGCATGACGACTTCCAGGCACTTGGGCCGGTCTTCCTCAATAATGCTGAGCAGCGACGAGGTGCCGAGCAGGTCCTGCTCATGCCCGAAACGCTCGTAGAAAAAGTCGTTGACGTAGGTGTAGTTGCCCTGCGCGTCGGTCTTCAGAATATAAACCGACTGGTTGCTCAAAATCGAGCTATAATGGGTGGCTACTTCCTGCGCGTGCGCTTCGCGGTGCTTCTCCTTGGTTACGTCGAACAACGCACCTACCAGCCAGGTAGGGCGCTCCTCGTCGCCGGGCAGCACCAGCGCCCGGCAGCGCAGCCACACGGGTGCGCCCTCGCGGTGGGTGCCCCGCAGCACGAGGTCAACGCTTTGGGTGGAGTCCTGTAGGCAGGCTTCGGCCCTTTGCCAGGCGGCGGCCAGGTCAACGGGGTTGAGGCAGGCGCGCCAGGCAGCGGGGTCGGCGGGTACCTGGTCGGGCGCGTAGCCCAGCGTTTGCCAGAAGGTAGCGTTCACCCACCCCTGCGTGGGCTGCTTTAAATTCCAGTACCAGAGGCCATCCGGCAGGGAATTTTGCAGAAAGTCATAAATCACCGGGTTGTAGGCGATGGAGGCCGCTAGCTCCGGATACTGTTCAGTAAGGGTTGTTGACACGAATAAAAAATATATAAAAAGTAAGCTGCTATGGGGCTCAATTAGTGCTGGGTGGCATAAAGCCGCTTGGCTCGCGTGCTGGCCCCCGCCAGTTGCACAAACTGCTGCATCCAGGCCACGCTGTCGCTGTCGAGCGGCTTGGAAAAAAAGCCTTTCACCAAGCTGTAATGCCGCGCTTTTTCGCGGTCGTGGGGGTGAATGGAGGAAGTCAGCACAAACACGCACACCTGCTTGGCAATGGGCAGCTTCAGGAAGGCGTCCAGAAATTCCCAGCCATCCATAACGGGCATATCCAAGTCCAGTAAAATCAAGTCCGGAATACTTTCCTTCTTCTCTACGGATATCAGTAGCTGATTGATAGCTGCTTGTCCGTTGACGAAGTGCATGACTTCGCCCCGCCGCAGGTTTTTCCGCAGCACCATCTCCGTAACGACAGCCGTAATATGGTCGTTTTCGATTATATAAGCTAACTGTGACATTGGGAGGGCAAATAACCTGAAGTGTTTGGCAGACGAGGTGCCAGCAGTGACCGGCTAAGTAGGAGAAGCTTCAGGCCGCGCGTCCAATTGGCCGGGGAGCCCCTAGCGGGTAAGGCAAAAGGTGCGCGAGTTGACGGTTAAACTCTTAGTTTTACTTGTAATAGTACCAGAGCGGTGCGACGCAGCGCGTCATATTGTCAATAAAGGTAGGTATAAATTATATTACGGGTTGGTTATTTGGCGAACGGCCGCTTTTTCCTGTTCAACGGCCGGAAATAGTTTGTAAACGGCTTGGCCGGCTAGGGGCAGAGCACTCCGCAGGCGCTGCTTCTACCAGTCTGCGGGCCATCCTGCCCATTGTAGTGCCAGCCGTGGTTCCAGCCCCTAGCCGCAGGCCGCCCTGGCTACGCGCAGCCCCAATGCCTTACTGCCGCATTGGACTGGCGCGGCCCACTTATGCCAACCAAAACGCCCACCCTAGCTAGCTAGGGTGGGCGTTTTGGTTGGCATAAGTGCCCAAAGGGCTACTGGCGGCGGCGCTGGCGCAGCTTGCGCAGGCCGTAGGCCACACCGCCCGCCAACAGCAGCGAGGCGCCGCCGTCAAGCGGCACTGGGGTGGGGTCGGGTGTTTGGGGGGTGGGGTCGGGTGTTTGAGGCGTGGGGCCGCCCGTTTGGGGTGTAGCCGTCTGGGCTTGGACCTGCTGTGCCCCCACGGCCAGCAAAAGAAGCGCGCTCGCCAGCAGCCAGCGGCGTAGTGGAGTAGTAAGAAGCATGGGCAGGGAAAGAGAAAGTGGATAACTATGGTAGTCAAGCGGCTAGCCGCCTGACTGGTAGGCAATATACGTGCGCTACCAGCCAGACGGACTTCGTACGCTTAGATGCTGAGCAATGTTTTCCAGCTTCCTCTTTTGCCGCTAGCCCAGCTTGGTCAGGGCCATTTTCAGCGCGGCTACTACCGTGTGCAGCCCCTGGGCGGGGTTGGGGCCGAGGTGGATGTGCAGGGCGCGGCGGCCGTTGTCACACAGGGCCTGGAGGTCACCCTGGGCCTGGGCATTCTCAAAGGTGCCGAAGGTGTAGGTGCGGCCGGGCAGGGGCAAATCCTGCGGGTGGTCGGCCGTGAATTGCACGAACAGACCGGTGTTGGGGCCGCCTTTGTGGTACTGGCCGGTTGAGTGCAGGAAGCGCGGGCCGTAGCCCGAGGTGGTGGCAATGCGCAGCTTGTCCTGCACCAGCTGCCGGATTTCGGCCAGGGCCTGGTTCAGCTCCTGGGTTTCGTGCAGGTAGGCTTGCAGGGTCATGAAGTTGCCGGGCTGCGCCTGCTGAAAGAACGCCTGGAGCACGCCCGCGGCGTCGGCCCCGGTTACGTCGCCGTAGTAGGCTACGCCGTCCTGGGTGGTGGCGGGCTGGCCGGGGCTGGGCAGCTGGCCTTTCTCGGTCACTTCCTTCATCAGCTTGTCGGTAGCCGTTTTGGCGGCCTGCACGTTGGGCTGGTCGAAGGGATTGATATTTAACACGATGCCCGATACCGCCACGCCGATTTCCCAGCGGTAAAACTCGCGGCCCAGGTCCAGGGTATTGCCCAGGCGGATGATGATAACCGGGTGGCCGGCCTGTTCCAGCGCCGTCAGCTTGTCGGTGTTGGTTTGGTCAGCTTCGCTTGCGTAGCCCACGTACACGAATACGCGGTCGTGGCCATACTCGTCGGGGCGGCCCAGCGGCTCGCCGGCTACCGGCAAAATGCCCTTGCCTTCTTTGCCCGTACTTTCGGCCAGCAGCTGCTCGAGCCACAAACCCAGGCTGCTGAGCGACTCGGGGGTGATGAGCGTGAGCTTGTCGCGGCCCTGCTGGGCTAGCACGCCAATGGCGGCCCCTAGCTGCAAGCCAGGGTTGTCGGCCACCGCCCCGTGCGCGCCGCAGGCCCGCATCATGTCCACCGCGCCGTGCAACAGAGCGGCAATATCGATGCCGTAGAGGGCCGCCGGCACGAGGCCGAAGTAGGTGAGGGCCGAAAAACGCCCGCCCACCTCGGCAAAGTTGAGGAATATTTTGCGGTAGCCCTCCTGGGTGGCCTGGGTCACGAATTTGGAGCCGGGGTCGGTAATGGCCACAAAGTTTTCGCCCGCCTTATCACCCTTAATGGCTTTTACCTTGTCGTAGAAATAATCGCCGAAGGCTAGCGGCTCGGCCGTGGTGCCCGACTTGCTGGCCACGATGAACAGCGTGTGCTCCAGCGGAATCGACTTTTCGAGCTCGGCCACGGTGCCGGGGTCGGTGGTGTCGAGGATAGACAGCGGCAGGCCCTGCTGCTCGAACGAGCGCTCGAACACGATGGGCGCCATGGTGCTGCCACCCATGCCCATTACTACTACGTGCTGAAAGCCAGCGGCTTTTACATCGGCCACGAAGCCCACAATTTCGGCCACGGCCTTGGTCAGTACCTCGGGGCTGTCGAGCCAGCCCATGAAGCTGCGCACGCTCTGCTGGGCCTCGGCATCCTGGGTCCAGAGAGTGGCATCTTTCTGCCAGAAGCGGGTAGTGAAATCCTGACTGTTAAGGGTGTCGATTTCGGCCTGCACGGCCGGCTGGTACTGGCCCAGGTGGTAGGTGGCGGCGTAGGCCGGCGTTTGCTCGGGAGCGTTCATGAAAGGAAGAGTTTGGGTGCGCCTGTGTAAAAGGTGGGCGCCGAAAAAAGTTATTTCAAAATCGTTACGGTGCCGGTCTGGCTGAATTCCTGGCCGGTTTCGTCGCGCTGGGTAAAGCGCCACACGTAGGCTGCATTCACTGGCGCGTGGCCCCGGATGGTGCCGTCCCAGGTCTGGCTTCGGTCGGTGGCCCGGAAGGCCTCCTGCCCGTTGCGGTCTATTACTACGAAAGTAAAGCCACTTAGGTAGCGGCCTTTCAGCTCCAGCACGTCGTTGAGGCCGTCGCCGTTGGGTGTAAACGCATTAGGTACCACCAGGCGCAGTTGCCGCGTGAGGCTAGCCACGTTGGAATAGCTGACGGTGCCCGCCGGCAGGCCCCCGCCGCTCACCTGCACCCGGTAGCGCACCACCTGGCGGTCGGTGGGCGGGCTGGCATCGAGATAATTCAGGCCCGTGGTGGCGGCCGATGTGGCCAGCACTGTGCCATCGGGCGCCAGCGTAAGTACGCGGTAGCTCACGCCCGCCGCCCCATCGGGCCCCCGGAAGGCCGACCAGCTCAGGCGCGCCGTGAGGCCCTCGGGGTCGGCGGCTACTGCCGTAAGCAGGCTGGGGCAAGTGGTGGGGCTAGCGGCCGCGGTGTTGCCGCACACATCTTGCAGGCGCACGGTGTAGCAGGGCGGCGCGGCCAGCAGGTCGGCTAGGGGGGCGGGGTCGCGCAGGGTGTCGGGGGCCGTGGGCTGGGGGGCAAAATCGAGGTTGCCGGTGCCACCCTGGCGACTGTAGCGCAGCTGCCCGCCCGCCGCCAGGGCCGCGCCGCCGGCCTGGCGGGCCGTGAGCGTGAGGCGGTTTTGCAGGTCGAAGCTGGCATTGAGCAGCGGGGCCGGCGGGGGCAAAGCCGATACCGCCTGCACGGTTACTTCACTGGAAAGCGCGAGGCTGCCGCCCACCGTAGTCGTTTGCAGGCGGTAGGTGTAGCGGGTGCCGCAGGTCACGGCCGCGTCGGGGTAGCGGCTGGTGCCAGGGGGCAGCGTGGCCAGCGGCGCGCCGTTGCGTAGCAGGGTGTAGCTAACCACCGGGCCAAAAGCCGGCCACGTTACGGTGTTCACGTTGTTGGCCGAGGTGGCGGCAAGGTTAATGGCCGGCACGGACTCCGAAAAAGTGGAATCGAGGCCGCACGCGTCGTAGTTAGCCAGGCGATACAACCCCTCGCGCGCTAGCCCACCCAGTGAGTAAGTAGTGGGCGCAGTAATACCCACCACTCCCCGGAACCGCGTAGGGGTGGCCGGGTCGGCTACCTGGAGTTGATTAATCAACTCCACGTTAGTGTTGCTGAAGCGCAGGCCACTGAACGTGAAGTCAATGGCACCCGGCAGGGGCCCTTGCACAGTGAGGGTCGGAATGCGGAGCTGCTGCACCACCAGCGCCGGCACTACGGCCGAGGTTTGGCCACTGCACAGCGTGTTCGCATTATAGCGGCCCGTAACCGTGATGGTGCGCCCCGCTGCCGCCGGCAGGCTAATTGAGCCCGGCCCAAGCGGCCCAATCAGGGGCCCGTTATCAACCTGCGCAAAGTAGCTGTCGTAGCCGTTGTTGGTAATCAGCAGGCTAGCCGTATTGCGAGCGCAGGCCTGCACCGAAATTTGCGGCGGTGGCGAGGCATATACCTGAAAATTACGCACGTATACTGTGCCCGTGCCGCCCGCTACGCTCGGGTTGGCTAGCTCCGAGATGGTGAGGGCCCCCGCCGCCGTGGGGGTGTAGGTATTATCAGGAAGCCGGGCGGGGGTGAAGTCACAGTTGGCGGGCGTAATATTGGTGCCCGGTAGTGCATTATAATACAATAGGTTAAGTGCTACCGTGCGGCCGCAGCCCAGCTCAAAGCGCACGGCCCGGCCCACGCACAATGCCTGCACCGGCTGGCCAGTAGCCACGTCGATGGCCACGAAGGGCGTGGCGCAGGGCGGGGTATTAACGGTGCACTGCGCCGCGCCGCGCCCGGCTAGCCCCAGCCCGAGCAGCAAACTCAGCAGGGCCGAAAGAAAAAACGGTTTCATAGCCACGGCAACGCTCAAACTAGGCCCAATCGTACTCGCGCACGAAGCGGGCGGCCCGCTGCAAGTCGGGGGCCAGCACCCGGTCGTGCGGCACGAAGGTAACCACCTCGCGGAAGGCGGCCACCACGGCCTCCAGGGCCGGGCTGCTGCGGGCGGGCCGCCGGAAGTCGAGGGCCTGGGCAGCGGCCAGCAACTCGATGCCGAGTATCTGCTCGGTGTTTTCGACCACGCGGCGGGCCTCGGCGGCGGCCGTGGCGCCGGTGCTCAAGGGGCCGTAGTTGCTCTGGCCGCTCTCGGCCAGAGAAGACGGTGAGCAGAGCTGCTTGTTCTGATTAACGAGGCTAGCGGCCGAGTGCGGCAGCGCCAGCAGCCCAAAATTGAGCGCCGCGTCGGCCGCCAGGTACAGCGGCAGCTGGCGCTGGCCCGATACCAGCAGCGCCGTGCGCCGCTCCGAAAAGCTGCCCAGCCCCGCCACGGCCATGGCCAGGTGGTCGAGAATAAGGGCCAGGGGCTGGCCGGGCAGGCTGGCGCCGTTCAGCAGCAGGTCTTGCTCCGGAAAAATGAGGGCCCGGCCGGTGACGGCGTTGCACTCATTTTCGGCCACCTGGCTCACGTAGGCCACCGCGTCGCGGCTAGCCCCGTGCACCTGCGGCACGTATTGAAAAGACTGGGGGTCTTCCTGAGCGGGAGTAACCTGGGCCCAGGCCTGGTTGCACAGGTCCGAGCCAGCCAGCAGCTGGCGCAGGCGGGCGGCCACCAGCACCGGCCCGGCGTGGGCCCGCGCCTGGTGCAGGGCCTCGTGCAAGGGCATCGGCGAAGCCCCGAATACGTCGCTCGACAGCGCGGCAATGACATCGGCGGCGCGCAGCAGGCGGGTGGCCCGCTCGATGGCCTCGGTGGTGTAGGCCAGCATAAACTGGTTGCCGCCCAGTAGCGCCAGGCCCTCTTGGGCCCGTAGCGGCAGCGGCTCCCAGCTGAAAAGGCCTAGTACATCAGCGGCGGCCAGGCGGTAGCCCTGGTAGTTGACCTCGCCCAGCCCCAGCAGCGGCAGGCACAGGTGGGCCAGCGGGGCCTGGTCGCCGTAGGCCCCCAGCGAACCCTGCTCGTACACTACCGGCCAAATGTCGCGGTTGTAGAAGTCGAGCAGGCGGCGCACCGTGCCCGTGGCCACGCCGTGGTGGCCCAGGCTCAGGCTATGGACCTTTAGGAGCAGCATCCGGCGCACCAGGGTGGTAGGTACCTCGGGGCAAGTGCCGGCCGCGTGCGACATCAGTAGGTTGGCCTGCCACTGCGTTTGCTCGGTAGGGGGCAGGCCGGCATCGGGCAGGCGGGCAAAAAAATCGTGGTTGCTCACGGCATCCGGGTCAGCCACCGGCGCCAGGCGCTGCTGCAAATAAGCGTGGCCGGTGCCGATGCGCTGTTCGGCATCGGGGCTAAGGCGCACCGCTTCAGGGTCCTGAAGCATGGCGGCTAGATTAGCCAGGGTGAGCGGCTGCGTAGGGGAGATGTCGGGCATGGGGGCAAGTAACAATGGCGGGCCGCAAAGTTCGGCCCCAGCCGCGCGCTAGGGCGCCGGTTGGCTTTCAGGCCCGGCTAGCGGGTAAGCCAGCCGGGGTACCGGCCCCGCGCTGAATTTTCGCAAAAAGCCCCCGGCCCCGGCCGCTGGGGCCAGAACCGGGGGCTGCTGCCTGCACCTAGCTGGTTGCTAGCTGGCCGCCAGCAGGCGGGCGGCTAAGTTGGTGTGCTGTTCGTTGGCCTGCTTGGCCTCCTCCACGCTTTGGTGCAGGGCCTGCGCGGTTTGGGAGAAACCGGCCGCCTTGGCATATGCCGCTACCGTGCCAAACGAGGCAATCCAGTAGTGCAGCGCCATTTGGCCGCTGGCGATAATACCCAGGTCGCGCACTTGGTCGGTATCGGCCTGGCTGCGGATTTCTTTGCTCACTTCGTAGTGGGCTTCCACAATTTCGTTGTCTTGGTCGTCCACGCCGCCCACTTCGTCTATGGCCTGCTCGATGCGCTGCTGCCACTGCTTGGACGTGTCGTTGCCACGCTGCAACAGGGTTTTAAGCTCGCTGTCCGTGGCATCGTCCAGGATGTCGGCGGTGGCTTTGGCGGCTACTTTGCTGCCGGCGTGCTGGGCCGATAGGCCGTCTTTGATGAGTTGCTTGAGGTCGTCGGTATTCATTGGGAAAAGGAATTGGGAAGAGAAAGGATAGTTAGCGTACTGCCTTGGCCTGGGGCGGGTTGCCGTCGGAGAAGGGAGCTCAAGCCCACTTACCTTGGGCTACCTCGTCCGGCCAGGCCAGGAATATTCTCACTGCAAGCCACCTGCCGCCGACCCAGGTGCAGCTTATTAAAAGCAGCTGATTAACAAAAAAATAACCCTGCTTTTTACGCCCCGTCTTCCCTGGCGCCAATGTCCGCTCGCTAGCCCTGCCCGCCCTCGGTCGCCACCAGCCTTGATAAAGGCTAGGCCGCGCGCTGCACGGTACCCAACACCACGCGGCCCCTATGCGGCCCTGCCTGGCAGGCAGTAGCTGCACAGGGGCCGCGTGCTACAAAGGCAATTGCGCGCCGAAGCGCGCCGGCGCTTGCTACTTGATAAGCCGGGCCAGCGTGGTCATTAACTCTTCGCCGCGCAGGTTGCTGGCCACGATTTTGCTGCTCGGGTCGATGAGAAAATTCTGCGGAATCGACTTCACGCCGTACGCCTGGGCCGTGGCGCTGTCGAAACCGTGCAGGTCCGACACCTGCGCCCAGGGCATGTGGTCGTCGGCGATGGCCTTTACCCAGGCGGCGCGGGTCTTCTCCTCATCCAGCGACACGCCCAGGACCTCAAAATTGCGGCCCTTAAACGCCTCGTAGGCCTTGAGCACGGCTGGGTTTTCGGCGCGGCAGGGCGCGCACCAGCTCGCCCAAAAATCGACCAGCACGTACTTGCCCTGGTAGTCGGCCAGCGATACCGGCTTGCCCCCCGGCGTCTGCTGCGTGAAAGCGGGCGCTACCGCCCCCAGGGCCGAGTTTTTGAGGCCCGCTAGCATTTCTCCGTAAAATTTGCCGGGCGGGCTGGCCCGCTGGGCCGGCGTGAGGGCGGCGTAAAGCGGCGCTACCTCAGCGTAGGCAGGTGGGCCCATTTGCTGGGCATATTGCAATGCCTCTAGGCTAACCCAAGACGTGGGGTGGGCTTTGATGAAAGAGTAGTAGGCTTGCACATACTCTTTGCCAATGGCTTGATATTGCTCCTGCGACGTAGCCGCCTTAAGCTTCGCGCTGGCAGGTTTCAGCTGCTCGTCAAGGCGCTGCAAGTCGGCATTGAGTGGGGCCCCCGTCACGCGGGCGGTGCGCGCTGAATCAGCGCTCGTCACGACTACCGGTCCCGGCTCCAAAAACAACCGAATGCGGTCGGGCGACTCGACATAAACCTGCTGCATTTTGCCGCCGAACATTTTTTGCTGCCAGCCCGAGCGCAGCCGCCCCTGCCGCTCCAGCACCAGCGTGGCCGAATGCGGGAAGGGCGTAGTGCCCTTCAGCTCAAACTTCCCCTGCCGCAGCGTGGCCGAGTCGCTGGGCTCTATGCCGCTGAGCAAGTACACCTTAGCCGGCGCGTTGAGCCGGCCGAGCTTGCCTTTTATAACGTAAGAAGACGTAGTGGGCGCGGGCGTTTGGGCCAGCGCCAGGCCGGGGGCCAGCAGCAGCAGGCCAGCGAAGTAGGTTTTCATAACCGGGGTGGGAAAAAGGTAGGGGGCTAGCCCCGCAGGACTAAGCGCTAAAGATAGGGCTAGCGAACTATTGCGCTACTGCGCCCTAGCTCGCTAGCCCTATCTTTCTTTTAAAGCTCCCGGGGCGGGCCGGTGGTACCGGGCCCGCGTGCGACTCATACCGTTAGGTTTGCCACTACCTCACTCAGGGGCAATGTTTTCTCTTCGCCGGTTTTCATGATTTTAATTTTGGCCACGCCCGCGGCCAACTCCTCGGGGCCGAGCACCAGCACCAGCGGAATGCCCTTGGCATCGGCGTACTTGAACTGCTTTTGCAGCTTGCTCGGGTCGGGGTAGAGTTCGGCCGGGATGCCGGCGGCGCGCAACTCGGCCAGCAGGGGCAGGGCGGCGCGGCCCGCCTCGGCGTTGAAGTGCGTGAGCAGCACGCGGGTGGGCGTTTCGCCGGTTTCGGTGAATAATGCCAGGCTTTCTAGACAATCGTAGAGGCGGTCGACGCCAAATGAGAAGCCTACGCCGCTCACCCCGGGCAGCCCAAACGCACCCGTGAGGTTGTCGTAGCGCCCGCCGCCGCTCACGCTGCCCATCGCCACGTTGTTGATTTTGACTTCAAAAATGCAGCCTGTGTAGTAGCTCAGGCCCCTGGCCAGGGTCGGGTCAAACTCCAGGCGCTCGAACTGCCGGAAGCCACTGGCTTGCAGCAAGTCGCGCACCTCGGCCAGCTCGTTGAGGCCGCGGTAGAAGGCCACGTCCTCGTCGTTATCGTCGCTGGTAGCGGTGGGGCGCAGGCCGTCGGGCTCCACGCCGGCCGTGACGAAGCCGGCCAGCAGGCGCCCGAGCTTTTCGGCGTAGTCACCCTCCACCTCCAGCAGGGCAAACAGCGTGTCGATGGTGGGCTCCGAAAAGCCCTTGGCCAGCAGCTCGCGGCTCACGCCATCGCGCCCGATTTTATCGAGCTTGTCGATGGCCACGAACAGGTCGGTTTCCTGGCCCATGCCCCCTAGCGCCTGGTAAATATTGCGCAGCACGCCGCGGTGGTTGATTTTGATGGTGAAATCCTCCAGCCCCAACCCGTTGAGCACCTGCGCCATCATGAGCACAATTTCGGCTTCGCAGAGTAGTGAGTTGGTGCCCACCACGTCGGCATCGCACTGGTAAAACTCGCGGTAGCGGCCGCGCTGAGGCTTGTCGGCGCGCCACACGGGCTGCATCTGGTAGCGCTTGAAGGGGAAGGTGAGCGTGCCCCGGTTCATGGCCACGTAGCGGGCGAAGGGCACGGTGAGGTCGTAGCGCAGGCCTTTTTCGGCGATTTTGGGCAGCACGGCCCGGGGGCCGGCGTCGAGGTCCTCGGCCGTGACGAGAGGCGTGATTTCGCCGCGGCGCTCCTTCACCAGGAAGTTGCCGGAATTCAAAACTTTAAACAGTAATTGGTCGCCCTCGTCGCCGTACTTGCCGGTGAGCACCGACAGGTTTTCGAGCGTCGGGGTTTCGAGCGGCGCGTAGCCAAACGTTTCGAACGTGCGCCGGATGACGCCAAAAATATGCTGGCGGCGGGCCACCTGGGCCGGGCCAAAATCGCGGGTGCCTTGCGGAATGCTGGGTTTTTCCATTACTCCGCAAAGGTAGGTTTGGGCCGGCGCCGCGCCGCTCATGAAGCGCAGATGAGCAAACCGGCCACGGCGGCCCCGGCTACGTATGGGGGGCACTTCTCACTGGCTCACCCTTCTGCAAATGCGCCTTTTCTACGCCTGCTTATGGCTGGCTACGGCCCTGGCTAGCCCCGCCGCCGCCCAAACCAACCACCCGCTCAACGACACCATCGACGTTGACAAAAGTCACTATACGCTCTTTAATCCCACGCCGCGCAAGTACATGCGGCCCCTGGTGCCCGACCGCCCCGGCATCACCGAAAGCCCGTATTCGGTGGATGCGGGCCACTTTCAGTACGAAACCGACGTGCTGCGCCTGCTTACGCGGCGCGAGGGGGCGCTGCATGGCCACGACTGGTACGTGAACCATTTTCTGGCCAAAATCGGCCTCACCAACCGCACCGATTTTCAAGTGGCGCTCGATACGTATACGTATTCACGCAACTTCGACGACAGCCAAGGCCCGAGTCCGTTTGACCAAAACCAGCTGCACCGGGGCGTGGGCGATGTGACGCTGCGCCTTAAGCACACGCTGCTGGGCGACGACAATAGCCGCGGCGCGCTAGGGGTGGTAGGCTACGTGCAGCTGCCCACCGGCGGCGCCGTGGGCGATGGCGGCTACGAGCCCGGGCTCACCCTAACGGGCGTGTTTCAGTGCACCAAAACCTGGGGCGTGGGCGGCCAGGTAGCCAGCAATTTTTTCTTCGACCCCGAGGCTAGCCAGCATTTCTACCAGCTCACGCCCACCCTCACCACCGATTA
Source organism: uncultured Hymenobacter sp. (assembly GCA_964385095.1). Classification (GTDB taxonomy): domain Bacteria; phylum Bacteroidota; class Bacteroidia; order Cytophagales; family Hymenobacteraceae; genus Hymenobacter. The sequence continues at coordinate 19,119 of CAYLNN010000001.1, forward strand.
CCAGTTCAATAAGTTTGTGCAGGCTTTTGTGGAGCTGGTGGGCTACTGGGACACCCGCCAGAGTGCCTGGCGCAGCTCTATCAACCTGGGCCCGCAGCTCGATATCAGCGACAACGTGCAGCTCGATTTTGGGGCTCACCTGCCCCTTACGCACTCCGTCGACAGAGAGTATTTTCTGGGCCTGAGCTTTCGGCACTAGCCAAAAAAACGCAACACCCGGCCGCCGCCACTGCCCTATAATGGTTCGCGCCAGGCAGCGGGCAGCAGCCAGATGCTGCGTTTGGGGGGAGTTAGCGTGGGGGCTAGCCAGCGGGCGGGCGGCGTGGGTAGCCGCGGCGAGCCGCGAGAAGCAAGGCCGGGATTTTCATAGCTCAGAAAGCAGGGCAGGATGAGGCTGGCAAGGCAGGGGCCGGCAAAGGCCAGCGGCCGCGCCCCGCGGCTGCTGGCTCGCCAAAAAAGGGCGCGTCGGCCCTAGCCGCCGAAGCCGCCACCGCCGCTCGGGGCGGCCTCAATGCGGCCCGCCTTGGCCTTGGTGGCCCCGATGTACCAGGTGAAGCCCAGCCAGCCGATGCGGGTTTCCTGCTTGCTGTAGAGCGAGGTTTGCAGCTCGGGCGTGGCGATTTCGGTGCGGCGTACGTTGGTATTCAGCAGGTCGGAAACCCGCAGGGTGAGGGCGGCGCGCTCGCCAAACAGGCGCTGGCGCAGGGCCAGGTCGAGGCTGCCGGTGGCCAGCTGCCGGCCCTGGGCCGTGAGCACCCGCGAGCGCACGTTGCCGGTCAGCTGCACGTCGAGGCCGGGGCGGGGCGTGAAGTTGTTGGCGAGCCGGGCGGTGCCGGCCAGGGCCTGGCGGTTGGCGGTGTTGAGAGCGTTGGCGGCAATCTGCGAGAAGTAGACCGAGCCGCTGGCCGATATGCGCCACCACTTGGCCAGGGGCTGGGCCCAAGTGGTTTCGAGGCCGAAGCTGTTGGTAGTGCCCACGTTGTCAAAGGTTTCGCGGGTTACTACGCCCACGCCGTTGTCGCGGGTGGCCAGCGCGTCGATGGTGCGGATGCGCCGGATGGCGCCCTGCGTGAAGCGGGCAAACACCGTGTTGGTGAGGCTGGCGCCGTTGGCCAGGTTCAGCTGGTGGCCCAGCTCCAGGTTGTGGCTGAACTCGGGCAGCAACCCAGCGTTGCCCTGGCGGTAGTTGCGCGGGTCCTGGTAGAACTGAATGGGCAGCTGCTGCATAAAGTCGGGCCGGTTGAGGCGCCGGGCGTAGCTGAATTGCAGGCGGTTCTGGCCCGGCTCCTTGCCCAGCTCGCGGGCCACCGTGGCCGACGGGAAGAGGTTGACGTACTGGCGGTTTACCGCTGCATCACGGTTCGCCACGCCGCCGTTGATGAAGGTGCCCTCGGTGCGCAGGCCGCCCTGGGCGCTCCAGCCGTGGGCTAGCTGCTGCGAGTAGGTGGCGTAGGCGGCCGGCATCACCTGCGTGAAGCTGTAGGCGAAGGAGTTCATTGCGTCGAGTTCAAACTCGGGGCTAGGGTCGGTCGAAGTCGGCTTGCGCATGGCCGTGCTGCCGGTGTTGCGCAGCACCTGGCCCTTGAGGCCCACTTCGAGCTTGCCTTTGCCGTCGGCGCTGGGCCGGGTGTAGTCTATTTGCCCAAAGTAAATCTGGGCATTCACCTGCTGCGCCTGCCTGAAGCCGGCGGGCTTGGCGCCGCCGGTCAGCAGCTGGCTCACCGGAATGTTGGCGTCGATTTTTACCCCGCCCACGCTGGCCGTCAGCTCGCGGCCCTTGTGCGCCTCCCAGGTGCGGCGGTAGTCGGCCGACGACTCCACCACGGTCACCTTCACCTCGGCCACCGACTGGCCGTACTGCGTGGTCACGCTGGGCTCGCCCACGGTTTGCTGGGTCAGGGTCTGGTTATCGAGCTCGGTCGAGTGCTCCCAGTGGGGCTGCACGCTCACGCTCAGGGTTTGCTCCTTGGGCAGCTCGTAGTTCAGGCCCAGGTTCAGGCTGTGGTTGCGGTTGTGCTCGGTGCCGGTGCCGTCCTGGGTGGTGTAGAGGCGGCTGGTAGTGAGGCCGTCCGCAACGAGGGCCGTCTGCTGGCTGTTGCTGCGGGTGCGGTACAGTTGGTCGCGGCCATCGTAGCCCAGGTTCCAGGTGGCTTTGCCGTGGTGGCGGCTCAAGCTCAGGCTGGGCGAGTACTTGTCGCCGGTGCCCACCACCAGGGCGGCCTGGCCGTTCCAGCCCTCTTTCTTGTTCTTCTTGGTGATGATGTTGATGACACCCGCCCCGCTGGCATCGTACTTGGCCGAAGGGTTGGTCATCACCTCCACTTGCGCAATCTGCGAAGCCGGAATCTGGTCGAGGCGCGGGCCGGGGCCGCCGTTGCTGGTACCGGCCGGCTTGCCATCAATAAGAATCGTGAGGTTACTGGACCCGCGCAGGCTCACCGTGCCGGTGGCGTCTACGGCCACGGCGGGCACGTTTTCGAGCACGTTCACGGCCGTGCCGCCCACGCTGCTCAGGTCCTTCTCCACGTTGATAATCGTCTTGCCCAGTTCCTGCTGCACCACGGCTTGCTGGCCGGTTACCTGCACCTCGCCCAGCTGCTGGCTAGCCGGCCGCAGCTTCAGCAGCCCGAGCGCCACGCTGGGCTGGCCGGGGGCCACCCGCACGGCCTGGGCCAGGCTTTGGTAGCCCAGAGCCAGTACCCGCAGCCGGTAGGCACCGGCCGGCACCTGGGGCAGGGCAAACGTGCCATCGAGGGCCGTTTGGCCGCTGGCTACCAGGCTGGTGTCGGTGGCTTCGGCGTGGCGCAGCAGCACCGTGGCGAAGGGCAGCGGCTCGGCCTGGGCCGCGCCACTGGCGGCGGTGCCGCTGATGGTGGCGCGGATGGCAGAGGGCGCGGTTTGGGCAGCCAGACCTAGCGGTAGGGCCAGGGCTGCTAAAAAGAGCAGCAAGTTGATTTTCAGTGAGGTATTCATGGCGCGAAGAAGAAAAAAGGGTTCGGCGTGGGCACGGCGATTCCATTCCCAGCCGGCCGCGGTTCCGGTGGGGAAGAAGAAAAGGCGTGGCCCGGTGCAGGTGCACAAAGGCGGGAGAGGCTGGACTGACTAGCGGGCTAGTCGCGAGGGGGGCCGGCGGAGGCCGTCGGCGCAACCCAGCCACCCGGTTGGCGGCTAGGGGCTACCGGCTGGCGGCCGCAGCTAGGCGCGGCCAGGAAGTAGGTAGTAACAGGGTACTTGGCTTGTGATAGAACAAACGTACAACAGGTACTTTGTTTCGCATAGTACTGTTTTAAAAATAATTGTTAAAACCCTTCAGGCAGCGTCCAAACGAAGATTTCAAATTGAAAAAACCAGTGGCTAGCCCGCCGCACCGGCGGCCGGCCACTGCGCATTGCCAGGAGTACCAGCTCAGGAGGCCGCCGTTATGGGTGGGGCGGCAAAAAGTTCACCCTAGCAAGCCCGCCTATCCAGATGCCAACCGGGGGCTGGGGGTTGTCTGAGAAATCTGTTCTAAGAGGTAGCCGCATGAAGGTCTGTTAAAGACGAGGCAACCAGTCACTACCCAGTGGGAACTTGCCCGGTAAACAATTGAACTTCCTGCTGCTAGGGGCGTATGCTGCTCACTTTATGCGCGGGCGGACCCCGGCTACTTCGCCCTAGCGGCCGGCTGGCCCTGCTCCTGCGCTGTGGGGGCGGCGTGCCGTAGTCTGCGGGGGGCGGCAGTAGCGCGGGCCCTTAGCGCGGGCCCGTCGGCAAGGCCGGGTTTCTACCCCATAGTATTCAGCAGCAGCTTAGTAGTGTCAACGAGTGTAGTGTTAATCTGGCTGATTGCGGCGCTTTCTATTGCTTTGATTATCAGTCGGCCCTTTAGAGTGCCCGAGTTTGTGTGGGCCGCGGGCGGGGCGGGGTTGCTGCTCGTGCTGCGCCTGCTCGCGCCCGCCGAGGGGCTAGCGGGCGTGGCTAAGGGCCTGGATGTGTACCTATTCCTGACCGGCATGATGCTGCTGGCCGAGGTAGCCCGCGAGGAAAAGCTCTTCGACTGGCTGGCGGCCCACGCCACGCGGCTGGCCCAGGGCTCGGCGCAGCGGCTGTTTCTGCTCGTTTATCTGGTGGGGGTAGTCGTGACCGCGTTTTTGTCCAACGATGCTACGGCCGTGGTGCTCACGCCGGCCGTGGCCAGCGCCGTGCGGGCGGCCAAGGTCAAAAACCCGCTGCCGTACCTGTTTATCTGCGCCTTCATTGCCAACGCGGCCTCGTTTGTGCTGCCCATTTCCAACCCGGCCAACCTGGTTATCTACGGCGCGCATATGCCGCCGCTGCTGCAATGGCTGCCGCGCTACCTGCTGCCGGCCGCCGTGGCAATCGCCGCTACCTACGCCACCTTGCGCTATACGCAGCGCAAAGAATTAAGCCAGCCTATCGAAAAGGACATCGAAATGCCGGCCCTTGGGCGCGGCGGGCAGGTGGCGCTGGGCGGCATCGGGGTTACGGCGGTGGCGCTGCTGGTGGCTTCGGCCTTTGACCAGCCGCTGGGGCTAGCCACGGCCATTACGGGTGTGCTGACTACGGCCGTGGTGCTGCTGATTGCGCGCAAAAGCCCGCTGGCCGTGGCCCGCAGCGTGTCGTGGTCGGTGCTGCCGCTGGTTGGTGGCTTGTTTGTGCTGGTGGAAGCGCTCAATAAAACGGGCATAACGCAGTGGCTCAGTGGCTTGCCCACGCGCGGGGCCAGCGAGTCGGCTGCCGCGGCTACCTGGGCGAGTGGGGTAGGAGTAGCGCTGCTTTGCAACGTACTGAACAACTTGCCCGCCGGCCTCATCACGGGCAATGTGCTGCAAACCGCCCAGGTGTCGGAGCACATGAAAAGCGCCATGCTCATCGGCATCGACCTGGGCCCCAACCTGTCGGTGACGGGCTCGCTGGCCACCATTTTGTGGCTGGTGGCGCTGCGGCGCGAGAACATCGAGGTCGGCACCTGGCAGTTTCTCAAGCTGGGCGCCGTGGTGATGACCATTCCGCTGCTGCTCGCCATTGGCTCGCTGTTTTTGTAGCGGATGTTGCGGCGGCCGCCACTACTGCAGCGCCGGGGCGGCTAAGCTCCGCCGAGGCGCCGGAGCGTCTGCCCATCGGCCTGACCGCCAAAAAACTTGTCCAGCACTTGCTGGAAAACCGGGCTAGCCCCCGGCACTTGAGCAAAGAGCGTCATCGACGAGCGCAGTTTTAAATCGTCGGGACTGCCCATTACGGCGGTGGCGTTGCTGCTGACTAGCCCCAGCAAGGCAGTACTAATTTCCACCAGCCGCGCCCCCAGTACCGGATGCTGCAAGTAGGCCGCCGCCTCGGTCGCATCCTGGATGGCGTAGCGCTGCGAAATCGAGCTGAAGCCCAGCCCCTGAATTTGCGGGAAGATGTACCACATCCAGTGGCTGCGCTTGCGGCCGGCGCGCATTTCAACCAGGGCCGGCGCGTAGTCGGTGGCTTGGGCGTCGAGGAAACGTTGGAGGTTCGGGGTAGCCGTCATACTTAAAGAACAGACGTTGACTGATTAACCGCTTAATGCAGCTTTTCCAGTAAAATAATGGGTGCGGTATCGGTGCCAGACCACAGGCTAGCCGTGTAGGCGTAGCCATCGGGGAAAGCCGCTGGCTCGCTGCTCGCCGCCGGGCTAGCCAGGTGAGGTCGCCCCTCGTCTTTCCAGAAATTAAACCGCTGGTCCACCTCAATCCAGCGGAGCTTGAGGCCCACGTCGGCCACGGCAAAAAATACGGTTTCGGTGCGCAGCAAATTGGCAACGTCGGCGGCCGACAGCTCAGCCATCCGGGTGCCCCGTAGCTCTTCGGCATCCGTCCACAGCCTTTGCATGGGTAAATAGGTAACCACTCTATCGGCCAGTTTCATAGGCTTATACTGAAAAGGTACGCGAGCGTTAATAGTCAATTAAATAGGGGGTACTAACAGGTCGTTCCGCCGCCCCCGGTACTAGCGCGAGTTGCGGCTGTGCCTAAACTCACGCTAGTATTAATTAATTAATTAATCAGCAGATTTCTGATACTCCAGTACGTAATAAACGCTTGGGTAAGACTGGCTCCGTTGTGCGGAGAGCACGTGCGTGAGGCTACCAAATAGGGGCACAGCGGCGGCTGAGTAAGGTCTAATAACGAGCAGTGTGTCGGGCGGTATTTCGTGGCCTGGCTCGGGCAGCAGATGCAGCAAACTATCGCGGCGTATGTAGCGCCCGTAGCCATAAAATGAGCCCAGTGGGCTGCCAGTGGTGTACTTATAGCGGCCATCACCCTTAAAATCGAAGCTCGCGTATCCAACGCTTTCGCGGTTAGAGATAACCAACCAATTGGGCGCCCGGTCGAGGCGAGTGAGGTAATAGCTCAGCATATAGCTGATAAGCAATGGCGAAACCCAGCCAGTTAGCGGAATTAGCCTTTGCCGCCATGATAGGTCGGTGCGCTTCAATGCGCGCACTAGCGCCACCACAAAAAGCACTAACCCCGCCAAGCCTAATAGCAGTGCCCCTATAAAATCGCTTATCGTTGAGCCATCCGCTTGTTCCTGGTAGGTGGCAGCACACAATCCGAACCCGAATAGCAGGCAGAACAATAAAAAACCCCGGTGCTCGCGCATGACTCGCTACCGCCCGACTACGGGCAGCACAGCCGTGCTTTCGTGTCCCTGCGCATCCACGCTCACCACGCCGAAAATGTAGTTATCCTTGCTCACGGCTAGGTCGGCGGTGGTGGTGCTCACCGGGAAGCGCTGCTGCCACTGCGGGGCACTGGTTTCGCGGGCCAGCACGATGTAGCCGGCGGGGGCGGGGCCGCCCTGGGGAGCTAGCCAGCGCAGCTCGGTGCGGTTGGTGAGCTTGGCGGTGAGCACTTCCACCTTTTGGGGGGCAGCGGGGGCTAGCGCCAGGCTGGCTAGGGTAGCCAGGTTTACCTGGGCGGTGCGGCGCAGGTAGCGGTAGTCCACAAACTCGGGCTTGTCGCCGTACTCGATGCCGTTTTCGGTGCGTAGGTCCTGGTGCTGGTGGTTGAAGTTCTCGTTGGTTTCGGTGAAGCGCACGGCCGCGTAGCCCTGCTGGTTGAAGGGCGTGTGGTCGCCGCCGCGCAAAAAGCGGTCGGGGCGATACTCGAGCAGCACCGAGTAGCCGCCGGCATTCACGTACTGGCGGGCGGCCGTCTGAGCGTAGCGGGCTAGCTGGCGGCTAGGGGCATCGTTTTCCGAGCTGAGCTGGCGGCGGGTGCGCGCCTGTTCGGGCGTCTCATTGGCCGGCACGCCTTCGCTGAATACGCGCAGGTGCAGCGAGTCGGTGATTTCGGGGTCGTAGCCTTTGGAGTTACCCACGATGTCGTTATTCAGCATCGCCACCACATTCCAGCCTTCTTTTTTGGCGCGCTCGGCCAAGTGGCCCGACCCCAGCAGGCCCTGCTCTTCGCCCTGCACGGCCACCAACTTGATGGTGCACGGAAACTTTTGGCCGGCTAGGATGCGGGCTACTTCCATTACAGCGGCCACGCCGCTGGCGTCGTCGTTGGCGCCGGGCGCGTCGGCGGTGCGGTTCATCACGTCGGTCACGCGCGAGTCGATGTGGCCGCTCATGATGAGCACGCGCTTGTCGCTAGGGTCGGTGCCGGGAATGGTGGCTAGCACGTTGGCCATCAGCGTGGTCTTGTCCACGCGCTTGCCATCAGCCTTCAGCGTGAAGGTGTCCATCTCGACCACCATGCGGTTGCCGCCGGCCTTGCTGTATTTCTTGAACTCATCGAACACATACTGGCGCGCCGCGCCGATGCCGCGCTTCTTGTTCTTGGTGTCGCTCAGGGTGTGGCGGGTGCCGTAGCTGACGAGCTTGCGCACGTCGGTTTCCAGGTTTTTGGCCGATACTTCACCGACCCAGCGCTGGATGTTGGGGTCGGTGGGGGGCAGCGGGTTGGCAGATTGGGCGAGGGCGGCCAGCGGCAGCAGGCAGGGGAAAAGAAGGAGAATTTTCATAAGGAATCGCAATAAACGACAAACGCCGCTAGCGGGGCGGCTAGCGGCGTTTCAGGTGGCCCAACCCGGCGGCGGGTACCGGGCCTAGGTGGTTTGCATGGTGGCCAGCGCCCGGCTGGCCTGGCTATCGAGCATATTGGTGACGAGCTCGGCCTCCTCTTGCAGCGAGCGCTCATATAGCAGCGCCTGGGGCGTGTCGGGCGATTCTTCCCAGCGGCTCAGCTCGGCCAGGGTGTCGAGGCGGGTGAGCGACTGGTCGAGGTGGTCGTAGAGCAGCAGCCACACAGCGGCCGACTTCTGGGGCTGGTGCAGCAGGGCTAGCCGCAGGTCGAGCATCTTCATTACCACGGCGGCCAGCTTTTGCAGGCGCGCCTGCTCGTCGGCCGAGAGCTGCCGCGGCCGGCGGTCGATAATGCACAGGGCGCCAATGGGGTAGCCGGCCTCGTTGCGCAGTGGGTGCCCGGCATAGAACTGCATATTCAGCGCCTCGGCCACGCCGGGCTCGGTGAGCTGGCAGGGCGTGCGGCGCAGGTCTTCATACACGGTGGTATCGTCTTGCAGAATGGCCACCGAGCACACGCTTTCGTTGCGCTGCACGCGCTCGGCCCCGCCGAGGCCAAAGTTAGCCTTAAACCAGACGCTGCCCTCATCAACCAGCGACACCAGCGCAATGGGTACGTTGAAGAGCTTGGCCGTGAAGCGCACTACCTCATCGAATACGGCATCGGGCGAGGTGCCCAGCACCCGGTAGGGCGCCAGCGCCCGCAGTCGCTCGGCATCGTTGGCCGGAATAAGGGACGTAGGCTGGGACATGGGAGTTGAAATTTTAACGGAAAGTAGCGCGCGGCCTGCGCACCGCTCTAACCCATGGTGTGGTAAACAGCCTGCACATCCTCGTCTTCTTCGAGCTTGTCGATGAGCTTTTCCACTTCTTCGGCCTGCTCGTCGTTGAGCGACACGGTGGTGTTAGGCACGCGCTGCAGGGTAGCGCTCACAATGTTTACGCCCTTGGTGTCCAGCGCTTTCTGCATCTGGCCAAAGTCGGTGAAGGCAGTTTCAATCACCATGTACTTATGCTCGGCGCCGTGCTCGTCTTCCTCGGCGGTTTCGTACACGTCCTCGGCACCGGCATCAATCAGCTCCAATTCCAGCTCGTCGCGGTCCAGCCCTTCGGCGGCCAGCTTGAAAACGCCCTTGCGGGTGAAGGTGTAGTCGGAACTGCCGGCCGTGCCCAGCGCGCCGCTGTTGCGGTTGAAGTACAGGCGCACGTTGCTCACGGTGCGGGTGGGGTTGTCGGTGGCGGTTTCAACCACAATGGCCACGCCGTGCGGGCCGTAGCCCTCATACACAACCTCTTGGTAATCTTTCTCATCCTTGCCGCTGGCGCGCTTAATGGCGGCATCCACGCGGTCTTTGGGCATGTTCACACCCTTGCCGTTCTGGATGGCCGTGCGCAGGCGGGCGTTGCTATCGGGGTTGGGGCCGCCTTCTTTCACGGCCATCACGATTTCCTTGCCGATGCGGGTAAAGTCTTTCGACATCCGGTCCCAGCGCTTCATTTTGCGGCCTTTCCGGAATTCAAATGCGCGTCCCATTTTTCTAGTATCAGTTATCAGTGAGCAATCAGCCATTCGGGCGGCGGGGTGGGGTGAACGGCCCGAATGCGGGTGCAAGTTACTAAGCCGGGGCGCGGGCGGCAATCGGCCAGCCGCGCTAGCGGGCGGGCGGCGCAGTGGCCACCAGCTCATAGATGCCTTTGTTGCCGGTGGGGTAGCCCAGAATAGTGATGCTGAGCCGGCGCGTTTTGGCATTGTAGCGGTACGTGCCGCGCTGCACATCCGAGCCCTTAAGGTCGGTGAAGCGAAACACAATGCTGTCGCCCTTTGTAGTGAAGCGCCCTTGCTGCGGAAACAGGCGCGGGCCACTGTCGCCGAGCAGCAAGCTCAGGCGCTTGGCATACGTGCCATCGGCGCGCAGGGCCAGGGTGCCGCCCACGCCCGCTACCTGGGTCGGCGGCTCGCCCGTGGTAAGGTCAACCACGGTGTAGGCCGTGTAGGTGTAGGTGGTGTAAAACGCGGCCGGCGGCCCCGCCACCGGGGGCGAAACCAACAGCGCGGCCAGCAGGCAGCGAGCTATCATAACGGGGAAGCAGAACAAAAAAACAATGGGCGGGCTAGCCAGGGCAGCACCATGCTGCGCGCTGGCTAGCCCGCCCATCCTCAAAAATAGCGCCGGCCGCGGTGGGCCGCTAGTTAAGCGGCCGCTTATAGCGCTTGGTTTTTTGGCGGCGGCTACCGAGCAGCAGCCAGGCGCCCCCGGCCAGCAGCAGGCTCACGCCGATGGCCGCAGCCTGGCGGGGCAGCTTATCGGCGGGCTTGGGCGGCAGGTGCTCGACGCCGTTGGCATCGGTGCGGGCGGGCTCGGGCAGGTAGCGGCCCTGCTTGGGCAGTTCGTAGTGGTCGGCCAGGTGGCGCAGGCCAGCCGTGGCGGCGGGGCCGGTAATAACCGGGCCGTGGCCGCAGCCAATGGCGCGCGGCTCTAGGTCGGCCAGGGTTTGCACCGATTGGCGGCACAGCTCCCAATCGTAGTTGAAGGGTGCGCCGGCCACGCTGATTTCGGGCAAGCCCAGCAGCACCGCCGGCACCGACTCGTGGTTGGTGGTGGCAAAGGCGTCGGCCCCGAGCAGCGTGCGGTCGGCTAGCCGGAAGAAAGCCACCTGGCCCGGCGCGTGGCCCGGCACGTGCAGCCAGCGCCACTGCACCAGGTGCGGTGGGTGCTCATCGTCGAGCGGCAGGGCCTCAGCCACTCCCTCTAAACTAGGTAGCTGAGTGGGGAAGAAGCGGCTCATGAAGGCCAGCGAACCGCCCACGGTGGGGTCGCTGGGCGGGTATAGCGCCTTGGCCGTCACGAAGGGCAGCTCCAGCGGGTGCACCACTACGGGCACTTTCCAGTGGGCGGCCAGCTCCTTGGCCGAGCCCATGTGGTCGAGGTGGCCGTGGGTGAGCAGGATAGCCTCGGGCCGCGCGCCGGGATAAAAGAGCTGGTCGGCCGCCGCGATAATCTCCTTCTCCGAGCCCGGCAGGCCCGTGTCGATGAGCACCCACTCGCCGGGCGTGCCGGTTTCTACAAAATACACATTTACAAAGCGCTTAATGCGCAGCTGGTGAACGCCAGCGGCTACCTGGTCCATAGGCTAGGGGTAGAGGAAAAGGAAAAAGTAAGTTAGGCCGTCATACGCAAAACGCCGCCGCGTGGCTGCCCGCGCGGGCCAGCCCGCCGCGCGCCCATAAAGGCCCGAAAAGTGAGGTATTTAAGGGGCAGCGGGCGCGGCGCGGACTATATTTGAACGCGCTTTTTCGTCTTTTCTGCAAAAAATAAATGAAAGCACTCGTTACCCTGTTTGCCTGCCTGCTAGCCCGGCTGGCCGTGGCCCAGGCCGACCGCCCGCCGGCTAGCCCGGCCGCCCAGCCCACGCTCGAATTTATCGAGAACAAGGGGCAGTGCGCGGGGCCGGTGCGCTACACAGCCGCGCTGCCGGGCGGCGGGCAGCTTTTTGCCGAGCGCGATGGCCTGCGGCTAGCCCTGCTGGCGCCCGGCGAGCTGGCCAGGGCCTCGGGCCACGCCACCGACTCGGCCGCGCGCCTGCCCAAGGCCGACTATCTGCTGCGGGGCCACGCCCTCGACCTGCGCTTTGCCAACGCCTCGGCGGCTACGCACCTGGTGCCAGCCGGCCGCACCGCCGAGCACCGCAACTACTTCCGGGGCAGCGACCCCGCCCGCTGGGCCGCCGATGTGCGCAGCTACCGCGAGCTGCACTACGCCGAGCTATGGCCCGGCGTGGACGCCCGCTTCTACGAGAATGCCGACGAGCGGCTGGAGTATGACTTTACCGTGGCGCCGGGGGCTAGCCCGGCCGCCATTGGCCTGCGCCACGCCGGCGCCCCGGCCACACTCGATGCCCTCGGCAACCTGCAATTGGCCACCAGCGTGGGCGTGGTGCGCGAGCTGGCGCCCCAGGCCTGGCAGCTGGGGCCGGGCGGCGCCCACCAGCCCGTGGCCTGCCACTACCGCCTCGACGCCGACAATACCGTGCGTTTCGAAGTAGGCGCCTACGACCCCACCCGGCCCCTTATCATCGACCCCACGCTGGTGTTCGCCACCTACACCGGCTCTACCTATACCAACTGGGGCTGCACGGCCACCTACGACGCGCAGGGCAACCTCTACTCGGGTGGCATCGTGTTTGGGCAGGGCTATCCGGTGAGCCCCGGCGCGTTCCAGACCTCGTTTCGCAGCAACATCGACATGGGGTTGATTAAATACGACGTAACCAAGTCGGGGCCGGCGGCGCGGGCCTGGGCTACGTACGTGGGCGGCAACCAGCGCGAGTACCCGCACAGCATGGTGGTGAACAGCCTGGGCGAGCTGCTGGTGCTGGGCTCCACGGGCTCCAGCGACTTTCCCGTGACAGCCACGGCCGTGCAGCGCACTTTCCGGGGCGGCACAACTGGCGACCCCTACCTGAGCGTGGGGGCCGACATGGTGGTGTGCCGCCTCGCGGCCAACGGCACGGCCATGCGGGCCAGCACCTACCTGGGCGGCGCCGGCAACGATGGCCTGGTGCCCCTGCAAGAGTATTCCAACAGTGTGCAGCTGCCGCACAACTTCGGCGATTCTTTTCGGGGTGATATTATTGTTGATAAGTTTGATAACGTGTACGTTGCTTCCTGCACGAACTCGCCCGACTTCCTACCCGCCGGCACGCCAAATAGCTTTCAGCGCAGCTACCGGGGCGGCACAGTAGACGGGGTGGTGTGCAAGCTCACGCCCGAGCTATCGACCATGCTGTGGGGCGGCTACCTCGGTGGCAATGCCGCCGACGCGGCCTACTCGCTGCAAATCGAGCCCACCTCGGGCGATGTGTACGTGGCGGGCGGCACGCTCAGCCCCGACCTGCCCGCCACGGCCGGTGCCCTGCGCTCGAGCCTGGCCGGCAATGTCGACGGCTACGTGGCCCGCATCGCGGCCGATGGCAGCCGCATTATTCGCACTACCTACCTGGGTACCAGTGCCTACGACCAGGCCTATTTTGTGCAGCTCGGCACCGATGGCGGGGTCTACGTGCTAGGGCAGTCGCTGGGCGCGTACCCCGTCACGCCCGGCCTCTACACCACGCCCAATGGCCACCAGTTCATTCATAAGCTCGACGCTAACCTGAGCACTACCCAGCTAGCCACCGTGTTTGGCAGCGGCCGCAATACCATCGACATTTCGCCCACCGCCTTTCTGGTGGATAACTGCGACCGGGTATTTGTGTGCGGCTGGGGTGGCGGCGCCAACCAGATGAACGGCGGCGGCTACCTGAGTGCCAACGCGGGCAGCTACACCCGGGGCCTGCCCACCACCGCCTACGCCGTGCAGTCGATTACCGACGGCTCCGATTTTTACCTGGCCCAGTTTGGCTCGGGGCTGAAAAACCTGGCCTACGGTACCTTTTTCGGCGGCATCGCCAACGACCAGTACTGGGGCGAGCACGTAGACGGCGGCACCTCGCGCTTCGACCCGCGCGGGGTGGTGTACCAGGCCGTGTGCACCTGCGGGGCGCAGGCCAGTTTTCCGGTGCCGCCGGGGGCCAACTACTACTCGGCCACCAGCGGCACGGGCGGCAACTGCAACAACGCAGCCTTCGTGCTCAATTTCCGGCCCGACGTGGCCGACGTGGGCCCGCCCCAAACGGTGTGCCTCAGCGCGGCCTCGGCGCTGGAAGCCACCCCTAGCGGCGGCGTGTGGACGGGCCCCGGCGTGAGCGGCTCAGTGGCCACGGGCTACACTTTTACGCCGCCCGCCCTCGGTACTTATGCCCTCACCTACACCGTGGCAACGGGCCTGTGCAGCAGCACGGCCACGCGCCAGGTAACGGTGGTGGCCCCGGCGGCGGTGAGCATTGCCACGGTGCTGCCCGCCTCGTACTGCCTGGCCGATGGCGCCCAGGCCCCCACCACGCTGCTGGTGGGCTCGCCGGCGGGCGGCACCTTCACCGGGCTGGGGGTAACGACGACGGCCGCCGGCGCGGTCTTCAACCCCAACTTGGTAAATGGCGTGGTTGAAATTACCTACTCCTACGCCCTGGGCTGCAACGTGCAGGTGAAGCGCCGGGTGGAAGTGGTGCGCGCCGCGGCCGGCCCCGGCGCCACGCTGTGCAACACGGCTAGCCCCCTTAGCCTGTTTGGCACGGCGCCGGGCGGCACCTGGGCGGGCCCCGGCGTGAGCGGCTCGGTAGCCACCGGCTTCCGGTTTGACCCCGCCGCCGTGCCGCCGGGCATCGTCGACCTGACCTACACCGTGGCCGCACAAGACAACTCGTGCACCGCCACCAGCACCCGCCGCTACGTGGTAGTGGGCACCACCCCGCCGGTACTCGCGGCGCTGCCCTCGCCGCTGTGCGTGAGCAACGGCACCCGCTATCCGCTGGTGGGCACCCCGGCCGGGGGCTACTGGTACGGGCCGGGCGTGAGCGTGTCGGGCACCAGCTATTTTTTCATCCCTAGCCAGGCCGGAGTGGGCACGTTTGCCCTCACCTACATAGTCGGTAATGGCTCGGCGTGCAATGCCCAGCGCGCGCTCACCGTCACGGTTACGCCGCTGCTGGTGGCTAGCCTGCCAGCCGATACCGTGCTGTGCCCCGGCACCACGGCGGCGTTCCGGCTGCGCGGGGCCAGCCCCGCGGGCGGCACCTGGAGCGGCAGCGGCGTGAGCGGCACGGCCACAACCGGCTTTTTCTTCACGCCGCCTGTTGGCTTTGCGGGCTCGGTGGTGCTGAGCTATACCGTGGCGAGTGGTAGCTGCACAGCCAGTGCCAGCCGGCGCGTGGCGGTGGCCCCGGTGCCAGCCCTGCTCGCCGCCTGGGCGCCGGTGGCCTGCCCCCAAGACCAGCAGGCGCCCCTAGTAGTGCGCTTTACCAACGCCGGGGGCAGCCCCGCCCGCTGGGATTTTGGCGATGGCACCCCGCCGGAAGAGGGCGCCGACGTGCGCCACACCTACCAGCAGGCCGGCCGCTACCAGCCCCGGGTGGTGCTGCGCTACCTGGGCGCGCAGTGCGAAACCACGGCCCCGCTCGCGGCAGTCGAGGTGCTCAACCAGCCCATTCCCAACGTCATTACCCCCAATGGCGACAAGGATAACCAGTATTTCCGCCTGCCGGTTAGCTGCGAGCCGCGGCTCCAGCTGTTTTCGCGCTGGGGGCAGGTAGTGCATGATGTGGCCGTGTACCACAACGACTGGGACGCCACCGGCCACCCCGCCGGCCTCTACTACTACCTGCTCACTTACCCCGACGGCCACCGCGTGAAGGGCTGGCTGGAAGTGATGAAATAGGCGCTGGCTAGCCCTCGCCCAGCAAAGAGGGCCGCCCAACGTGGGCGGCCCTCTTTGCTGAATAAATATTTATTAGGCAGGCTACTTAACCGGTAGCGGGCGCACCTCGCCGGTGGCTTTGTCAACCTCAAAAGCGGCTTTATTAGGCATCCGCTGGGCCCAGTCGGTGCGGGGCACCAGCACCTGCCAGTGCGCATCGGCATTGATGATGCTGGCCGAATCGGGCACGTAGCGCGTGGCCTGGGGCTGGCCTTGCAGGTAGCGAGCCACGGCAGCGCGGGCCGCCTCGGCGGTAGGCGCGGGGGTGCCGGTGGGCATCGAAATAACGCTGGGCACGGCCCCGGCGGGCGCGCCGGGGGGGCTGGCAGTAGTGGGCGCGGTGGCCGACTGGCAGCCCGCCAGGGCTAGCAGCACTGCGCCAATGAGCAGGATTCTGGGCATGGCGCAAAGCTAAGCCGTGCGCGGCCGGGCAGCCACGGCGCCCTGGGCGGGCATTAGGTCTGCGGCCCTGGTAAGGGGCTAGCGGCACCAGGCAAGCCGGTTTTGCGCCGTTCCGGCCGGGCCACTGGGCAGCAGCGGCGCCGTGAGCTGCGCTGGCGCGCCCAGAGCGGCAGCGGGCCCCAACTGGCAACGGTCCGTAGCGGCGCAGGTATGGCTAGCCGGCCGCGCAATCCGTACATCAAATTCCAGCGGTGGGGTAGGGGCCGCTACCTGCAAGGCAAGCAACTGCGTTCGCCACACACTTGCCTGTTGTTGTGTAGGTTAATTCCCCACGCTGCTTTCCATAAGCCCATTCGCGTTTAATTTTTTCGCATGTCTTCCTCTTCTTCCGAGCCCGTTATCAGCCCCGAGCGCCTAGCTACCGCTTATTCCTACGCCGCTTACCGGCAGCTTATCGACGAGGCGTTGGCCAAGGGGCAAACCACCGGCCCCCAGCAGTCGCCGGAACTCACCGAGTACACCGCGCTCAACGTGCAGCGTATGAGCCGCCTCGATAAAACTGCCAAGCTGCTGCCCGAGCTGGCTAGCGCTGCCGCCAGCCTCACCGGCCACTACATCGGGCTGATTATCACCGAAGGCTGGTGCGGCGACGCCGCCCAGCTTGTGCCCGTTATTGAAGCCGTGGCCCAGGCTAGCGCCGGCCACCTGCGCACCGCCTACATTCTGCGCGATGATAACCTCGACATCACCGACCAGTACCTCACCAACGGCAGCCGCTCCATCCCCAAGCTGGTAATATTGCGCGCCGATACCCTAGCCGAAATCACGCACTGGGGCCCGCGCCCCGCCGAGGCGCAGGCCCTGCTAACCAAGCTGAAAGCCGAAGGCATGGCCCACGACGACTACATACGCGAGATACACACCTGGTACGCCCACGACCGCACGCAGGCCACCCAGCACGAGCTGCTGGCCCTGCTGCGCAAGCTGGCGTAATTTAAGACGTGAAGAAAAAGTATGGGCGTAGCTGAAGCAGTATGCGGCGCATAACTATTTCAGCTACGCCCATACTTTTTGCCACTCAAACTACCCCAAGGCTCTTCTCCAGCGCCAGCAACGTCAGCGGCTGGCGCGGCCGGCCGAAGCGTGTGGTAGCCGGAAACGGCTCGCTGGCTCCAGTGCGGCGGTAGCCCTGGCGCTCGTACCAGGCCAGCAATTCGGTGCGCAGCGCCAGCACGCTCATCCTAATGGTGGCGCAGCCAGCTTGCCGGGCGTGTGCCTCGGCGGCGTGCAGCAGCTGGCGGCCCAGGCCGTGCGCCTGGGCGCCAGGGTCCACAGCCAGCATGCTCAGATAGAGATAGTTGCCCTGGTTTTCGAGGTAGACGCAGCCGGCTAGCTGGCCCACCAGCTCAGCTTGTAGCAGCACGGCATTGGGGGCGGCCAGCATTTGCAGCAGCGTGGCTTCGTCGATGCGGGGGCCATCGAGCAGGTGGCCTTCGGTGGTCCAGCCGGCCTGGCTAGCCTCGCTGCGGTAGGCGCGGTTGATGAGGCTAGCCAAGGCGGGCACGTTGGCCGGCGTGGCGGCGCGCAAGGTAGGAGAGGGGGTTTCCACGCCGCAAAGGTAGCCGCCGGCCCTAGCCGGGTGGGGCAGTTCTGCGTAAGCCTTGAGGTCCAGTTTCCTTTCCAATGAATCTCTCCCACAACACTATTTTGCTCACGGGCGGTGCCACTGGCATCGGCCTGGCGCTGGCCCGGCGCTTTGCTGAGGCGGGCAGCCAAGTTATCATCTGTGGGCGGCGGGCCGACAAGCTGCAAGAGGCCCGGCAGCAGGTGCCTAGCCTGCACTTTTATGAGTGCGACCTCGCCCAGGCCGCCAGCCGCGCCGCGCTGGCCAGCCAGGTAGTAGCCGATTTTCCGGCCCTCAACGTGTTGATTAACAACGCCGGTATTCAAAACCGCTTCCAGCTGGCCGACCTGCCCGCCGACCTTGCCGCCTGGGAGCAGCAGCGCCAGGAAATTGCTATCAACCTGGAGGCGCCCATTCACTTGGCGGCTTTGCTGGTGCCGCACTTGCGCCAGCAGCGCGAGCCGGCTATCGTTAATGTGTCGTCGGGGCTGGCCTTCGCACCGATGGCCGCCGCGCCCATCTACAGCGCCACCAAGGCAGCGCTGCACTCGTTTACGCTCTCGCTGCGCCGCCAACTGGCCGACACCGGCGTGCGGGTGCTCGAAATTGTGCCGCCCGCCGTCAATACCGACCTCGGCGGGCCGGGCCTGCACACCTGGGCCGTGCCCGTCGAGGAGTTTGCCGATAGTATTATGGCTCGCCTCGCCGCCGGCGAAGAAGAAGTCGGCTTCGGCACTTCCGAAAGTGGCCGGCTAGCCTCGCGGGCCGAGCTGGATGCCCGCTTCCGGCAAATGAACGGCTAGTAAAAGCAGTGTAGCGCGGCCTCTGCGAGTCTGCAAGGCTGCGCAGGGGTTCGCTGCTCGACCAGGGCCCGCGCTACACCGCTCCGCCGCACTGCCAGCAAAAAGCCGCCTCGGGCCGGTGCCCGGTGGCCTGGCAGCTAGGGCAGGCCGCCTGCTTGACGCCCGGCGCGGCCGGGCCAGCTGCACCGGCCATGTGGGCCGACACAATGCCGGTAGGTACGGCAATGATGGCGTAGCCCAAAATCATGAGCACCGAGGCCAGCACCTGCCCCACCACCGTGTGGGGCGAAATATCGCCGTAGCCCACCGTAGTAAGCGTCACGATGGCCCAGTAAATGCTTTTTGGAATGCTTGTGAAGCCGTTTTGGCCGCCTTCTATCACGTACATCAGCGAGCCCATTGCCGTGGCTAGCATGAGAACGGCCGAGAGAAAAACCAGGATTTTAAACCGGCTGGCCTTCAGCGCCGTCACAATAAACTCGCCCTCACCCACGAAGCGCCCCAGCTTGAAAATGCGGAATACCCGCAGCAGCCGCAGCGTGCGAATAGCCAGTAGATAACGGCTGCTAGCCACCAGCAGTGCCGCCAGCGTAGGAATGACCGACAAAAAATCAATGATGCCCAGCAAGCTTAGCGCGTAGGCTAGCGGGCGGCGCACCACCAGCAGCCGGGCCAGGTATTCGAGCAGAAAAAGGCCGGTAAAAAACCACTCCAGCACCCGCAGAGATGCCCCATATACCAGCCGGATGTGCTCCACACTATCGAGTACTACCGTAACCACGCTCAGCACAATGGCCACCAGCAGGCCAATGTCGAAGGCGCGCCCAGCCTGCGTATTCGACTCAAAAATAATGCGATACGTAGTGCGCTGCCAGCCAGAAGCCGTGGTGCGAGGCTGTAAGTTCATGCCGTAAAAACGGGCGGGGCGGGCCGTGGTTGCGCCCGCTCCGCCCGGCTAGGTCCTATCTAAACGAAACCGATAGATAAGCCAAAAAACTGCGCGCTAGCTTGCGGCCCCACCACCAACCACCTCTCCCGAAGATGCTGCGTACCCTCGCTTCTCACCGGGCGGCCCTGCTGCTCGCCGCCCCGCTAGCCCTCGCCGCCTGCCAAAGCCAGCCCACCCAAATCGCCGACCAGCCCGCGGCCGGCGCCCCCGGCGCCGCGGCCCATACCACGGCCAGCAAGGCTAAGTACCTGACCCAGCCGCTCATCAGCAATATCTACACGGCCGACCCCTCGGCGCACGTCTTCAACGGCAAGATTTACATCTACCCCTCGCACGACATTGAGACGGGGATGCCGGAGAACGACAAAGGGGACCATTTTGCCATGCGCGACTACCGCATTCTGTCAATGGACAGCATCGGCGGCAAGGTTACCGACCACGGCGTGGCGCTCGATGTGAAGGATATTCCCTGGGCCGGCCGCCAGCTGTGGGCCCCCGATGCGGCCTTCAAAAACGGCACCTACTACCTGTATTTTCCGGTGAAGGACAAGCAGGACGTATTCCGCGTGGGCGTGGCCACCAGCCAGTCGCCTACCGGTCCGTTCAAGGCCGAGGCCACGCCCATCGCGGGTAGCTATAGCATTGACCCGGCCGTGTTTATGAATACTGACGGCAAGGCCTATATGTACTTCGGTGGCCTCTGGGGTGGCCAGCTGCAACGCTGGAAAACCGGCACCTACGATGCCAACGCTCCCGAGAAAAAGCCCGACGGTAACGAGCCCGCCATTGGCCCGCGCGTAGCCCAGCTCAGCGCCGACATGAAGCACTTTGCCGGCCCGGTGCAGGAACTCAAAATCGTGGACGAAGCCGGCAAGCCCCTGCTGGCCAGCGATACCAAGCGGCGCTTCTTCGAGGGGGGCTGGCTGCACAAGTACCAGGGCAAATATTATTTCTCGTACTCGACCGGCGACACGCACTTGCTGGCGTACGCCGTGAGCGACTCGCCCACTGGCCCCTTTACGTACAAAGGCGTGATTATGAACCCCGTGGAAGGGTGGACTACCCACCATTCCATTGTGGAGTTCAAGGGCAAATGGTACATTTTCTACCACGATACCCAGCTTAGCGGCAAAACCTGGCTCCGCAACGTGAAAGTGACTGAGCTCAAGCGTAACGCCGACGGTAGCATCGTCACGATTAACCCGTAAGCGCACTAGTCAGGAACTACAAAAACCGTCTCTCGTGCTGCGCTTGCGCAGCACGAGAGACGGTTTTTGCTTAGGCATACCTTGCGTAGGCTAGCCCGCCAGCACCTCGCTAGCCTGCACAAAGCGCACGCCCCGCGCCAACAAGTCAGTTTTGGCAGCGGCCATGCTCGCGGGCGCAATACCCCGGCTGGCATCCTCCAGCACGGCTACCTCAAAGCCTTCGCCGCGCGCATCCTTCGCTGAGAAATACACGCAGTAATCGCTGGCTAGCCCCGCCACAAACACCTGCGTGACGCCCCGCGCCCGCAGGTAGGCGCTGAGGCCAGTGGCGCGACGGTGGCCGTTGTCGAAAAACGCACTGTAGCTATCCAGGTCAGGGTCAGTGCCTTTGCGAAAGATGGCCTCCACCCGGTCGAGGTTCAGGCCGGGGTGCAGCAGGGCACCGGGCGTGCCCTGCACGCAGTGGTCGGGCCACAGGCGTTGGGGTAGGCCCTGCCACTGTATTTCGCTGAATAGCGCCTGGCCGAGGTGCGCGCTGGCAAAGCTGCGGTGTCCGGCCGGGTGCCAGTCCTGGGTAGCCACTACTAGGTCGAAGCGCGGCTGCAAGCCGTTGAGCAGCGGCAGAATGGCGTCGCCTTCGGCCACGGCCAGCGAGCCGCCGGGCAGAAAATCAAGCTGGAAATCGATGAGCAGCAGGCAGTTCATAGGATAAGGAATAAGCGGTGGCTGGCCATTTTGAGGAAAAGAACCGCCAGGAAAGCGCAAGCTTACCTGGCATTGCCCAGCTTCAGTACCTGGGCTGAATGCGCCCGCACCGCGGCCGTGAGGGTCGCATTATCAGCCAGATGCTGCCCAAAGGAAGGCACCAGCCGCCGAAACGTGGCCTGCCACGCCGCCGAGGCGGCGTGCTCGGGAAAGCAGCGCTGCACCAAATCGAGCATGATGCTGACGGCGGTGCTAGCCCCCGGCGAAGCGCCGAGCAGCGCCGCGATGGAGCCGTCGGCGGCCGTCACTACTTCGGTGCCAAACTCCAGCACGCCGCCCTGCTTTTTATCTTTCTTGATGACCTGCACGCGCTGGCCGGCGGTTTCGAGCTGCCAGTCTTCGGGGCGGGCCTCGGGGTAGTACTCGCGCAGGGCGGCAATGCGCTGCTCGGGCGTTTGCAGCACCTGCCCGATGAGGTATTTAGTGAGCGGAATATTGTGTGCGCCAGCGTAGAGCAGCGGCCGAATGTTGCCCAGCTCAATCGAGCGAAACAAGTCGGCGTACGAGCCGCGCTTCAGGAACTTGGTGCTGAAGCCGGCGTAGGGGCCAAACAGCAGCTCCTGGCGGCCGTTTATCTGGCGGGTGTCGAGGTGGGGCACCGACATGGGCGGCGAGCCCACGGCAGCCTTGCCGTAGACCTTGGCATCGTGGCGGGCAATCACCTCGGGGCGCGTGCACTTCAGCCACTGCCCGCTCACGGGGAAGCCGCCGAAGCCATTGGCCTCCGGAATCTCCGATTTTTCGAGCAGCGTGAGCGAGCCGCCGCCCGCCCCGATAAACACGAAGCGCGTGTAGATTTTGCGGCTCTTGCCCGTGGCCCGGTCGCGGATTTTTACGCGCCACAGGCCGCCTTCCTTGCGCCGCAAGTCCTCAATTTCCTGCCCTAGCTCGAAGCTCACGCCCGGCTGCTGGCGTAGGTTATCAAACAAAGAGCGGGTGAGCGTGCCAAAGTTGACGTCGGTGCCGATGGCCATGCGCGTGGCCGCCACGGGCTGGCTAGGGTCGCGGCCGTCCATCACCAAGGGTATCCAGCTGGCAATCTCGGCCGGGTCGGTGCTGAACTCCATACCCCGAAACAGCGGCGACCCTAGCAAAGCAGTGTAGCGCGCGCGCAGATACTCCACGTTTTCGGTGCCCCACACAAAGCTCATGTGCGGAATGCTGTGGATAAAAGCGTCCGGGTCGGGCAGCTTACCCTCCTCCACAAGGCTGGCCCAAAGCTGCTTGCTGAGCTCAAACTGCTCGGCAATTTTATCGGCTTTCGAAATGTCCACGCTGCCATCGGGGCGCTGCGGGGTGTAGTTTAATTCACAAAAAGCCGAGTGGCCGGTGCCGGCATTGTTCCAGGCGTCGGAGCTTTCGGCGGCTACCTCATCGAGGCGCTCGTACACGGCCAGGGTTAGGCTAGGGTCCAGTTCCTTGAGCAGCACGCCCAGCGTGGCGCTCATAATGCCCGCGCCAATAAGCACGATATCAGCAGTCAGCGGCTTGGCGGGAGAAGTTTTTAAATCCATAAAAGTGAAGAAAATAGCGCTTGTGGCAATAAATTTGTAGTGGCGAGCCGCAACTGCAAAACCAAAGCATGGTTAAGAACAACTCAGTAAAGACGACGAGCACCGGGGTGCTCAGCTAGGATGGAAAGTGAGCTAGGAGGTTGTTATAGCATCGTCTACATTAGTACGGCCATTGTTGATTTTGGGGAAGCAGCCTTGCTGCAACTGCTAAAGCGGTCGCGGGGTTTTAATGAGCGGGCCGGTGTCACGGGCGTACTCATGTACGGGGGCGGCCGGTTTTTGCAGGTGCTGGAAGGCTGCCCGGCGGCCGTGCGCTGCCTCTACGCTCGCATTGCGGCCGACCCGCGCCACGGCCGCCTCGAAAAGCTAGCTGATGGCCTGCTGCCCCAGCGCGAGTTTGCGGAGTGGTACATGAGCTTTGCGCCCCGGCCCACCGGTCTCAACTGGCAGTCGGTGCCCGGCTACCTCACCCCGCCCCAGTTGGTGCTGGCTAGCCTGGGGGCCAGTACCCAGCCGCTGCTCAGCGAGTTTCTGGAAGCCAGCAGCTTCCTCACCCTCGTTTAGTAGCCTAGCCCGCCCCAAACGGAAACACCTGGCGCTGCTCCCAGGGCCCGCCCCGGTACGCCCACAGCGCCAGCCCCGTGCCCTGCACCTCGAAGGGCCGAAAGCCCGCCTCCAGTTCAGCAAGCAGGGCTCGCGCTACGGCCGGGTCTACCTTATTCTGCACCGTAATGTGGGGGCGCAGGCCCTGCTGGTCCTGGGCCGACAGCCAGGGCTGCCACTGCTGCTGCAAGCGCCGGTGCAGCGCCGGTAACTCGGCGTTGGCTAGGGTATACATCACGCCCCGGCCCATAAACTTGAGGCCTGTTACGGCTAGGGGCAGCGGGGCGAGCTGGCTGGCCGCCACAGCGGCCAGGTGCTCCCTAATGGCCGTTTCCTCCGCGCCTGGCAGGGCGTGAAACAGCGTGAGGTGCGCCCCGAGGTAATTGATTTTGGGCGGAAAATAATGCTTGCGCTGCGCGTCAAAAAAAGCCTGGCTGGCTTCGTCCAAGGTCAGCGTGAGGATGAGGGGGGCGTCGGTCATGGGCCGGCTATACGCAAAAGTGGGCTAGCCCGCTCGTTCCAGCGCTTTGAGGTCGAGGCCACAAATTGTCGGGCAAGGGGCCGGGGAGGGCAGGGGAGTCAGGCAGCCGAAAGAAGCCGTTTAGGCTTAGTAAGTTGTTGTTAATTAAGATTAAAAATGAGGGACAACTAGGCGCCGAAACGACCCATTTCGGGCCCGTTGGCGTTAAGAACGTAATGCAGACCGACCTCTTTTTGCCCGTCCTCAACGCCCCCGAAATTGCCCGCCCGTTAGCCCCCGCCGAGGCCGGGGCCCCGCGCACGCACGGTGCCAAGCTGTGGCAGCCGCAGCGCGTGCTCTTCACCCCCGACGCCTTGCAGGAAGAATATGGCCAGCAGATTCTGGCCCGTGCCCAGGCGCTCAACCTGCCCATCGAGCTGCTCAAAAGCAACCGCCTTACCGGCTTGCGCGGGGCCGACGAGCGCGCCACCTACCGCACCGCCAAAACCACCCTGGCCGTGGTAAACGCGCCCGCCGGGGCGCTGCGCCTCCAGCCCACGCCGCCCTCGGCCGACTACCAGCTCAACCTGGCCGAAGGCTGCCCCGCGCACTGCCAGTACTGCTACCTGGCCGGCAGCCTCAGCGGGCCGCCCGTGGTGCGCGCCTTTGCCAACCTGCCTAAGCTCTTGCAAAACACCCAGCTCTATGAGCGCGCCGACCGCCCCGTGAGCTTCGAGGCCAGCTGCTACACCGACGTGCTGGGCATCGAGCACCTCACCGGCGCACTGGCCGAAACGGTGAAGTACTTTGCCGGCCGCGAGGGCGCCCGCCTGCGCTTCGTGAGCAAGTACGACCACGTCAAAAGCCTGCTGGGCCTGCCGCACGGCGGCCACACCCGCGCCCGCGCCTCGCTCAATGCCGAGCCGCTGGCCCGCCAGCTCGAAGGTGGCACGGCCAGTATTGAGGCCCGCATCCAGGCGCTGCGGCGGCTAGCCCTGCCGGTGGCGCAGGGCGGCGGTGGCTACCCGGTGGGCGTGCTGCTGGCGCCCATCATGCCCCTGCCCGACTGGCAGCGGCACTACGGCGAGCTGTTCGACCGCCTGCAAGCGGCCTTCGATTTCGACTGCGACCTCACCGTGGAGTTTGTTACGCACCGCTTCACGCCCGGCTCAAAGGAGGTGCTGCTAGGGTGGTACCCCAACACGAGCCTTGACCTCGATGAAAGCACCCGCGCCGTAAAGCGCAACAAATTTGGTGGCCTCAAATACGTGTACGACCTGCCCACGATGAAGGAGCTAAAAGCTTGGTTCTACAGCGAGTGGCAGCGCCGCTTTCCGAACGCGCCGGTGCAGTACTGGACGTAGGCTAGTAGCTCCGCGCCTCACTTCTACAAATACGCCATGACGATAGCCGAATTTTGGAAGCAACAGCAGCTCAGCTACTCGGTGACGTACTCTTTTCAACGAGGCCCGGAGTTGCTGGCTTAAAAAAACAGCTCACGCAAAAGTTGGAAACTGCCCGCTACATGAGGCGGGCAGCCCTCTGGCAGCAAGTAGAAAGTTTGGAATCTCATTCCATAACCCTGACGGATGAGCGAATGGCTATCAACCCAACTGCTACCATAGGCGCGCGGTTGGCGGCAGATTCAGTCGAGTTGCAGCAGCTAGCTGCTGCATTGCAACGAGCCGGCAAACAGGAATATTATACGATGTGTCCGCCCATCTACCGCGATGCCTTGGCTTTTTATAACGAGGCGGACGAATTAGTGAGCGTATTAAATATTTGTTTTGAATGTCGTTTCATGCAAACCAACCAAAAGGAGCATGTGGAGGCCGATATGGCCACTTACAATTTCTTAAGGATGTTTTTACTTCAGGCGGGCCACCTACTTGAAGACGACGGATGGGCATAAGGCTAGCCTAGCAGCCACACCGAAAATCCGGGTATTCAGCAAAGCCAGGCGCTGCCATATCGTCCACCCGAATAATGTGGTCGAGGCGCACTTCCTCGCCCGAGGCGAGCAGCGCATACTCGGCGTGGTCGCGGGTGACAAAGGTTTTGATGGTGGTTGTGCCCTGGCATAACTGCCGCAAATCGTTGAAATACTGCACGTATACTTGCTTCTTGCGAGTGGCAATGGCCTCTAGTTCGTCGTAGAAGCCACAGGCAATGGGTTGATAATCAGTAGCCATAAAAAGAGAAAAATAGCGCGTCGGTGCTTGCGTAAACACCGACGCGCTGGGTAAAAGTTGTGGGTAGCGCCAGCTAGTCTTGCACCTGGCGTTGGCGGAATAGCAGCCACGCGCCACCAGCCACTAGCGCGGCTATGCCGGCTACTACCAGTTGCGGTACTGGCTTAGTAGCCGTAGCGGGCCCGGCCTGGGCTAGGTTGCTATCTTGAAGAGGCTCGCCCCGTAGGGTGGCTAAAATCAGGCGGGTAGCTTCGGCAGGCTGGTCCCACTGCGGCAGGTGGCCGCAGTTGTCGAACCAATAGAACTGGGCGTCGGGAAATTTTTCGCGGGCCACTTGGGCCTGGCTAGGTAGGCACACCCGGTCTTGCCGCCCCCAGCCGATAACCAGCGGCGGCGTGATAGCGCCCTTGGGTGCACCCTGCTGCACTTCGCCATACGCCAGGTCATAGAGCAGCTCATCAAAGGAAGGGCTTTGCGCATAGGTGCGCAGCTCGTCGAGCACCACTGGCCCCGGTACTTGCCAGGGGTGGGCCGAATACTGGGCTAGCAGCAATGTGCGTGTCACTACATTGTTAGCGAGCGCGGGCAATATGGGCTTCAAAGCCCGCACCAAGTGGATGACTGCATTGCCGGTGTGGTAGAAAAACGGAATCTCCCAACCCTGCCAAAAGCCGCCAGGGTCGAGCGATACCACCGTGCCCAGCACGCCGCCGCGCCGGGCCAGCTCCAGCACCAGGCGCGCCCCCATCGAGCTGCCCACGGCGTCAATCCCCAATAAGTAGTGCGCTCGCAAAAAATCAGTTACGGCGTCGGCTAGGGTGGCGATGGTCACGGGGCCGCTGAGCGGCGGGGTAGCGCCAAAGCCGGGCAGGTCTACGGCAATAACCTCGCGCTCCTCGGCTAGCCCGTCCAAAATGGTCTGCCACGAGCGCCAACTGCCGCCAATACCGTGCAAAAGCAACAGCGGCTGGCCCGTGCCGCGCCGAATGAAATTCATCGTCATAAAAATCTAGTGTAAAAGGGAAATAGGCCTAGCGGCTATTATTTGCCAGCTTTTGCTTTACGACAAACCGGTTAGAATCGCTAATAACCAGCCTGTACCTAGGCCCACCGACTGGCACACAAGGGCCCGCGCAGCAAATCCGACGTACCTTCGGGGCACAAAAGGCAAATCGCCACGTTTCAGTACCGTTTAGGGTAGTTCGCTACATTAATCACACAGGTTCGCTGCTGCTTGCTTTCATCACCCCCATTTTTTCCCTAGCATCATGCAGACAGGAACCGTAAAATTCTTCAACGAAACCAAAGGCTTCGGCTTCATCAAAGTAGACAGCACCGGCGAGGACGTATTTGTCCACGTAACCGACCTCGTGAACGAAATCCGCGAGAACGACAAAGTGCAGTTTGAAATTGCCCAGGGCAAAAAAGGCCCGAACGCTGTTAAAGTATCGCTGGTTTAAGTACCACTTGCTTTTAATAGCTTCCTGAAAAGGCCCCGCTGTTCGCCAGCGGGGCCTTTTTTTGTGTGCGTGCAGGTGCTATTTTGGCTGCATGAATCAGCTTCCCACTACTTTAGCGCCGGCTGCGGTGGGCCTTGGGCGCGCTGCTAGCCCGCGGGTGCTGACCCTTGATGTGGTGCGGGGGCTAGCCATGGTGCTAATGGCTATTGACCACATTCGCGAGTTTTGGTGCCCCACGCCGATGCGGCCCGAAGACGTGGCGCAGGCCCCGGCGGCGCTGTTTCTGACGCGCTGGGTTACCCATTTCTGCGCGCCCACGTTCGTGTTTCTGGCGGGCGTTAGCGTTTTTTTGTATCAGCAAAAACAGCCGGGCCGGGGGCATGCCAGCCGCTATTTGCTCACGCGTGGGCTCTGGCTGGTAGTGCTTGAGCTGATACTTATCAATTTCTTGCTGCAATGGGGCTATCCACTGCTGGTGCTGGAGGTAATTTGGGCGCTGGGGTGTAGCATGGTGCTGCTGGCGGGGGCCATCTGGCTGCCACGTTGGCTGCTGGCTAGCCTGGCGCTGGCCATTCTTTTTGGGCAGCACCTTTTGCCTGCTAGCCAGCCCGTAGCTGGGGCTAGCCTGGGTGGGGCCTTGCTCTACCACAGTCCGTTTTTGTTTCCGACGCCATTGGGGCCCGTGCTGGCGGCCTACACCATCCTGCCCTGGGCGGCCACGATGGCGCTGGGTTACGTAGCTGGGCCTTGGTTTGGGGCTGCCCCGGCCCTGCGCACGCGCTGGCTGCGCCTGGCGGGCGGGGCGGCGCTGCTGTTCTTCGCCGGCCTGCGCGCTACCAACTGGTACGGCGACCCGGCGCCCTGGAGCATGCAGCCGCGCGGTACCGGCTACACGCTACTTTCGTTTCTGAACGTTACCAAATACCCCCCTTCGCTGCTTTTTTTGAGCCTGACGCTGGGCGGGGCGCTGCTGCTGCTGGCGAGCGCCGAGCGGCTGCCCGGCTGGCTCAGCCGTTTTCTGAGCGTCTACGGGCGGGTGCCGCTGTTCTACTTCGTACTGCATTTTTGCCTTATCAGCGGCGGGGCCTACGTGTGGACGCGCCTGGCTTTCGGGCAGGCTATCAACCTTTCCTTCGCGGCCATCAAGGACTGGCCGCCCGCCTACCAGCACAGTTTGCTGCGCGTTTATGTGGTGTGGGCGGTGGCGGTGGCGCTGCTCTACTGGCCGTGCCGCTGGTACCAGGGCTACAAGCAGCGGCACGCGCACTGGTGGCTGTCGTATTTGTAATACCGGGGGCTAGCCCTGCGATGCACCGCCAAGGCGGGTGCCCGCCTGCTTTGCCTAGCCCGCCGAATTAAGTGCCAGGCAATTTAATTTCCAGATAGCTGAATAAAAGTAAATTAACTTTAATCTTCGTAATGGTCCAATGAGCAATTTTTTTCAGGTGCTGGCTTCCCATACAGTTATCGTGGCGGTAGACGCTACTCTGCGCGACGGCGGTTTTGCCCTCACGGCGCCCGGCTACGCGGGCAAAACGGTCGTAACCTCGCCAGCCGTAACGCAGCAAATTCTGGATTCTGCTGACTTCGACCAGCTTTTTGCGGCCGACAAGGCGACTCGAATTTTGGAGATAGTGCTAGCTCAGGCCGCGCGGCCGGCCTAGCGCGGCGCCTGCGGGGTGCATCTTTGCGGCGACTTATCGCGGTGCGGCTGGGGCGGTGTGCTCCGGTCGTGCCTTCTTTCCCCGCCCCATGCCCATCATTCCTGTTTATCAGATTGACGCCTTCGCCCGGCAGCCTTTCACCGGCAACCCCGCCGCCGTGTGCCTCCTCTCGGAGTGGCTGCCCGATACCACCATGCAGCAGATTGCGGCCGAAAACAACCTGGCCGAGACGGCTTTTTTTGTGCCGTTGGAAGGCGAAGTAGCTGATTTTCACCTGCGCTGGTTCACACCCACCTTCGAGATTGACTTGTGCGGCCACGCCACCCTAGCCAGCGCCCACGTGCTCTGGAACGAGCGCGGCTTTGCCAAGCCCGAAATCAGGTTTCAAAGCAAGAGCGGCCTGCTGAAGGTGCGCCGCGAGGCCGACGGCCGCCTGGTACTCGATTTTCCGAGCCGCCCGCCGCGCCCGCTAGCCCCTGCCGAGCACCCCGAAGTGCTGCTGCGTGCGCTGGGCCCCGGCGCGGCCACACCGCGGGCCGTGCTTGCCTCGCGCGATTTGGTCGTCGAGTTTGCCCACGCCGACGAGGTGCTGGCGCTGCGGCCCGATTTTGTGGCCCTGGCCGACTTGGGCTATCTTGGGCTGATTGCCACTGCGCCGGGTACGGGCGAAGTCGATTTTGTGTCGCGCTTTTTTGCCCCCGAAGTAGGCGTGCCCGAAGACCCCGTTACGGGCTCGGCGCACAGCACGCTCATCCCGTTCTGGGCCGAAAAGCTGGGCAAAACCGAGCTATTTGCCCGCCAGGAGTCGGCGCGCGGCGGCGAACTCTGGTGTCGCCTGCGCGGCGAGCGCGTGGATATCGGCGGCTACGCCGTTACTTTTTTGCGCGGCGAAATTCAGTTAGGGGTCGCGTAGCTGCGCGAGGCTTCCGGCGGCTCCGGGCTGGTTAGCCAAAAAGCAAAAGCTTCCTGTTCACCAACCAGTTAGCCCGGCGTTTTTAGGATTGCGCGCGGCTAATAAATGGAGGATAAGCGCTGTTTTTTAGGCGAAGCGCCTGCCAATTAGTGTAGCTTATTGGGTCCGCGCCGCACCGCCGAACGCCTGGCCGCTAGTAGCTTGCAGGTTGATATCCTTACACCTGGCTTGCGTTGCGGCGAGCTCTTCACGCTGTCTTCCACACGATGCCCACAACCAACCGCCTGACCTGCCTCATAGTCGATGACAACGAAATAAACCGCCTCACGCTGGAGCATCTGGTAGACCTGACGCCCGAGCTGGAGCTGGTGGGCTCGCTGCCCGGTGCCCTCGAAACGCTGGCTTTTTTCAGGGGCGGCGGGCAGTGCGACTTGTTGCTGCTCGACGTGGAAATGCCCACCCTCACGGGCCTGGAGCTGGCCAAGCTGCTGCCCCGGCCCACCCCGGCTATTGTGCTGGTTACGACCCACCGCGAATTTGCGGTAGCCGCTTTCGAATTGCAAGCTGTTGATTACCTGGTTAAACCCGTTGAGTTTGTCCGCTTCAGCCAGGCGGTGGCGAAGGTGCTGGCTCAGCGCCCGGCGCCCGCGCCGGCCCCCGCCAAAGTTGCCGAGCCAGCCACTGACCTCTTCGTGAAGGTGGGCACCAAAACCATTAAAATCAATTTCGACGAAGTGCTTTACATCGAGGCGCTATCGACTTACTCCGTGCTGGTAACTACCACGCAGAAGCACATTGTGTACCTCACGCTCAAGGCGTTGAGCGAGCGGCTGCCATTTGCGCACTTTGTGCGGGTGCACCGCTCATACATCGTAAACGTGCGGCGCATCGAGGCCATCGAGGACAACATGCTGAAGCTAGGGCCTTATGAAGTGCCCGTGGGCAAGTCGTATCAGGAAGAATTTACGCGCCACCTGCGCAATTTGTAGGCGGTTGCCAAATACCAAAGCAAGAGGAGTAATGAGCTGTAAATAACTTGTTTACAGCTCATTACTCCTCTTGCTTTAGTGTTTAGTGCCCACTTAGCTCCTGCGGCAGGGCGGCTAGGGTGCGCTGCACCTGGCTAGCCAGGTGCGCGGCGGCGGCGGGCAGGCGCGGCAGGTCGTCGGCGGCTTCGAGCTGCTGCATGGCTTCGGCCACCTGGGGCACGCCCACCGATTCGAGGCTGGGCTTGATGTGGTGGGCAATTTTGGCAGCTTCGGCCCAGCGGCCGGCATTGGCGGCAACTTGCAGCTCGGCGAGGCTAGCCGGGATGTTGCGCAAAAAGGAATTGATAATCTTCACTACGAACTCCTCGCGGCCCCGGGCCAGGGTGCGCAGCTTGCTGAGGTCATACGGCGGCGCGGGGGTTGGCATGGGCAGCAGTTGCACCAGGGTACGGTACACTTCTTCCTCCTCGAAAGGCTTGGCCAGGCAGGCATTCATACCGGCGGCCAGGTAGCGGTCGCGGTCAGCCCGGAAGGCATTGGCCGTGAGCGCCACAATGGGTAGGCTAGCCCGCTTCTGGTCGGGTAGGGCCCGAATGGCCGCCGTGGCATCGAGGCCATTGAGGCCGGGCAGCTGAATATCCATCAATACCACGTCGTAGGGCTGGGGCTCATCGCGCACGCGCTGCACGCCGATTAGGCCATCCTCGGCCTCCTCCACGTGGGCGCCCCAGCCCTCGAAGAGCAGGCGGGCCACGGTGCGGTTTATCTCGTTGTCTTCCACCACAAGCAGGCGGCGGCCGCGCAGGGCACCGGTATCGTAGGCATCGAGTGGGGCCGCGCTAGGCTGCGGCGAAACCGCTTTGGGCAGCGTGAGGGTAAAAGCGAACGTGCTGCCCCGGCCCATTTGGCTGCTGAGCATGAGCTGGCCGCCCAGCTGCTCAACCAGGGCCCGCGAAATGCTCAGGCCCAGGCCCGTACCGCCAAAGCGCCGGGTGGTGTCGGAATACGCCTGGGTGAAACCCTCAAAAATAAACTCCTGCTTATCGGGGGCAATGCCGATGCCCGTGTCCTCCACGCTAAAGCGCACGGTGAGCGTGGACAGCGTTTCGGAAATCTGCTCGCCGATAACCACCACGCGCCCGCCGGCCGGGGTAAATTTAATGGCGTTGGCCACCAGGTTTATCAAAATCTGGTTGAGGCGGTGCGGGTCGCCGAGCACCCAGGGGTGCGAGCAAGTGGTGCGCAGCGGGGTGCCGGCAAAGTGCAGGCCCTTTTCCTTGGCCTGGGCCATGAGCGGGCGCAGGGCCTCGCCCATCGAGTCGCACAGGTTGAAGTTCACGGACTCCAGCTCCAGCTTGCCCGAGGTGATTTTAGCCATGTCGAGCACGTCGTTGATAACGTGCAGCAGGTGCTGCCCCGCGTGCCGGATAGTGCGCACAAACTCGTGCTGGCGCCCGTCAAGGTTCGTTTTGCCGAGCTGGCTAGCCATACCCAGCACCCCATTGAGGGGCGTGCGGATTTCGTGGCTGATGTTGGCCAGAAAGTTTTCGCGGGCCTGCACGGCGGCTTCGGCGCCAGTTTTGGCCCGGCGCAGGGCCTGCTCGGCCAGCACCCGCTCGGTAATGTCTTGCCCGTAGCCGATTACGTAGGCTGGCTGGCCGTCCTCGCGCACCAGGTAGTTGTCGTAAAGCAGAAAGCGCCCCCCCGGCATGGCCACGGTGCCGCGCTGGCTATCACTGCTGGTAAAGCCGCGCAGGTAGGCCCCGATGCTTAGTTTTTGAGCGCGCGCTACCAAGTCGCGCAGGTTGGTGCCGGGCAGGGAGGCTAGCGGGCGGCCCACCAACTCGGCCGCGGCGGGGTTGGCCGTGAGGATATTACCCTGCAAGTCGTGGGTGCAGATGAGCGCCTGCGAGTGCATCATCAGGTCGCGGTACTGCTTTTCGCGGCAGGCCAGCGCGTCGGCCGCCAGCTTTTCCTCGGTGATGTCGTTGCCTAGTACCAGCACTTGCTGCGTGCCATCGGGCCGCACCAATAAGCGCTTAATGGTGCAGAAATGGCGCACCTCCCCCGAGGCTAGGGTGACAGTGGCCTCGGTGGTGGAGGGCTCGCCGGTAGCCAACACCTGGGCATCGGTACTAAAGTAGGACTGCATCTCGGCAATCTGACGGGATGTGGGCGGCTGGGCGGCGGCAGGGTCGGGATGGGCATAGCCCGTGCGGCTACGCAGCTGGGTGGTTGCCCGGTTTTCAAAGACAATCTGGTGCTGGTCATTCCGCACAAAGATGAGGCTGGGCGTTGCATCCAAGACTTGGCTCATCAGGGCCTGCTGGTCGGCCAGCTGGCGCTCGGCCTGCACGCGGGCCGTGGTTTCGGCCAGGTAAAACGTCACGCTGCCTTCGGGGGGCACGATAGCCGCCTTCTGCAGTGAAAAGTGCCGCCAGCCCACCCGAATTTCGGTGTTGCTTATGTCCTGGTTCACTGCGGCACGCAACTGCTGGCGTACGGCTACCTGCTCAGCCCGGCTCAAACCCTCACGCAGCGCCAGGGCAGCAGGGTTGGCATACAATTGCCGGCCCGTGGCATCGAGCCGCACAATGGGATTAGGATTTTGCTCCGATAAGCTGGCTAGGGTGCGCAGGCTAGCCAACAGCTCGGCGGGGGAGGTTTCGTTGGCCGGAACGGCCGGGGCTAAAGGCAAAGACATCAGGGGCGTAGGTAGCGTAAATAGAATAGCTGGACTATTTATATAAAAACAATGCTACTTGCGGCCGTGGATGCTCGGAATACCTTATAAAAACTTCCCAGGTGGCAACAATGAGCTTAATGAGCAATCGAAATTACTGTGGGCTAATAATTTAATAATATGTAAAATGCGGGGGCGGGCTATTGGCAATCCGCAGTGCACTGGCGCGCGCTGCAGCCGTCTACCCGGCCTGGCAGGGGCTAGCGAATGTCAAAAGTAAAAGGCGACCAGCTTGAAGTGCTAAAAAGTGTGTGAATACCGCCTTTTTCTGGCCGAATTATAATTCTTGCTTGACATAGAGCCTAGTCGCTAAGCAGCGCACCGGGCTTTGCCGCTGCTATTGCACGCTGCCCGGATGAGTACGCCCGCTGCCTGGGGGGCCCAGCAGTGCAAAGCCCTTCTTTCCGCCGGGAAAGAAGGGCTTGTGATACTTTGTGGTAGCCTGCGCCGCGGCGGGAACTACCGGCCGAGCTTGATGCGCAGCACCTCAGTGCCCGGCGAGGGAACCTCAACCCGGCTGCTGCCTTCGCCAAAATACTCGGCGCGCACCGCTACGGGCACACCGGCCGGCACAGGCAGCGAAAAGGCTCCTTGCGCATCCGTAACAACGAGCTGGCGAGGCGCCCCCACCGGGTACACGCTGGCTCCGGCGCAGGGGCGGCCATCAGTGTTCAACACAATGCCTTTGAGCTGAACGGTTTGCGGCTCCTCAATAGCAGCCGGCCGCTCAGCAGCAAGTGCCGTGGCCGGCACAATCGCGGATTGGGGGGTAGCCAGGACTGGCGCCGCGGGTTTGGGCTTGGCGGCGGTATGACGCTTGGCGAGCGGGTGCGTGTCGTCGGTGCTAGGCGCGGCGGTGGCCGTGCTCACAAGCAGCGGCAACGCGAGCAGCACGGCGGCCAAGCGAAGGAAAGAGCCGGGGAAGGTAGTAGCGAAAGATAGCATAGCAGAGCGAGTACGGAAAGCGGCTGGGTAAGTTGTATATTAAGCAGAAAAACTTGACCCGTACAAATCTACTTTACGCTGGCGGCGCCCCGGAAATGATTCTGCGAATGGCCTGTTTTACTGAGCCAATGCCGCCTTTCACCCGCCCAGCGGGATGGCCCGGCGTGCCTACTTGAGCTTGGGGCTAGCCGCCTTTTTGCGCGTGGTGGTGGCGGCCAGGGTGCGGCCGGGGTTATCTTCCAAAAACTTGCCCCAGCTTTTGGCGCCGGCCTTCACATTGTTGCCCTGTTGGTAGTGGTGGCACAGGGCCACAGCCAGGGCATCGGTAGCATCCAGAAATTTGGGGGCTTCTTCGATGGGCGGCAGCTCCAGGGTTTGGCGCAACATGCGGGCTACCTGCTCCTTATCGGCCGCGCCCGAGCCCGTGACGGCCTGCTTGACCTTGGTGGGCGCGTACTCCACAAACGGAATATCGCGCGAGAGGCAGGCCGCGATGGCCACGCCCTGCGCCCGGCCCAGTTTAAGCATACTCTGCACGTTTACGCCGTAGAACGGGGCCTCGATAGCCAGCTCATCGGGCAGGAACTCGTCGATGAGCTCCAGCATGCGGGTGAAAATCCGCTTTAGCTTTACGGCGTGATTCGTACCCAGGGCCTTCATATTGATGACGTCGTATTGCAGCACCTTCACGTGCTGCCCGCGCACCTCAATGACGGCGTAGCCCATAATCTGGGTGCCGGGGTCAACGCCCATGATGACCTTCTCGGCCGGGGGCAGCCGTTGAATAGGGGCGGAGGGGGGCAGGGTGCGGGAAATGGCCATCTCTCCCAAAGTTACGCCCCGGCGCCGCCCCCGGCCCCCCGCCGTGGCCCGCGCTGGGTGCTGCTGGCCAAAATCGGGGTCAGCCTGCTCACGCTGGGGCTGCTCTACCACTCGGTATTTGGGGCGCCCGATACGGCGGCGGCGTGGCGGCGGCTGGTGGCGGCCACGCTCACGGGCGCCGGGCGCGGCCCGGTGCTGGCTGCCCTAGCCCTGGTGCCCCTCAACTGGGGCCTGGAGGCTTGGAAGTGGCAGCGCCTGGCTCGCCACCTGGCCCCTGCCCACTCCTTCGGGCGCAGCCTGCGGGCAGTGCTGCTAGGCCTCACGCTGGGCTTTGCCACCCCAAACAGAGTGGGCGACTACGCCGCGCGCATCCTAGAGCTGCCCGGGCGGCGGCTCGATGCCGTGGGGGCGGTCTTTCTGGGCCGCTATGCGCAGCTGGTAGCTACCGTGCTGGCGGGCGGGGCGGGGCTGCTGTATTTTTTGCTGAAGTTTTACCTAGTGGGCTACCCGGCGGCGCAGGCGGGCGTGGCCGTGGCGGCCGGGCTGGTGGGGGCGCTGGCGCTGCTGCCGCTCTACCGCTCACGGCTACTGCTGGCCGCGCTGGGCCTAGTGCGGCCGCTGCGGCGCTTTCGGCGCTACCTGGCCGTGATGCCTACCTACTCGGCCGCCGAATTGCACGCGGTGCTGGGTATTTCGGGGCTGCGCTACGCGGTGTTCTGCGGGCAGTTTTTGCTGCTGCTGTATGCCTACGGCGTGCGCGGCGGGCTAGGGCCGGCGGTGGCAGCGGTGGCGGGCACGTTCCTGTTCAAGTCGCTGGTGCCCTCGCTCAATGCCCTGGCCGATGTGGGGGTGCGCGAGCTTTCGGCCACGCACCTGTTTGGGCTGTTGGGGCAGCCGCTGCTACCGGTGCTGAGCGCCAGCCTCAGTTTGTGGGTTATCAACATTGCGCTGCCCAGCGCGCTGGGCTTGCTGCTGCTGCCCGGCCTGCGGGTGCTGCGCCACAAGCAGCGCCGCTAGCATGGGCGCGGGGCTAGGCGTGTTGCTGCTGCTGGTGCCAGCGCTGTACGCGGTGGTGTGGGCCTGGCTGCGGGCGGGCGCCTTTTCTCCCAAGGCTTCTGCTTTGGCAAAGGGGCCGCAAGGGATGGTGCCCCGCCCCGCGCCTCAGTTCTCCGTGCTCCTCGCCGCTCGCAACGAGGCCGCGGCGCTGCCGCTCCTGCTGGCTGACCTGCGCCGGCAAACGCTGGCCCCGCACCTTTTCGAGGTGCTCATCGCCGACGACCACTCGGCCGACGGCACGGCTGCCCTCGTGCAGGCCGCCGCCCTGGCCGCGCCCTTTCCCGTGCGGCTCATCAGCCTGCCGCCCGGCGCCACCGGCAAAAAAGCTGCCCTAGCCGCCGCCGAAGCCCAGGCCCGCGCCCCGTGGGTGGTGTGCACCGACGCCGACTGCCGACCTGGCCCCGGCTGGTTGGCCAGCTACGCCGCGCTGCTGGCCCGCCAGCCGGGGCTGCATTTCATCAGCGGGCCGGTACGCCTCACGCCGGGCGGCGCGTGGTTTGACGGCTTGCTAGGGCTTGAATTTGCCGGGTTGATAGGGGTGGGGGCGGGCTGCATTGCCCGGGGCCGGCCTACTATGTGCAACGGCGCCAACCTGGCTTACCGCCGCGCTACTTTCCACGAAGTGGGTGGCTACGCCGATAACGCGGGGCTAGCCAGCGGCGACGACGAGTTCTTGCTCCATAAAATTCATCAGCGCTACCCGGCCGGCGTGCGGTTTCTGGCCCAGGCTGAGGCCGTGGTCGACACGCCCGCGCCGGCCACGCTGCGGGCGCTGCTGCGGCAGCGCGTGCGCTGGGCCAGCAAATATCCGCACTACCGCACCCATGCCCCGCGCCAGCTAGCCCTGCTGGTGGTGGGCGCCAATGTGAGCCTGGCGCTGGGTGGGCTGCTGGCCGTTGGCTGGCCCGCCCTGGCAACCTGGGCTGCCGCCGGCTGGGCCCTCAAGCTGGGGGCCGATGCCTGGCTGCTGTGGCCCACGCTGGGGCTGTTGCGCCGCCGCCGCTGGCTGGCCTGGCTGCTGCCCTTGCAGCTGCTGTATGCGCCCTACGCGCTGGCCGTGGGGCTAGCCGGGCAGCGCCGCCGGGGCTACCGCTGGAAGGGCCGGCAGGTGCGCTAGCACTCAGCCAAAAAGAAGGGTGAATATTTCCTGAAAAAACAACTTTTTCAGAAAGCAAAAGCCGGGCTGAACAGTTCTTACCTGGGACTTTTCCTCTTACCTAACGCCCTCACTGCCATGCGCACGAACCCGGCCGCCTTTGCCCTTTCCTTTGGAATGGGCCTCATCATTCTGCTGATAGGTTTTCTGGCCCTCAACGTGGGTGGGCTGGTGAGCCTGGCGCCCGCCGGGGAGGAGGTGGCCGCGCAGCAAATGCCCGCCGATAGCAGCGCTGCTCGCGCCGTAGCCACGGCCTACGTGCCCGCTACTGCCGAAGAAGCCGCTGCCATTGCCGCCGGCGATGCCTTGTTCAAAAATAACTGTGCCCAATGCCACGCCGTGAACGACAAGGTGGTGGGCCCCGCGCTGGCCGGCATCAGCAAGCGGCGCCCCATTTCGTGGCTTGTCCCGTGGGTGAAAAACTCCAGCAAAGTCATTGCCACCGGCGACGAGTACGCTGTGAAGCTGTTCAACGACTACGGCAAGCAGCAGATGCCCGCCTTTCCGCAGCTAAGCGACAAGGATATCAAGAATATCGTGCTGTGGATTGCCGCGCAGGAAGTCGGCGCTAGCACGGGCGCAACAGCCGGGGCCGTAGCCGCTAACTAGGGCCAGAGAATAAGAATAGCCGTCATACTGAGCTGGTCGAAGCACCTCTACCAAACCACCCCCTAGTAGTGCGGCGGAGGTTCTTCGGCCAGCTCGGCACAACAGCACTTTTCTGGTTGCCAATTACTGCTTACTGCACCAACACCAGCGCCGAAGTAGGGGCTAGCGGTATGCCCGCCGCGCTGGCCGCCAGCGGCTCGCCCAGGCCGTTCTGGTTGATGTCGAGCCCACGTAGCACCACTTTGTAGCTGCCGGCCGGCATGGGCACGGTGGCCGGCTGGCGCAGCCCGTTGAAGAGCACCGTGATGGTAGCCCAAGCGTCGCCGCCCGCGTGGTTTTTCAGCTGGTAGCCGATGGTGCCGGCGGGCAGGCCGGGCAAAAATTCCAGGTGTTGGGCAATCAATGCCTGGCTGGGCAGGCGGAAGGCGGGGTGCGCCCGGCGCAAAGCCAGCAGCTGGCGGTAGAACGCGAACACGGCCCGGTACTGCGCCTTGCGGCCCCAGTCGAGCTGGTTCACGCTGTCGGGCAAGTTGTAGGAGTTGGACGCGCCTTTTTTGGTGCGCAAAAATTCGTCGCCGATAGGCAGAAACGGCACGCCCTGCGATGTGAAGACGATGGTATTGCACAGGGCATCCATCTGAATTAAGTCGGCTTCGGTGGCCGTGGGGTTGGCGATGCTGAGCTTGTCCCAGAGCACGCGGTCGTCGTGGCAGGCCACGTAGGTGAGGGCCTGGCCGGGCTGGCCGGCCCAGGGCGCTTTGCTATAGTTGACCTTGGCGTAGTCGAGCTGCGGGTGCGGCGTGGCGGCCACAATGCCGAATTTCACGCTTTCCTCGAGCCCCGGCTGGCCACCCACGAAGCCGGCCTCGGCCTGGTGGGCATAGTGGCCCTTCACGCCATCGCGCAGCTCGTCGCCGAAGGCCGCAATGCGATTAAGGCGCCCCACGTTGGCCTTCACGGCGCGCTGGGCTTCGGGCAGGGGGCTAGCGCCGGCGGCCCAGCCCTCGCCATACACGAAAATGCTGTGGTCCTGCTGGTCGAGGGCCACGCGCACGGCGCGCATCGTTTCCAAATCGAGCACGCCCATGAGGTCGAAGCGAAAGCCATCGACGTGGTACTCACGGGCCCAGTGGGCCACGGCGTCCACGATGAGCTTGCGCACCATGGGCCGCTCGGAGGCCACCTCGTTGCCGCAGGCGGTAGCGTTCGAGAGCTTACCATCGGCTTCGTGGCGGAAATAATAGCCGGGCACCAACTGCTCGAAGGCGCTGGTGCCGGCGTCGGCCACGTGGTTGAACACCACATCGGCCACCACGCGCAGCTGGTGGTCGTGCAGGCTTTGCACAGCCTGCTTGAACTCGCGAATGCGCGCCGCCGGGTCCTGGGCCGAGGTGGCGTAGGAGCCCTCGGGCACGAAATAGTTGAGCGGGTCGTAGCCCCAGCTGTAGCGCGTGGGGCTAGCCGGCTGGCTCTCGTCGATGGCCGCAAAATCATTAACCGGCAGCAGGTGCACGTGCGTCACGCCTAGCTCCTGCAAGTGGCTCAGGCCGGTGCGCACGCCGCCCGGCCCGGTGGTGCCCGGCTCGGTAAGGCCCAAAAACTTCCCCTTATTTTTGATGCCTGACTGTGGGCTGGCCGAGATATCGCGCACACTCACCTCGCCGATGACAATGCTGGTGGGCGCGCCCATTTTGGGGCGCAGGTCTTCGGCCCAGCCGGGGGGGCTAGCGGTGGCGGGGGCTAGCCAGGCGCCGCGGCGGCCGTTCACGCCCACGGCGCGGGCGTAGGGGTCGGCTACTTCGGCCAAGGTGCGCCCGCCGATAGTGGCCTGCACGGTGTAGAAGCCGGTGGCGCCGGCCGGCAGGCTGATAATCCAGGTGCCACTGGTGCTGCGGGCCAGCGCGTGGGTGGCGGTGGCCGCGCCGCCCGCCCCGGCCGTGTAGAGGCGCAGGCACAGGGCCTCGGCGGTGGGCGCCCACACGCGCAGCGTGCCCCGGCCGTCGCGGTCGAAGGTCAGCCCCAAATCGGGCCCCTGGTAGTAAGGGTAGCGGCTGAGCGGGTAGCGGGCGGCGTCGGGGTAGGCCGCTGGGGCGGCGGAAGTGGTGTTAGGCTTGATGTTAGTTTTGGTTTGGGCCAGTGCGGCCGGCAGCACACTGGCAAAGATGAGGAGCAGGGGCAAAATGCGACGAATCATAGGGGCAAAATAAGCCGGGGTGGCCGGTAGTAGAAAGGCTCATGCAGGCTACAGTTTTGGCTCCTAGCTTAGTGCCCGTGCCAGCCGAAGAAAATGCCCCGTTGGTCAGCAAACCCCTGCCGCCGGGCGAATAAAGCCCTCGCCCGGCTAAACTTCAGGCAACCTTCGTTGTCGAAACAACCTCTGCCTAGTAGTCTTATCCCCATTGCCCATGACTGCCGTGCCCACCGCCAACTACCTGCTGCAAGAAGCCGATTTTTTGGAATTGCGCTACCGCCCCGACATGCAATTGCTGGTAGCCCGCTGGCACCGGCCGGTATCGGCCGCCGAGTTGCGGCAGGGCTACTACGCCATCTTGCGGCTAGCCCGCGAAGTAAACTGCACGTGCTGGAAAATCGATTTGCGCAGCCGCAACGCCCCCGAGGAGGCCGACCGCCGCTGGGTCAATAAAGAGTTTCTGGCCAGCGCCGCCCAGCGCTTCGACGGGCCCGTGTGCCTGGGCTACCTGCTCACCCCCAGCCTGCTGGCCCAGCTGGGTGCCCCCGCCGCCGGCCCCGGCCGGGTAGCTTTCTTTTGCGAAGAGGGCCCGCTTACGGAGTGGCTCATGCAGTGCCAGTGTACAATTGGGAATTAAAAATTAAGAATAGAAAATACTGAGCGGTAGAATGTGAGGTTAGCGACCGCCGCCGAACGGGGTTTTAGCAACGGCGCGCGCAGCAACTTCAATTAGCCCGGCGCCCCACCGCGTAGTATTTTTAATTCTTCATTCTTAATTCCCCCTGCCTAATTTCCCGTCGCTGGCAGCGTGAAGGTGAAGCAGCTGCCGGCGCCCGGCTGGCTCTCG
Source organism: uncultured Hymenobacter sp. (assembly GCA_964385095.1). Lineage (GTDB taxonomy): Bacteria > Bacteroidota > Bacteroidia > Cytophagales > Hymenobacteraceae > Hymenobacter. Next base: position 60,445 of record CAYLNN010000001.1, read on the forward strand.
ACCCACAGCTGCCCGCCCTGCGCCGTGATAAACTCGCGGCTGATGCTCAGCCCCAGCCCCGAGCTGCCGCGCTGCTGCCCGGCCGGCCCCAGCACCCCGCCGAAGCGCTGGAAAATGCGTTGGTGAAATTCCTTGGCAATGCCCGGCCCCTGGTCCTCCACGCTCAGCTGCACCATCTCGCCCCAGGGCACCGCCCGGATGGTGAGCGCCGCGCCGTGCGGCGAGTAGCGAATGGCATTAGAGAGCAGGTTGATAAGCACCCAGGTCGTTTTCTCCACGTCGGCCAGGGCGCAGGGCAGGGGCTCGGCCAAGTGCACGGCCAGGCGCAAGTCCTTGTCGGTGAGTTGGGCGCGCACGGTGTCGGTGGCGTAGTGCACCACCTCGGGCAGCGGCACGGCGGCCAGGTTGAGGCGAATTTCCTTGCCCGCATCGAGCCGCGACACTTCGATGAGCTGGCCCACCATGCCCAGCAGCCGCTGGGTTTCGGCGCGGATGCCACTGGCTATTTCCTGCCGCCGCGCCGCGTCGAGGCGCTCGTCCTGCATCAGCATCAGGCTGAGGTTGATGCTAGCCAGCGGCGTTTTCAACTCGTGCGAAATCGTGGCCAAGAATTCCGATTTCACCTGGTCGAGGTTTTTAAAAGCCGACACGTCGCGCAGGCAAAAAACGTGGCCGGCTGGCACGGCCTTTTTTAGCTCCTCGTTCAGCTCCGTCACCTCGCTCACCGTGAGTTGGTAGTGCAGGTTCTCGCCGTGGGGCCGCACCATAAAAACCGGGCCGGCGGGCCGGCTAGCCTCGGCCATGCTCTCGGGGGCGGGGCTAGCGGCCGCGGGCGCGTCGAGGGCACGCAGCCACTCGCGCAGCATCTCGTTGTGGCTGGCCACGACCGCGGCGGGCTGGTTGAGCAGGGTTTTGGCGGGTTGGCCTAATAGCAAGCAAGCCACGGGGTTAGCGAGCACAATAAGGCCGTGCTGGTCAATGAGCAGCAAGCCCTCGTCGAGGCCGCGCACGAGGCTGTCGGTGCGGTTGCGCTGGGTGATGAGCTCGGCCAGGGTGGCGCGGCGCTCGTCCTCGGCCTGGCGCAGCACGCGGTTGACGGCCGCCGCCACGTGGCCCACCTCGTTGTTGCGGGTCACGGCCACGCGGGTCACGGGGCCGGGCGCGGCCACGCGCTCCACGTCGGCGGTGAGGCGCGTGAGCGGGCGCGTGACCAGCCGCGGCAGCCGCACCATCAGCACCACGCCGAGCAACGTGCTGATGAGCAAAAACAAATACACGGCCCGCTGGGCGGCCAGCGCGTTGGTTTGCTGCACGCTGGGTGCCTCGGTTTCGAGCCGGTGAATGGTGACAATCACGTAGCTGCCCAGGCTCAGCAGCAGCCCCAGCATGATGAAAACGCCCAGGCGAATTTGGGTTTTTAACGACATAGTGCGGGGTGAATAGCCTGGGCTGCAAAATAATTACGCCCTGGGCAGGGCTAGGGCTACTCCTCCAGCCCGTATTCCTGCAACTTCCGGTACAGCGTAGTCAGCCCGATACCCAGCTTCTTGGCTACCTCGGGCTTGCTGCCCTGTAAGTCGCCCATTAGCCGCCGGATGTGCTTGGCTTCCAGCGCCCGCAGGCTTTCGTCGTCGGTTGAGAATGCCGGGCGGGCGCCGCTCTGAAATTCCTCAGGTAAATACTCCAGCGCCAATAACTCGCCCGCTGGGGCCAAGATGGCAGCGCGCTCCAACACGTTTTTAAGCTCGCGCACATTGCCGGGCCAGGCGTAGGCTTGCAGCGCGCCCACGGTTTCGGAGGCCAGGCCGGGCAGGCGCTTGGCTAGCCTAGCGGCGAAGTGCTGCAGGAAGAACGCGGCTAGCAGCGGCACGTCGCTAGCCCGCTCGCGCAGCGAAGGTACCAGGATGGTGAACACCGAGAGCCGGTAGTACAAGTCGGGCCGGAAGCGTCCCTCGGCCGCCTCCTGCTTGAGGTTGCGGTTGGTGGCGGCCACCAACCGAATGTTCACGCTCGTGGCCTTGGTATCGCCGAGCTTGGTAAACTGCTGCATCTCCAGCACCCGCAGAAACTTGGCCTGCACGTTCAGCTCCAGCTCGCCGATTTCGTCCAAAAAAAGCGTGCCGCCGCTAGCCTCTTCTAGCAAGCCCTTCTTATCGGTCAGCGCCCCGGTAAACGCGCCTTTCTTGTAGCCAAATAGCTCCGACTCCAGCAAATCCTTCGGGAAGGCGCTGCAATTGACGGCCACAAACGGCTTGCTTTTGCGCCCGCTAGCCTCGTGCAGGGCCTGGGCAAACAGCTCCTTGCCCGCGCCGGTGGGGCCTTCGAGCAGCACGGTGCTATCGGTGGGCGCCACCTGCCGGGCCAGGTGCTGGGCGCGGCGCAGGGCCGGCGCCTCGCCTATCATGCTCTCGAAGCTGTGGCGCTGGCCCACGCGCTTTTCCAGCTCGGCCACCCGGCGCTGGAGGCGGGCCTTTTCGGCGGCGCGCTCCACCACCACTACCAGCTGCTGCTCAAAATCGCCCTTGGTTAGATAGTCGAAGGCGCCGAGCTTCATGGCCTTCACCCCGTCGGGGATGGTGCCGAAGGCCGTGAGCAACACCACTTCGGCCAGCGGCGCGGCGGCCCGATAGCGCGGCAGCAGCTCCACGCCGTGGCCGTCGGGCAGCTTCACATCGCTCAGCACCACCAGCACTTCGGCGGCGTGGGCGGCCAGCAGCGCCAGGCCCCGGTAGGCATCGGGGGCTTGCAGCACGGTGTAGCCTTCCAGCTCCAGCACCTGGGCCAGCAGTTGGCGCAGGCGCGCTTCGTCGTCGATGAGCAGCAGGGTTCCGGTGGGCATGGGCAGCGTGGTAATATGCCTCGCAAAGAACGCTAGACTTTGAATGCCCGGCTACATTAGTGAACCTCGGCGTTATTGCGAGTAAGGATAATAATTACCCATTCCTCTCTACCCGCGCCAGTAGCTCCGCTACTTGCTGCTCCAGCGCGGCCACGCGCTCATCGAGCTTGGCCGGTGGGCGCAGGTGGGTGGTAAACACTCCTTTCACCTCCCAGATTTCCAGCGCCTGAGCCAGCTCAAATTCCTGGCTGCTGTAGTCGGCATTATCGGCTTTGAGCGAGAGGCGCTGGCCGTCGGCCAGCTTCTGGGCCACGCGGCGTACTAGGATTTTGCCCGGCGTTACAAACACGTAGATGCTGCCCACCTGCACGATAGGCTGGGCCAGGTGCACGCGGGTGCACAGCACGAGGTCCTTGTGGCGCAGGCCGCGCTGCTTGGGCAGCTGCATCTCGGCCCCCCTGATTTCAAAGGCCCGCGTGGGGCCTGTGAGCTGGTGCGGCAGCTTCACCCAAGGTAGACTGTCGATAAAAGCCGGGTCGTGGTGGTTAACGATGTATTCGAGGCTGCGGCTGCCCGTCACGTAGGGCGTCACGTCGGCCAGCATACCGGCTGGGCCGGGGGTGCTGGCTAGGGGTGGAGTAGCCAGTTGCTCCTGAAAAATGTCGAAGTGGTAGAGCTCGTTTACCGTAAGCTCTTTCGTAAGTAGCAAATCTACCGACAAGCCAAAATGCTGAGCAATCTGGATGAGTGTTTCCATCTTGGGCTCCGAGCGGCCTTCTTCGTACGCGCCCACGCTGGGCCTAGCCAGGCCAAATAATTCGGCAAAAGATGCTTGGCTCAGCTTCTTAACGGTGCGCAGCTTGCGGATATTTTTGCCAACGAACGACATGCTATCAAAAATAATTTATGCTCAAAATACGAGCATGTCAAAAAATTTGCGTAAGATTGTGCCGCAAAGCTACCGCATCAGGAGGCAATAGGCCAGAAGAGGCGCTAGTATTTTGAGCAGCGGCTAGCCTTGCTGGCACCAAGATATGCTGGCTGCCTAAATTCAGCGAATAGCAGCCCCTTGCCAGGCGGCCCGCCGCTAGCCTAGCGTAAGCCAAACGCTACGCTACATTTACCGTACCCACAATGCTGTCGCTCATGCCCCACCCGTACTTCCTAAAAATCAACGAGTATCTGCTGGAATTAGGCTTCGACATCCGCCACGCCGACGCACACGAGAATATTCTGGTCGTGGACAAACCGGAGCTGGGCATCCGCAACCTCGTAGTAGGCTGCGGCGACCCGCTGCTGATACTGGAGCAGTACCTGCTGGAGCTGCCCGCCCCGTCGTTGGAAATCTACCGGCAACTGCTGCAAAAGAACCGCGATATCATCCACGGTGCGTTCGCCCTCGATGATACCGGCCGCCGGCTCATCTTCCGCGATACACTCCAAATCGACTCGCTCGACCTGCCCGAACTCGAAGCCTGTGTAAATTCCCTGGGTTTATTACTCAGCGAGTTTGCCGACGAACTGATTCAGTTTTCCAAGTCTTCCTCCTAATTTTTTGCGTCATGAACATCTTGCAGCGCCTTTTCAAAATCGGGCAGTCGGAGGCCCACTCGGCGGTCAATCAACTCGAAGACCCCATCAAACTCACCGAGCAAGGCCTACGCGACCTGCGCCAGGACCTCGATAAAAGCCTGCACGGCCTGGCCGAGGTGAAGGCAATGGTTATTCGCGCTCGCAATGAGGCCGAAGGCTACCGTACCAAGGCCGCCGACTACGAAAACAAGGCCGTGCTGCTGCTACAGCGGGCTCACAAAGGCGACCTCGACCGCGCCGAGGCCGACCGGCTAGCCACCGAGTCTCTGCTCAAAAAAGCCGAGAACGAAGCCCACGCTACCCGCTCGGCCCAGGACCAGGCCCGTTTCGAGAAATCGGCCGCGCAGCTCGACCAAAGCGTGCAGTCGCTGAAATCTACCATCAGCCAGTGGGAAAACGAGCTAAAAACGCTGAAAGCCCGCGTCACGGTGAGCACCGCCACGGTCAATATCAACAAGCAGCTGGCGCAGCTCGACTCGTCGGGCACGGTAGCCTTGCTAGAGCGTATGAAGGAAAAAGTAGCCGTGCAGGAAGCCCTGGCTGAGTCGTATGGTGAAATTGCTCAGGAAAGTAAAAGCATTGACGACGAGATTAATAAAGCCATCGGCAAGGCTGGTGCCGGGCAGGCTAGCGAAGACCTTCAGGCCCTAAAAGCCAAGCTCGGGCTAGCGGAATAAGGCCGGGCTAGCACGGCTCTCGCGGCGCAGCCCCCACAATGCCTAGCTTCACCCAGCGATATATCCATTGCTATGACCGAACTTTTACAAGCTGCAGTATTACCGGCCAATCTGGTGGCGACCGGGCTGCTGGTGTTCGTGCTGCTGTACTGGCTTACTGTCATCGTAGGGCTGCTCGATTTCAAAACGGCCGACCTACACCCCGGCGGCCACGCCGACCTGCACGCCGATGCCGGCCACCTGCATGGCCCCAATACTGACTGGCTTAATGGGGCGCTGGCTTTTTTCAACCTTGGTCGCGTGCCGCTCATGCTGTTTATCAGCTTCGTAGCGCTGCCGCTGTGGGTGGGTAGTATCCTCGCCAACTACTACACTGGTAATACCTCGCTACTGCGCGGGCTGGCATTTCTGCTGCCGCTGCTGCTGGCTAGCCTCTTTGTGGCTAAGGTGTTGACCCAGCCGTTTGTGCGGCTCTTCGCAGCCCTCGAAAAAGACCACGACGGTGGCGCCGTAGCCCTGGGCAAGGTCTGCACTGTGCTGCTGCCCGCCACCGCCGACCACCTCGGCCAGGCCACCGTGCGCATCGACGGCGCGCCGCTCATGCTCAACGTGCGCACCACGAGGGGCAGCCTAGCCAAGGGTGAAACCGCCCTGGTAATAGACTACGATACTCCCCGCCGCTGCTATTTAATAGAGCCTTACAGCCCAGCCTAACCATGCTAGTAAAAGTCGTGCTGCTGCTCGAAAAACTGGGGAGTGCCCTAGCGGAAATAGCTGCCGAATCGGTAGTTGATGCCTTGGTTGATGAAATTAGCGAAAGCTTCTGATTACTTCGTTTGCCCTAATAATTTCTTTTTTCTGCCTATTTAATTTCTCTACTTTTCATGGTTGCACAAGTTTCCTGGGCCGTTTTGGTCGTGCTCGGCGTGTTGCTGCTGGGCTTTTTAGCCATTGTGGCGCGCATGTATCAAAAAGCCGTGCAGGGCGAAGCCCTGGTGCGCACTGGTATGGGCGACACCAAGGTGTCCTTCTCCGGCATCCTCATCGTGCCCATTCTCCACAAGCTGGAGGTGATGGATATTAAGCTGAAAACCATCATTATTGCCCGTGCTGGTGCCGAAGGCTTGGTGTGCAAAGACAACATGCGCGCTGATGTAAAAGTGAATTTCTTCGTGCGGGTAAATAAAACCCACGACGACGTGGTAAACGTAGCGCAAAGCATTGGCGCGCACCGTGCTTCCGACCCGCAGGCACTCGAAGCTTTATTTGACGCCAAATTCTCGGAAGCCTTGAAAACCGTGGGCAAGCACTTCGATTTTATCGAGCTGTACAATTCCCGCGAGCAATTCAAGCAGGAAATTCTGCGCATTATCGGCACCGACCTCAACGGCTACGTGCTCGACGACTGCGCCATTGATTACTTGGAGCAGACCCCGCTGCAAGCCCTCAACCAGGATAATATTCTGGATGCGGAAGGCATTAAGAAAATCATTGCCCTGACGTCGGAGCAAAAAATCCAGGCCAATCAGATTCAGCGCGACCAGCAGAAAACCATCAAGAAGCAGGACGTCGAAGCGCAGGAAACTATCCTGCAACTCGAAAAACAGCTGACCGAAAACCAGGAAAAGCAAATCCGAGAAATCGCCAGCATCCGCGCTCGCGAGGCGGCCGAAACCGAAAAAGTGCGCCAGGAGGAGCGCCTCAAAGGCGAGCGCGCCCGCATTACCACCGAGGAAGAAGTAAAAATCGCGGAGCAAAACCGTGACCGGCAAGTCCTGGTGGCCGAGCGCAACAAGCAACGCACCGACGCTATCGAAACCGAGCGCGTAGCCCAGGCTCAGGCGCTGGAAGCCAACGAGCGAGAGCGCATGGTAGCCCTAGCCCAAATCGAAAAAGAAAAGGCGCTGGAGGAAGAGCGGAAGAATATCCAGGTAATTATCCGCGAGCGCATCACGGTCGAGAAAGCGACGGTGCAGGAAGAGGAGCGCATCAAGGACACCCGCGCCCAGGCCCTAGCCGACCGCGAAAAGCTGGTAGCTCTCACTGCTGCTAACCAGAAAAACGAGACTGCTACCATCAACTTCGTCGGTAGCGCCGAGATGGAGCGCCAGGCAGCCGAGTTCCGCGCCAAACAGCTCGTTATCGACGCGGAAGGCGAGCGCACGGCCGCCGACCACCGCGCCCAGGCCATCCGCATTATGGCCGAAGCCGAAGCTAGCAAAGCTGCCGCCGTAGGCCTAGCCGAAGCCCAGGTGATGCAGGCCAAAGCCACTGCGCACCAGAAAGAGGGCGAAACTGCTGCCGCCGTAATGCAGCTCACGTCCTCGGCCGAGGCCCAGGCCATCCAGGTGAAAGCCACTGCCCAGGCCGAAGCCGACGAAAAAATCGGCTTCGTAGCTGCTAAGGTGAACCGCGAAAAAGGCATTGCTGATGCCGACGTAGTAGAAGCCCGCGCCACTGCCGACCAGAAGAAGGGGCTAGCCGAAGTAGCCGTGAATGAGCAGAAATTCGCGGTCGAAGCCAAAGGCATCGAAGCCAAAGCCGACGCCATGAAAAAACTCGACGGCGTGGGCAAAGACCACGAAGAATTCAAGCTGCGCCTCGACAAAGAAAAGTCGGTGGAGCTGGCGCAAATCAGCATCCAGAAAGATATCGCCGCCTCGCAGGCTGACGTTATCGGCGCGGCGCTGAAAGCGGCTAAAATCGACATCGTGGGCGGCGAAACCATGTTCTTCGACCAGATTATTGGCTCTATCACAAAAGGCAAATCCATCGACCGGGCGGTGCACAACAGCGAAGTGCTGAGCACGGTAAAAGGGGCCTTTTTTGACCACGACGGAGGTGGGGATTTCAAGACCAACCTGCGCCGCTTTGTTAATCAATTCGGGCTGAGCAGCGACGATATGAAAAACCTGAGCGTATCGGCCCTGCTGCTGCAAATGATGAATAAGGCCGGCGACGAAACTACCCGCAGCACGATTTCGCAGCTGGCTAGCACGGCCGCCGCGCTCGGCATCTCGGATAAGTCGGTGAAGTCGATTGATTTGAAGTGAACAACGATTGACCCCACCCCCCGGCCCCCTCCCCTCCGGGAAAGGGGGAGCCTAACGACTGCTGGTAGTAGCTTAGTTTTTAGCGTTGAAATCTGCGTTGATGAATACTGACAAAGCGCAAAGTGAACCAGCCGAAGAAAATCGTCAGGCTCCCCCTCTCCCGGAGGGGAGGGGGCCGGGGGGTGGGGTAGCCACGCTAGCGCAAGCAACCGCCAAAGAAGTATACACCTACGGCATGTATACCACCGATGCCAAGCGCTGGAAAAAATCGCTCAAAGAATACGCGCGCACCAATCGCAAAAATCCCACTGAGGCTGAAAACCACCTCTGGCAAGAGTTGCGCAGTAATAAGCTCGGCGCGTCGTTTCGCCGCCAGCACGCAATCACCCAATTCATCGTTGATTTTGTGTGCCTAGCCGCTTGGCTCATCATCGAAGTGGATGGCCCTGTGCACGCCGATCCTAGCGAAGCCGAATATGACGGCGGCCGTACCCACGCGCTACAGGAGTGTGGCTTTCTAGTAATTCGCTTCACGAACAGCGAGGTGTTATACAACACACCCAAGGTGCTGCAAGTAATTACGAAGCATCTAGCCTTGCTTCACCCCAACTACCCCAAATATTAATTTAGCCAATCCCGCTTGCGGCTGGCTCCCCTCCCCCGGAGGGGAGGGGCCGGGGGTGGGGTAACCCGCGATGGAACCCACTCCCCAACTCGAAGGCGGTACCTACGAAATCCTGCGCAGCCGCCTGCAAAAAAGCGGGGCCGACTTGCAAGCGCGCCTCTCAACGCTCAATACCGAGCGTAAGGCCGTGTTTGGCGCTATCGACACGCGCCTGCTGGGTACCGGCCGCATCACGACCACCAATAATTGCGTGCCGTGGGATATGGTGCCGGTGGGGACCAAATTCATTTTCGGCTTCAACGTCGTTATCGGCCTGAAAACGGAGACGGAATTGTCCGACGTATTCGGGGTGTATAACTACGCCAACCACGAGTTTCAGCCGCTGGATTTAAGTCTGCTGGAAAATCCGCAGTTTTTGGAGGAATTCCGCAACCTGTACCGCTACTATAAAAACACGCAGTTTGTAAAATTTGCGGTGCTGGGGCCGCACCTTTTCATGGTGTTTCGGGTGGGCAAAACCCCGAACGATATCAAGACTTTTAAGTGGCTGCTCAAGGATGATACGCTCACGTATCTGGACAACCGCAGCGACCATGAATACGTGTTTCCGCCGCAGCACGAGTTTGCCTGGAAGCGGGCCACGCGCGATATGCAGGTGGCGGGTAAATACCCGCATATCAGCATCGAGGACAAAGTTTTTGTCGAAACCATCGGTGGCGACCTCACTATTAAAGTCGAGAATAATACCGAAAGCGGCAAGGGAATATTGGCCGAGCCGGTAGCCGATAAAGACCAAACGCTAGACGACTCAGAAATTCACTACGCGGTAATTGATAATTTAATTCTATTAAAAATCAAGCCGTATCAGGAGTCAGTTTATCGGTATTTTTTATTTAATACCAAGCTGCGCACGGCCCAGCGGCTCGATGCCCTAGCCGACGCCTGCGTGCTGCTGCCCGACGGGCAGGGATTAATTTTTCCGCATGGGTTTTACCTGCAAACCGGGGAGGGAAAATTATTCGATAACGGCCTGCGCGATATGCTGTTTGAGAAGCGCATCGCGTCGCCCAACGGGGAGGATTTTCTGTATGTGTTCTACAATAAGGAAAGCGGGATTTACCTGCTCCTATCGTATAATCTGATTGCGCAGCGGGTAGATAACCCCATCGTATGCAGCGGTTACGCGTTGTTTGAAGATGGCGAATTATGTTATTTCCGGCCCGATAACGAAGCCAAGAAGCACCACGCCGTACAAATCTGGCAGACGCCCTACGTGGCCGCCGATTTTGAGCTGCCTGTAACGCAGGAATCGACCCTGTATAAGCTCGGTAACAAGGAGATAGTGCGTGCCATGGCCGAGGTGCAGGAAGTGCTGACGCTGGTAGGGAAGGAGGACAGCTACTCGGGCCTCTACCTCGACCTTATCCGGCGCACGACCACCCTAGCCGATGTGTACCACTGGCTGCGCGACCCCGCCGCCCAGGCCCTGGCCGAGCCGCTGAGCGAGATTCAGCAAACGGCCACGGCGGCGGTAGAAGAGTTTGATAAAGTGCGCGCTATCCGCAAGAGCACGGCCGAAGCGGTGCAGCGGGTGCTGGGCCAGGCCGATGAGCTGCGCGGCCGCATTAGCCGCATGGCCGATGCCACAGAAGTCAACGAGTATGTGCAGCTGCTAGCCGAGCTGCGTGCCACGCGGGGCGAGGTCATCTCGCTTAAAGAGCTGCGCTACGTGGATGCACCGGCCGTAGAAAAAGCCGCCGCCGACCTGTCCGATGTGAGCAAACAGATAGCCGGCCAAACGGTGGAATTTCTGCTACGCCCCGATGCCCTGAAATCGTACGCCACCCGCGTGCAGGCCATTGCCGATAGCGTGGAGAAAGTGCAAAAAGTGGTGGAAGCCAACGAGCGCGAAAAGGAAGCCAATGCTGTATCGGCCGAACTGGAATTGCTGATTGAGGTGGTAGGCAACCTGCCGATGGAAGACCCCACCCAAACCACGCGCATCATTGATAATATCTCCACTATTTACGCGGGTTTCAACCAGATTCGGGCGGCCCTTAAACGGCGGCGGCAGGCGCTGGCTGGCACCGAGGCGCAGGCTGAATTTACCGCCCAGCTCAAGCTGCTGGAGCAAGCCTTAGTCAATTACCTTGACCTGAGCGACACACCCGCTAAGTGCGACGAGTACAGCACCAAGCTGCTTGTGCAGCTAGAGGAATTAGAAGGTAAATTCCCGGACTTCGACCAATTCTTGACGCAGATTGCGGAGCGGCGCGAAGCCGTGTCGGAAGCATTTGAGTCGCGCAAGGTGAGCTTGGTGGAGGCGCGCAATCAACGCGCCTCGGCATTGGCGCAGTCGGCCGAGCGCATCATTAAGGCGGTGCAGAACCGGCTGGGCCGCCTGGAAACCGTGGCCGAAATCAACGGCTACTTCGCCGCCGATATGCTGGTGGAGAAAGTGCGTCAAACCGTGCAGGACCTGCTAGCCCTGGGCGACACCGTGAAGGCCGACGACCTGCAAAGCCGCCTCAAAACGGTGAAGGAAGACGCCGTGCGCCAACTCAAGGACCGCGCCGAGCTATTCACGGATGGCGGGCAAGCGTTGAAATTTGGTAATTATGCTTTCACCGTCAATACCCAGCCGCTCGACCTTACCATCGTGCTGCGCGACGGCGAGCTGCACTACCACCTCACAGGCACCAATTTCTTCCAGAAAATAGCCGACCCCGCCCTGCTCACCGCCCGCCCCGTGTGGGACCAGACCGTGGCCTCCGAAAACGCCGACGTGTACCGCGCCGAGTACCTGGCGTGGCTGCTGCTACAAGCCGCCGAGCACCCCCGCCCCGCCCACGACGACCAGCCCGCCGTGCGCAGCATTGAGGAGCTAGCCAAGCTAACCCCCGAAGAACTAACGGCCTACGTGCAGCAATTCATGGCCCCGCGCTATGCCGAGGGCTACCTCAAGGGCGTGCACGATGCTGACGCCGCCCTGTTGCTCGGGGCGCTCGTGCGCCTCACCCGCACGGCGGGGCTGCTGCGCTACCCTAGCCCAGTGCGGGCGGCGGCGGCGCTCTACTGGCAGCGTTTTGCGCCCGAAGACCGCCGGACTAGCTGGCAGCGCCAGCTGCACGGCATCGGGGTGCTGCTCCAGATTTTCCCCGATGCCCAGGAGTTCAAAGGCCTAATGCAGGACTTGCAGCACGCGGTAAACGAGTTTGCCGCCAGCACCGGCCTCTTCACCTCAGAAGAAGTAGCCGAGGCCGGCGAGTACTTATTCTACGAATTGACGCGGGGCGAGACCTTCGTGGTGTCGGCCGAGGCGGCCGCGCTGTACGAGCAGTTTCAGCAGTCGCTGAAGGAGCGCCGCGTTACCGAGCAGTACGACGCCTCGGTGGCCGCGCTGGCCGACCAGCCAGCCGCGCAGTTTCAGCTGGTGCGGCAGTGGGTAGGGGCGTTTGTGCGGGCTAACCCTGGTGCGGGGTACCCCACCCCCAGCCCCTCCCCTCCGGGAGAGGGGAACCTTTCGTCTGTTGGCGTAAGTAGCAGTAGCACAATTAGCAACAATGATAGTCGTCAGGCTCCCCCTCTCCCGGAGGGGAGGGGGCTGGGGGGTGGGGTCCCCAGGCCCGCACTAACCGAAACCGCTCTCCTCCTCACCACCTCCTCCTACGACCCCGCCCGCGTCATCCGCACGCCCCTGCGCGAAACCCTGCCCAACCTCCAAGGCACGCACCCGCGCATCGAGGACCGGAATTACCAGCTCGATTTCCCCGAGTTTCGCCACCGCCTAGGGCACTACGCCCGCACCGTGGTGCCGCAGTTCGAGGCGTTTCAGCACCTGAAAAAAGACCTGCTGGCCCGCGCCGCTGAGGAGCTGCGCCTCAGCGAGTTTCGGCCGCGGGTGCTGGCGTCGTTTGTGCGCAACAAGCTGATTGATGAGGTGTATTTGCCGCTCATCGGGGCCAACCTGGCCAAGCAAATCGGCACGGCGGGGGCCGACAAACGCACCGACCTCATGGGCCTGCTGCTGCTGGTGTCGCCGCCCGGCTACGGCAAAACCACCCTGCTCGAATACGTGGCCAACCGTCTAGGGCTGATTTTTATGAAAATCAACGGCCCGGCCATCGGCCACGCTGTCACGAGCGTAGACCCCGCCCAGGCCCCCAACTCTGGCGCCCGCGAAGAGCTGCTGAAGCTCAACCTGGCCTTCGAGATGGGCGACAACGTGATGATATATCTTGATGATATTCAACACTGCAACCCCGAGTTTTTGCAGAAATTCATCTCGCTCTGCGACGCCCAGCGCAAAATAGAGGGCGTGTACCAGGGCCGCGCCAAAACCTACGATTTCCGGGGCCGCAAGGTGGCCGTGGTGATGGCCGGCAACCCCTACACCGAGTCGGGCGAGCAGTTCCGCATCCCCGATATGCTCGCCAACCGCGCCGACATCTATAACCTCGGCGACATCATCGGCGACACCCGGCCCGCCTTCCTGCTCAGCTACATCGAAAATGCGCTGGTGGCCAACCCCACCCTGGCCCGCCTCGTGGCCAAAAGCCAGGCCGACGTGTACCCGCTGCTGCGCCTGGCCGAAACCGGCGACAGCACCGGCCTCGCCTTCGAGGCCACCCACTCGCCCGCCGAAATCGCCGAGTACGTGGCCGTGCTGCAAAAGCTGCTGACGCTGCGCGACGTGGTGGCCCGCGTCAACGAGGAGTACATCCGCTCGGCGGCCCAGGCCAACGACTACCGCACCGAGCCGCCCTTCAAGCTCCAGGGCTCGTACCGCAACATGAGCAAGCTGGCCGAAAAAGTCAGCCCCATCCAGAACGACGCCGAAATCCAGGCCCTGCTCGCCACCCACTACACCAGCGAAGCCCAGACCCTGACCAGCGGTACCGAAGCCAACCTGCTCAAGCTCCGCGAGTTGCTCGGCTGGCAAACTCCCGCCGAAGCCACCCGCTGGGCCGACATCAAAGCCACCTTCGCCCGCAACCTGCGCACCAGTAGCGGCGGCCAGCTGCTCCAGGTCCTCACCCAGCTAGAGAATATCTCCGGCGGCATCCGCGAGGCGCTGGGGCGGGAGTAGGTTATACTGATTGCATTATCTAGCTCGTCTGGTAACAAATAAATCTGCATTTTCAGGATTCTTTTCTAAGAATTCTTGAACGCTTATTCTTTGATTGAAAAATTTATCAGAATGCTTCTTCGTTTCATCAAGAAACGATTCAGGGTCTATTATCTCACATATTATAGAAGTATATTCACGTTGAAGACGAAGAAGATGCTTCTCGTATTTCAAAGAATTCTTTAAGAGAAATATGTCAAAGCTATAAACTAGAAACACAAGCGTTAGATTTCTGTGTCCCCGGTATGCTTTAGGTTTTTCTAAACCAAGCCCATCGTTTTTATCAATATTTGGAAAATATAATCTTCCAATTTCTATCTGAGTTGATAACTCGGATAGTAAAGCCATTTTGTTTAATTCATAATCTTCTGTCTGATGAATTAAAAATAAGCGGAGGTTGATTAGTATTTGCGTTGTTTTAGAGAACCAATTTATTATATCATCTTGGTAATCTCTCTTTATTTCATACTTCTTAACTTGATTTTGAAAGTGTGAAGATGCTAAGGCCATAATGGCTACTATGGCAGAGAGTATAGAACCTATTGCGGCTAATAGGTTAATTAAATTTGAAGACATGGTTTCTGTTGTACAGAGGGTTGAAACTAAGCTATCAATGTAGTGCTTATTACTAGCTGCCCCGTATCTCATCCTTTATCCCCTCCACGAATTGCGCAAACTCGGGTTCGGCTTCCACGTCGGGGTGCCAGGCCAGGCCTAGTTGGGCTAGGTTGTATTGGTGGCGGGGGCTGATGGTGGCGCCGGGCAGCAGCTGGCCGGTGCTAGGGTCGCGCTCGGGGGCTAGCAGCCAGAGGCGGTCGGCGAGGGCGGTGGTGGTGGCGATGTCGTGGCTCACGATGAGCACGGTGTTCAGCTCGTCCATGGTGGTGACTTCCACGATGATTTTCTTCACTTCGTCAATCATCGCTACATCGAGGCCCGAAAACGGCTCATCGAGCAAAATGAGGTGGTCGGAGCACAGCAACTGCTGCGCGATGGCCGCCCGCTGGCGCTGCCCACCCGAGAGGTGCGCCGGGTACTTGCGGGCGTGGGCGGCCAGCCCGAAGCGGCTGAGGTAGTCGGTGGTGCGGGCCTGGGCCTCGGCGGGTGCGTGCTTGCGGCGGGCGGCCAGCAGCAGGTTGTCGAGCAGGGTGAGGTGGTTGAACAAGGGGTAGCGCTGCTGCACGTAGCCCACGGCGCCGGGGTGCACGGGCTGCTGGGCTTCGCCCACGCGCACGGTGCCGGTGCTGGGGTTGGCTAGCCCCGCCAACAGCCGGCACAGCACCGACTTGCCAATGCCTGAGCGCCCGTAGATGCCCACCACCTGCCCCTGGCTCATGCCGGGGCGGATAACGTCGAGCACCTGCACATTGAGGTCGCGCAGAATCACCTCGCTGCCGAAGCTCATCGACACATCTTGCAGCGTCAGCAGCGGGTCTTTATAGGAGTGGGGAAGGGCGGTCATGGCGGGTTGTAGCGTGGACTCTGTGAGTCCGCGCGTGGGTAGGTGAAAGGTTAAAATAATGTTCGTTCACACGCGCGGACTCGCAGAGTCCACGCTACACGCGTAGTTTGCGGGCGTGTCCGACTTGATTCAGTATGAGCGCCGGCTGCCGCATCGTTTGCCGCCGGGCGAGGCGATATTTCTCACTTTTCGGCTAGCTGGTAGCCTGCCTCAGCAGCTACTAGCCCAGTGGCGCGAAGAGGACGCGCAGAAGCGCAATCAATGGGAGCTAAGTGCTGACCAGCACTATGCGGAGCAGAAGCGATACTTCGGCCGCTTCGATGCGCAGTTAGCCAGGGCTGATTGCGGGCCTACTTGGCTAGCCCAGCCCGAAGTGGCGACGGTAGTAGAGCAGTCTATGCGCTACTTTGATGGTAAAAGCTACGACTTACTGAGCTATTGTATCATGCCCAACCATGTGCATCTGGTAGTGCAATTACCAATGGATGCACCGCCCCTGCTGAGAACCTTGCAGCGCCTGAAAGGCTACACTGCCACGCAAGCGAATAAGCTATTGGAGCGCACGGGCGCATTTTGGCAAGCTGAAAGCTACGACCACGTAGTGCGCAAGGGCGAGCTAGCGCGTATTCTAGCATACGTAATAGAGAACCCGGTAAAAGCTGGCCTGGTGGATGACTGGCAGCAGTGGCCCTATACCTACCTAGCCGCGCTGTAGTGTGAACTCTGCGAGTCCGCGCGTGGGTAGTTTAGCCGGACGTTCATACGCGCGGACTCACAGAGTCCACGCTACATCCGCCCTAGCTCAGCGTAAGGGAAAAACGTCTTGCGAAGCGCCTCAAAACCATAGTCTTGCGCTACACCCACGGCCAGAATAACCAGCTGAATAGCCACCACGCCATCGAGGTGCAGGTAGCGGTTTTGCTTGTACAGCAGGAGCCCGATGCCGCCTTCCGATTGGTAGAGGGTTTCGACCAGCGTGATGAGCGTCCAGATGATGGCGAAATTTTGGCGCACTACTTCGAGCATATCGGCTAGCTTGCCGCGCACTACTACTTGCCAAAAGCTGCCCCACTCGCCCAGGCCCAGCGTGCGGGCGTGGTCCAGCTCCTCCTGCGTGGTGCTGAGGATGAC
Source organism: uncultured Hymenobacter sp. (assembly GCA_964385095.1). Classification (GTDB taxonomy): domain Bacteria; phylum Bacteroidota; class Bacteroidia; order Cytophagales; family Hymenobacteraceae; genus Hymenobacter. Next base: position 76,953 of record CAYLNN010000001.1, read on the forward strand.
GCGCGTCATGCCCGTCACGAGGTACACCGTGGCCCCGAATACCAGCACCGAAAGCTTCACCTGGTGCCCCGAGCTGAGCAGCAGCGCCATAAAAAACGTGAGCCCGGTGAGGGTGAGGTAGCGCAGCTTGCTGGCCGCAAAGGCTAGCGGCCGAAAAAACGGCAGCGCCGTGAGGTAAGAAATCAGCAGGGCCAGCACCGTGGCGATGCCCAGTGCCTGAAATGCCGTGAGCAGGCTAGCCCACAGTTCGGGCACCAACCCTTGGGTGGTAATAAGGTCGCCCAGTGCCCGAACTACATCGGCTAGGCTCGGAAAAAGTTGGAGCGGAAAGAAGAGCCACAGCGCCAGCAAAACCAGCGCCTGGCCAGCTACCAGCGCGGCCAGGGTAGCACGGCGCGGGTGCGCATTGGGAGTGAAAAGGGGGCTCATGGTATGTAGCGTGGACTTTGTAGTCCGCGCACGAGCGCAGCGAGTATTATCGTTTGCGCTCGTGCTTGGGAAAAATTACTGGCTTTAAGTAGAGCAGGCGACAACTACTCGCTGCGCTCGTGCGCGGACTACAAAGTCCGCGCTACATACCCAGCACTACTTCCACGCGGCGGTTTTGGGCTTTGCCGGCTTCGGTGGCGTTGGTGGCTACCGGCTCGGCGGCGCCGTGAGCGTACACCTGCACGCGGCCTTGGGGGAAGGCGCTGGCGCTTTTGGCTTCGAGCCAGTGGGCTACGGCCTCGGCGCGAGTTTGGCTAAGCTGCTGGTTGGCAGCGGGGTTACCTGTGTTGTCGGTGTAGCCGTGCACGGCCACTTTGAGGCGACCAGCCACCACGAGGTCGTCGAAGAGCTGGCTCAGCTCGCGCTGGGCGGCGGGGGTGAAGGTGCTCTGGCCGGTGTTGAACTCGATGTTCCAGGCGCGCTTGCTCACGCTGCGGCGGATTTCATCGTCGGCGGCAAATTGCTGGGTTTCGGCCGGGGCCACGGCTTTGCCCTTGTACTGGGCTTGTAGCTTGCGCAGCAGCGTCAGGTCGAGCATGTTGGTTAGCGGCACGTAGCTCGGCAATTCTTTAGGATACAGCTTGCTCTGCACATCGCCGAAGGTCTTGTACACGGCGGCGTAGATGTTGGTGCCGCCTTCATCGAGGCCAAACAAGCTCAGGTTGTCGCTGAAGTTGAAGGCTTTGCTGCCGCCCAGCTCCACTACGTTGCCGGTGCGGTCGGCTTCGCTGGTGCCTTTGTAGTACTTCAGCCAATAGGCGCCGGGCTTGTCTTGGTCGCCGTATACTTGGGCCGAGATGTCGGCGGCGCGGGTCAGGGCTTCGGGGTGGCTTTTTACTTGGTCGCCGGCTACAGCGAAGGCGGTCATCAGGCTCAGCACGGCGGGCTGGTGGGCGTCGTACCACCGCTTGGTGGTCACCATGATGTTGGGCATCTGGTTGCTGTAGTCCTTGGTGCTCACGATGTTGACGAGGCCGCCTTTTTGCTTGGCGATGTTCACGTCGCCGGGCGTCCAGGTGGCTACGGCATCGGCTACTACATCTACTTTCACGCCGGTGCTGTGGCCGCTCACCACTTTGGTGCGCGATTCGGGCTTGCCCACGATGTACTTCTCGGCGGCTACCAGGAAGTCGCTGGCGGCCATGAAGTTCACGGCTTCGGGGTCGTAGGTGGTTTCGTCGGGGTTCACTTTCAGGCCGTTGTCGGCGCACCATTTCAGGGCAATGTTGTGGTCGCCGTCGCGCAGGTAGCAGGAGATGGTTTTGCCCAGCGCGGCTTTGGGGTTGTCGAGCCATTCTTTGGGGCCCATGAGCTTGTCTTCGCCAAAGGATTTACCCACTGAGTAGGGGATGATTTGCAGGCCGGTGCCGGCCTTGGCTAGCTGGGCTTGCACGGCCGAGAAGGCGGGCAGGCCATCACCCATGATGCTCACAATCAAGCCTGGCGTCTGCGGGTTGGCTTGCAGGTCGAGGGCGTTTTTCACCAGGTCGGCCTGCATTTTCGATACGTCGTCCTGGCGGGTAATCTGCATGTCGATTTTATTGGCGGCTAGGGCCGAGCCCATGGTGGTGCGGGGGCCGCCGTTGGCGAGCATGCCGGCCATTTGGGAGTTCCAGGCCATCACTTCCCACACCACCGGCGTGCCGTCTTCGGCGGGGGCAGTGCCGGGCAGCGGGGCTAGCGGCACCACCAGCGTGGCGCGGCTGCCGCTAGCAGCCGCCGGCAGCTCAATCGAGCTGAGCAGCACCGACTGCGTATCGGCTTTTTTGAAGAATTTGCCGCTGGCAATCAGCTTATTGAAGCCAAAGTAGGCGAGGGCAAGAAACAGTGCGAAGAGCACCACTTTACCACGAGTTGTCATAAGAAGTAGCGTGGACTCTGTGAGTCCGCGAGTTGTTTAGTTGTTGAGAAAAGCAGGAGGGCCGGGCCACGCGCGGACTCGCAGAGTCCACGCTACAGGGGGCTACAGCAGCACGGCGATTAGCAGCAGCGCCAGGCAGCCACTAATCAAGCAGGCTAGAATAGGCATCGTCGGAGCGTTGTTTAGTGGCGGCTACGGAGGTAGAAACTGGCTTCTTGTCGGCATCCAGCAGGGCGTTGAAATCGCCTTTCTGGTAGCGGTCGAGCAGGCGCTGGCCTTTCTCGCTCATCACGCCGTTCTGGATATCCATCTCTTTCACAAACTCTTGCGAGTAGCGCATGGCCTGCTTTATCTGGCCGAGCTGCTGGGCCATGTCCTGGGCCACGCGGTCGGTGGCGAGGTCGAAGAAGTACTTCTTGTCGGGGTCGCCGCGCAGGATGTTCATGGCGGCCCGCATGCCCGAGCTGGTGCGTTTCACGAGCTCGTATTCGTCTTTCAATAGGTTGACCTTGAACTTGCTGCCATCTATCTGGCGCAGGGCGGCTTTCAGAATCTGGCGCATCACCACGCTCACGTTGGCGGTGGTGGTGGCCATGGGCTGGAGGCGCTGGTTGTAGTCCAGGATTTGGGCGGCGCGGCTGGCGTAGGCTTCGGCGGCGTCCTTTTCGTCCTGGCGGGTGGCCGAGTCGGCCAGGGCCAGGTACTCCTTCATCTGGGCGTCGTTGGCGGCGAGCTTGCGCTTCACCAGCTCGTGGGCGCCTTCGATGTGGCCCACTTCAGCTTCCATCTGGCGGGCTTCCTTCTCGGTGTTCGAGATGTAGTCCTCCATGATGCCGATGGGGTCGGTGTTCACGAAGATGCCTGCCAGCGTCCGCAGCACCCGCTGCCCGGCGTACCAGAGGCCAGTTTGAATCCGCTTGTTGGTACCCAGCAAAAACAGCACGAACAGCGCGCCCAACCCAAAGCCCAGCTTCACGCTATTAAACACGATGTCAACGAGGTAGGGCACGATTTGCCCCCAGTAGTACACCCCGGCGCCGGCCGCGGCACCCAGCACGGCCCAGCCGGCTGCTTTTTCGGGCTTCTGCCACTTGGGCAGGGTCGAGTTCAACTCAGGAGCAAGCAAGGTTTTCATAAGTCAGAAAGGGAGTTTAGTTATTTGAGTAAGAATGATTTGGTGGCTTGCTGGTGGGCTTGCAGCTCGGCCACCGCGGCGGCGTGGGCTAGCTCGTAGCTGGCGAGGGCGGCCTGGGTTTTGGCGCCTTCCTGCTGCAGTTGCTGCTGGGTTTCCTGCAGCTGCTGGCTCTTGTCGTTGAGCTGCTGGCTAAGGCTAGCCACGGCTTGTTGCAGTTGGGCTTCTTGCTCGCGCAGCTTGGCTAGGGCGCTGGGCGGGCCTTGCAGCGGCACCGATTCGCCCATTTTTTCGCGGTGGCGGGCCTGCACCTTGGCGCGGTCGTCGGCTAGCTTCTGGGTGAGGTCGTCGGCCGAGGTGAGCAGGCTAGCCAGGTCGGTGCCGGTGACGGCGGCGAAGGCGTTGTAGGCCGTTTGGTAGAGCAGCGGGCCGCTGAGGCCACTGGCCGCCAGGCTTTTCACCATCTTGGTGAAGGCGCCGAAGTCGCGGCCGTCGCCGGCCAGCAGCCCGGCAATGTGGTCGAGGTGGCGCTGCTCGGGCTGGCTGACGCCGGTGGGCAGGCTAGCCAGCGGCTGGGCGGGGGCTACCGGCACGGCCGGCGCCGGGGCCGGCGTCGCGCCGGCCGGGGCTTCGCCGTCGGGCTCGACGAAAAAGTCTTTGGCGGCTTTCGCCAGGTTATCCAGAATGGCCATGTCGGTAGGGGGTAATAGGTGAGGGATGTGTACCTATTGCCAAGACGGATGCCGATTCGGAGGATTGGCTTGAATGTTTTGTGTAATGAACTTTATATCAGATTTATAAATAAAAAATCCCGTTCGGCGCAGGGCCGAACGGGACGTTATTTTTTTCAGAATGGAAAGCCTTTTTTGCTAAAAAGGAAAAGGAGAAAGCCCTAGTGGAACTCGCCGAAGCGGTAGCGCAGCCCCAGGGCCGTGGCTGAGGTCAGGTCGAAATTGCCGGAACCGTACAGCGGTGAGCTAAACACCACATCGAGCATGACATCGAGCCGGCGGGCGGCCCGAAACCGCAGGCCGGGGCCCAGCCCCACAAGCAGCCGATTTTGCCGCTCTACTGAGCCGTAGTCGCTGGTGAGGAGCGGCCCGCCCTGGTTGCTGGTAAACAGGCCGGCGTCGTGTAGGCTGCTGTGCTCGTAGGTGAGGCCGCCCAGCGCATCGACCTGGAAGCGGTGCGCGGGCTTGCGCGTGAGGGTATAGCGCCCCAGCAGGGCTAGCGACAGCTTGCGCACCGTATAGCTGCCGTTGTACGAGAAATCGTAGGCGTTGGTGCCGCCCGGCTCGGCATAGCGGCCTAAGTAACTGTATGCCTGGCGATAGCCAGTGTAGGCCGCGCCCACCTGCACGGCCCAGCGCGGCCGTAGCTGGTAGCCTACCACCACCTGCACCGGCACAGTGGCCCGCGAGCTACCCCCCAGGTAGCTACGGCCGCCCAGCGGCTGAAAGGAGCTGCTGTAAGCTGTCAGGCCCCCGTAGAAGCGGTAGGTGGGGGGCGCGGCGTCCTGGGCAAAACCGGGCAGGGAGCCGAGCAAAAGGCTAGCGGCAGCTAAGTAGCGAAGGCGCATGAGTCGGTAAAAAAAGAGCGGAGAGGCACGCTTAGGAAACCCTAAGGCCGCCAAAGGTTGCACGCCCGCCGCCCGCCAGCAATAAGGGCTGGCTAAATAAAAGTAGTACCTTTATTCCCAGTCTTTCAAAAGGCGCCGCAGCAAAATAATTTCACCGGTGTGGTACGCGGCGTGGTCGCCGATGAGCAGGGCCTCACGCAGCATGTTCTGGCCTTCGCCGTGGGCTAGGGGGGTAAATAAGTCGGTAGCCGGGTCGTTCAGCAGGTCGATAAACTGCTGCTGGTCGTGGGCGATGGCGCGCAGCGTCGCCTGCCAGCCGGCCTCATCCACGGCCAGGGTCTTGTCGGGCCAGTAGGCGGCGGGCCAGTCGAGGGCCACGTACTGGGGATTGATACAAAACTCCAGAATATCGGCTTGCGCAATGCGCAGGTGCTCAACTAGGTGCCAAATGGTGTAGGGCACCTCGGGCACGGTTTGGTTGCGCAGCGGCGCGGGCAGGTCGGCAATAGCCTGCTCAAACGTGGCGTGGGCGTTGCCGCCGGCGAGCAGGGCCGTAAGTTCGGCCACGAGGGCGGCGCGGGTAGGTTGGGTCATAATAAGAAATAAAAAAAGGCGGTAGTAAAAAAAGGCTAGCGGCCAGGCATTCCGGCGGCGCCGCTAGCCCTGCGTGTTCTCAAACAGCCCTAGCCGGGTGGCAAATACCCGCCCCACGTGCACGGCGTGGCGCTTGGCTACGTCGGCCACCGGCCCGGCAAAGTGCGCGTCCACGGTAGCCTGAAACAGGGCTAGCCAGCGCTCAAAATGCGCCAGCCCAATGGGCAGCGGAAAATGCTTGCGCATGGGGAAGCCCCGGTAGCGGCTGGTGCCCAGCAAGATGCCGCTCCAGAAATCGTAGAGCTGCGGCAGGTGGTGGCTGAAATCGACGTGCGCAAAGTCGATAAACACAGGGGCGAGCAGCGGGTCGGCCAGGGCGCGGGCATAGAAGCCGTCGACCAGCGTTTTGATGTCGTCTTCGGTGAGGATGTCGGGTAACATGGCGCGGGGCAAAGGGGGCGCGGGGCCGCCCGGTTTTACTTTTGAAGCTACAAATGAACGACCCCGCAATCCGCGCCCATCTTTACCCACTGCTGCTAGGGGGCGTGCACATCGATGAACTGCCCACCGGCAGCACCCGCGCCGACGTGGTGCACATCACCGAGCACTTTATGCACGGCTACGAGGTGAAGGGCGACGGCGATACCCTGCAACGCGTTGGCAACCAGCTGCGCTGCTACGCCGAGGTGTATGACTTCGTCACGTTCGTAGTCACCGAAAAGCACTTGCCCAAGCTGCTGCCGCTGCTGCCCGAGTGGGTGGGTATTTTGGTGGCTAGCCCCGCCGGGCTGCGCCCGCACCGCGCGGCCGGCTACAACGCCACCGTGCAGCCCGCCCCGCTGGCGGGCCTGCTGTGGGTAGAGGAAATAAAGCAGTACCTGCTGGCCAGGGGGCTAGCCGGGGCCAGCACCCTGCGCCAGCGCGAGGTGGCGCAGTACCTGCGCACGGCCCACACCGTGCCGCTTTCGCACCTGGCCCAGTACGTGCGCCAGCGCCTGATGGCGCGCCTGCCCGAGCGCCTGCTGCTACGCGAGGCGCGCAAAGCCGAGCGCGAGCGCCTGGCCGCGCTGCGGGCGCGCCGGCAAAAGAAGAAACGCTAGGCCCCGGCCACGTTCTGCGCGGCGGCCTTAACTTTCGGGTCTACTCTGCGCCGATTTATTTTTTTATGCAAGAAGCTCTATCCCCCCCGGCCGCCGCGCTGCCCCAGCTGCCCAAGGCGCCCACCGGCATCGCTGGCCTCGACGAGATTACCGAAGGCGGCCTGCCGCTGGGCCGCCCCACGCTGGTGTGCGGCAGCGCAGGCTGCGGCAAAACTCTGATGGCCATTGAGTTTCTGGTGCGGGGCGCGCAGGAATACGGCGAGCCGGGCGTGCTCATGACCTTCGAGGAAACGGCCGACGAACTGGCCGCCAACGTGGCGTCCCTGGGCTTTGACTTGCCACGCTTGCAGGCCGCTAAACAGCTGCACTTCGACCACGTGCACCTCAACCGCTCGGAGATTGAGGAAGCCGGCGAGTACGATTTGGATGGCCTGTTTATTCGGCTAGGGTATGCCATCGACAGCATTGGGGCCAAGCGCGTGGTGCTCGATACCATTGAGGCCCTGTTTTCGAGCTTTCCCAACGAAACGGTGTTGCGCGCCGAAATTCGGCGCCTGTTTCGCTGGCTCAAGGACAAGGGCGTGACGACCATTATCACGGCCGAGCGCGGCGCGGGCACCCTCACCCGGCAGGGGCTGGAAGAGTACGTGTCGGACTGCGTGATTTTGCTCGATAACCGCGTTATCGACCAGATAACCACCCGCCGCCTGCGCATTGTGAAGTACCGCGGCAGTACCCACGGCACCAATGAATACCCGTACCTCATCAGCGAGGACGGTATTTTGGTGCTACCCGTGACTTCGCTCAAGCTGGAGCATGAAGTGTCGGACGAAATAATCTCGTCGGGCGTGCCCAGCCTCGACGAAATGTTTGCGCGCCGGGGCTGGTACCGGGGCAGCAGCCTGCTGCTGACCGGCACGGCCGGCACGGCCAAAACCACCCTGGCCGCGTCCTTCGCCGCCGAAACCTGCCGGCGCGGCGAGCGCTGCCTGTTTTTCGCCTTCGAGGAGTCGCCGGCCCAGCTACTGCGCAACATGCGCGTGGTAGGCATCGATTTGCAACCCTTTATCGACCAGGGCCTGTTGCGCATTGAGGCCTCGCGGCCCACGCTCAATGGCCTGGAGCGCCACCTCGTCACGCTGCACAAGCTCATTGCCGACTACCAGCCGCAGGCCGTGGTCATCGACCCCATCAGCAATCTGGTGTCGGTGGGCAGCCTCAGCGAAGTGCGCAGCATGCTTACGCGCATGATTGATTTCTTGAAAGTGAACAATGTGACGGCCTTGTTTACGGCGCTCGTCAGTGGTCGCAACGGCCAGCTAGAAATAACGGAGGAAGGCGTATCGTCGCTGGTTGATACCTGGATTTCGGTGCGCGACCTCGAAGGGGTGGGCGAGCGCAACCGGGGCCTCAGCATTCTGAAAGCTAGGGGTATGGCGCACTCCAACCAGGTGCGCGAGTTTCTCATTACGGAGCGGGGCATTGAGCTGCTCGACGTCGTTATTGGCCCCGAGGGCATCATTACCGGGGCCGGCCGCCTCACCCAGCGCATTCAGGAAGAAGCCCGGCGAGCGGTGCGCCAGCACGAGGCCGACCGCCGCGACCGCGAGCTTGAGCGCCGGCGCCGCGTGCTCGAAGCCACCATTGCCAACCTGCGCACCGAGTTTGAAGCCGTGGAGGAGGAGCTGCGCCACGCCGCCCAGCCCCCCGCCGCCGGCCCCGATTATTTTACTCCTCACCCCAACACCCGGCCCTAGCCGCCGTATGCCACTAGTTATGATGGAATTGAGGGAAGAACTGACCGCCGCCGCGCTGCCCCCCGCTGAAACCTGGGAGCTGCGCCTCTACGTGGCCGGCCAGACTGCAAAATCGCTGGCCGCGCTCGCCAACCTGCGCCGCTACTGCGAGCAGCACGTGCCCGGCCGCTACCAGCTGGAGGTAATTGACCTGCTGCAACACCCGCAGCTGGCCGAGGGCGACCAGATTCTGGCTATTCCCACGGTGGTGCGCAAAGTGCCCGAGCCCATCCGCAAGGTTATCGGCGACCTCTCGAACGAGGAACGCGTGCTCGTGGGGCTCGACCTGCGCCCCCAGCTTCGCTAGGCCGTGACACTTACCCCCCTAGCCGCGCCCGAAGCGCCACTCTACGAATTTGACCTGTACGTGTCAGGCGCTACGCCCAACTCGACGCGGGCGCTGCGCAACATCAAGCAAATCTGCGAAGACTACTTGGCCGGTCGCTACGTGCTGCGTATTATTGACATGTACCAGCAGCCCGAGCTAGCCCAGCAAGCGCAGATTATTGCCGCGCCCACGCTGGTGCGCCGGCTGCCGCTGCCGCGCCGCCAGCTGGTGGGCGACCTTTCCAACCAGCCCGCCGTACTAGCTATTCTGGGCCTCGACCACCCGCTGCTTCCCCCCACGCTATGAACCCCACCGCCGCTGACCTGGCCCGGGAAAACGAAGAGCTGCGCCAGCAGCTCCGCGAAGCCGAAGAGTTGATTACGGCCGTGCGCACGGGCGCCGTCGATGCGTTGGCTATTCAGGGGGCCGATGGGCCGCGTATTTTCACCCTCGAAAGCGCCGACCACGGCTACCGCCACCTCATCGAGCAGATGAGCGAGGGCGCCGTGCTGCTCGACCTCGATGGCCAGGTGCTGTACTGCAACGCCGCGCTGGCCCACGCGCTCGGGTGCGAGCCGGGCGAGCTGCTGGGCCGGACCTTCGCTGCCTTTGTGCCCCCCAAGTACCAGGCCTACTGGGCCGAGCTGTGGCAGGTGGGCTGGAACATGCAGGCCCGCGGCGAGCTGCCGCTGCAAAACGGCCGCGACGGCGCCCTGCGCCCGTTTTCGGTTTCGATGAACGTGCTCACCTTCAGCGGAGCGCCTACGCTGGCCGTGCTGCTGGCCGATGTGTCGGCGCGCAAGGAAATATCCACCATTCGCTCGGTGGTGGCGCAGCAAAATGCGCTGCTCGACCGCAAAAACGAGGAGCTGGTGCGCCAGCTCGCTGCCCGCCAAGCCGTGGAGCGCACCGCCGCCGAGGTTAGCCGTATGCTCGAAGGCATTCCGCAAATGGCCTGGACGGCCGACCTTAAGGGGCGTATCACGTATTTCAACCAGCGCTGGCTCGACTTTACGGGGGAAACAATGGCCTCGGAACAGCAGCTGCAAAGCCTCTTTCACCCCGACGACTTTGGCCCGGCCCTGGCTAGGTGGGATTACAGCCTCGATACCTTCGAGCCGTTCGAAGTAGAGTGCCGCCTCTGCAACGCGGCCGGCGAGTACCGCTGGATGCTGGGCCGCGCCCTACCCTCGCGCAACGAGGAGAACGTGGTGGTGCAGTGGATTGGCACCTACACCGACATCCACGAGCGCAAGCTGGCCCAGGAGCGCGTGGCCCAGGCCCAGCGCCTGCTGCGCGACAACAACGAGGAGCTGACCCGCGTGAACGTGGACCTTGACAGCTTCATTTACACTGCTTCGCACGACCTCAAGGGGCCGATTACCAACATTGAAGGCCTACTGGCCGCCCTCACCGACGAGCTGCCCATCGACGCTAGGCAGCGCCCGCCGGTCAATGATATTCTGGGAATGCTCACTAAGTCGGTCGAGCGTTTTCAGCGTACTATCGAGCAGCTCAGTGACGTAGCCAAGCTGCACCGCGAGCACGGCCTAGCCAGCGCCCCGGTGCCACTAGCCCCGGTGGTGCAGGGCGTAGGCCTCGACCTGGCGCCGCTGGTGCGCAGCACCAGCGCGCAGCTCGACATTGAGCTAGCCGATGGCGTAGCTGTGCATTTTCTGGAAAAAAACCTGCGCAGCCTACTCTACAACCTGCTCAGCAATGCCCTCAAGTACCGCGCCCCCGACCGGCCGCCGCACGTGTGCCTGCGGGCGCACCCGGTGGGCAACCAGGTGTGCATTACGGTGCAAGACAATGGCTTGGGTATCAGCCCGGCCGGCCAGCACAAACTATTCGGCCTGTTCGAGCGCCTGCACAGCCACGTCGAGGGTAGCGGCATTGGGCTGTTTATGGTGAAGAAAATGGTCGAGAATGCCGGCGGCCGCATTCTGGTCGAGAGCGAGCTGGGCGTAGGCTCCACCTTCACCGTGCTACTGCCGCTGTAGCGGCCTAGCCAGCTTATTTTCTGGTGGAGTTTATAACCGGATGGCTAGCCAGGGGCAGCGGTTGGCAAAAGGGCACCCTAGCCAGCACCTGGTCGTCTTGCTGCTGCCGGGCTAGCCGCGCCGCCGAAGGGGCCGCTTTTTGCTCCGAAAGCACCTTGCCTTTCTTATCCAGTAGTTGAATAGTAAGCTGCTGGGGCGCCGCCGTTACGTGCAAGGTAGTGCCCGGCTGCACGGCCACCCGCACCGGCTCAAACGGCCGCACGTCGACCAGCGCGGTGATGGCTAAGTCATTGAACGTGTAGGTATAGGCAGGCGTGGTGCCCGCTCGGTACTGGCCGGCCACCAGGCTTTGACCTACAGTGAAGTTGTAGCTCAACTCCTTGAGCTCGGCCGGCAGGCGCGGGGCTAGCGTGAGCACGTGGTTGGGCATATCGGGCCGGATGCCCAGGAAGTATTGGTACCACACCCGCAGCTGCTCGGCATTGGACCAGGCTTGCAGGTAGGCGCCCGTGAGCTTGGGCCAGGACTGACCGGGGTGGGGGTAGGCATCGAGGTTTTCGCTGAGGCCGCCCACCACGCCGAGCGTCAGGGCCTGGCGGTTGGCGTTGGCGAAGAGCTGCCAGGCGGTTTCGACCTGCCCGGCCTCTAGCATGCGCTGCATGGCAATGCCATTGAGCCAGGGCCAGATGGTGCCGCGGTGGTAGGCAGCATCCTTGTGGTACTCGGGCGTGAGGTGGTAGGGGTGAAACTGCGGGTCGTGCCGGTCCAGCGTCGCCACGCCCCAAGGGTACACCAGCTCGGTCCAGCTTTTGCGCAGCACCTGGCGCGTAAAGGCTTGGTCGGCGAGCATATCGAGGGCGAAAAGCTGGTTGGGGCGCAGGGTGAAGTCGGCCCGGCCCTGGTGGTCGAGGCGGTCGGCTAGGTAGTCGTGCCGGGCGTCGCGGTAGTCCTGGGCGAAGTGGGTTTTTACTTGCTCGGCTAGGTTATTCCACTTGGCCTGGCTAGCCCCGTCGTGCATGTAGGCCGCGAAATAGGCCCCCGCCCGCAGCTGCTGGTACCACAGCGCCTGGATGTCGTTGGCCCGGCTGCCGCGCGGGGTGTAGGCTACCAGGTGGGCGTCGCGGGCGTCCATCCAGGTTTCGTTGTCTTCGTGCAGCAGGTAGCCCTTGGCATCGGTCCAGTGCTGGAGCGCGCCCGCAATGCTGGCCTGCACGCAGGGGTAGAGCTCGCGCACCAAGGCCGTATCGCCGGAGTAGCGCACGTAGTCTTGCAGGGCAATGACGAAGCGCGGCGTGCCGTCGGTAGTATGGTAGTCGATGTTGCTCGGGTTCACAATGTTGGGCACCCGGCCGTAGAACTTCGAGGTGGGGTCGCGCTTCTGGTACTTGGCAAACGACAGCAAAATCTGCCGGGCCGTGGCAAACTGCCCGGTCACGAGCACCGCGCCGGGCAAGGAAATGAACTCGTCGCGTCCCCAATACTCATTAAACCACGGCAGGCCGGCGTAGATGCCGTCGCCCTGCTGCCGGCTCACGAGCTGGTCGGTGGTGAGGGCTAGCCAGCGCAGGGCCAGGGTCAGCGAGTCGTCGCTAGAGGTCAGGAAGGTATTGGTTTCCAGTAAGTGGCGCAGGCGTTGCTGGCGGGCTAGCTTCAGGGCCGCGCTGTGCTGCTGGCCATCGCGCAGCAGGGCAGTTGCCTCGACTTCGTCTTTGCCGCAGGCTATGAAAAAGCCGTTGCCGGCGGCTACCACGCGCTGGTCTTGCACCGTGAGCGGCCCCGGCTGGCGAGCGGCCACAGCCAGCACAAAATTGCCCTCGCGAGCTGAGAAAAAGGCCACGTCACCGGCCTGCCGCAGCAGGCGCACCTTGTCGCCCTTGAGCTGGATGCCGAGCGGCTGGCTAGCCCCGCTAAGGTCAATTTCAAGCAGGTTTTTCTCGTCGAACAGCCACAGCTCTTCTTGCAACTGGGGGCCGTGCTGGCGCACCAGCTTCTCGGGGTGCACGGTGGCGGTGGCCAAGCGGTTGTCGAGCAACTGGCTGCCTACAAAGAGGTCGTAGCCCCCAAAAACGCGGTTTTTGGCCACGTTCAGGCCCTCAAACCAGGTGTATTCGGGATGCGTGGCCTCGTGGGTTTGGACGCAGTAGAAAGCCGCCGCTTTGTTGGTAAACGAGGCAATACGGTTGGCCGCGCGGGGCACGGCGATGGGCAAGGATGCTAGCGGGTCGGGTAGCGCAGTCATGGGCGGTGTACGCGGCGGGCTGGTTTGGGTGCAACCCAAGGCGAGCAAAAAGGGGAGAAGCAGCCAGGCGGAAGTGCGCACTACGAGCAAGTGGTAAGTTGAAAGCAAGCGACAAAATTACCCCGCCCAATTTTTGGCGAGTAGCACTGTAGCGTAGGTGTAGGAGCTAGCCCGGCAAGGTTAAATTTGTGACAGTGTCACCCACCCCGCCGCTGCCCTCCGAGCCGCGCAAAATCATTCACCTCGACATGGACGCGTTTTACGCCTCCGTGGAGCAGCGCGACGACCCCGCCCTGCGCGGCCGGCCCCTGGCCGTGGGCGGCACCCGCGAGCGCGGCGTGGTGATGGCCGCCAGCTACGAGGCCCGGCAATACGGCGTGCGCTCGGCCATGCCGGCCAGCACCGCCCGCCGCCTGTGCCCCGAGCTGCTGTTTGTGCCCCCGCGCTTCGAGGTCTACAAAGAAGTATCGAGCCAGGTGCGCGAAATCATGGCCGAGTACACGCCACTTATCGAGCCCGTAGCGCTCGACGAGGCTTACCTCGACGTGACGCACAACCTCAAGCACGAGCCGCTGGCTAGCCAGGTGGCGCGCGACATTCGGGCTGCTATCCTGGCGCGCACCCAGCTCACGGCCTCGGCCGGCATTTCCTACAATAAGTTTCTGGCCAAGCTGGCCTCCGACTACCGCAAGCCTAATGGCCAGTACGTGATTCCGCCCGGCCGCGGGCTAGCCTTCGTGGAGAAGCTGACGGTGGGGCAGTTTCACGGTATCGGGCCGGCCACGGCGGGGCGGCTGCACGCGTTGGGCATCTTCACCGGGGCTGACCTGCGCGCCCAGCCCGAGGCGCTGCTGCGCCAGCACTTTGGCAAGGCCGGCGGCTACTACCACGCCATTGCCCACGCCGAAGACCACCGCCCCGTGCAGCCCGACCGCCAGCGCAAGTCGGTGGGCACCGAAACCACCTTTGCCCACGATTTGCACGAGCAGCCCGAGCTGCTGGCCGCCCTGCTGCCCGTAGCGGCCAAGGTGTGGAGCTATTGCCAGCGCACGGGCCAGTCGGGCCGCACGCTCACGTTGAAAGTAAAGTTCGCTGACTTTCAGCAGATAACCCGCAGCCGCACGCTGCTAGCCTCGGTGCCCGACGAAGCCACCCTGCTGCGCACCGGGCAGGATATCCTGGCTGCCCTATTGCCGCTGCCCAAGGGCGTGCGCCTGCTCGGGCTGTCGCTGTCGAACCTCGATGGCGAGGCGCCGCTGGCTAGCCCCGGCGGGCAGCTGACCTTGTTTTAGGCGCTTGCCAGAGGCGCCTGACGTTCTTTTGCAGTGGCCAACCTTCCGGCCAGTACTCCTTACTTCCTCCAAATGTCTGCCATCCAAGAAATTGAACAACTGGAGCGCCGCCGCTTCGACGCGCAAGTTGCCAAAGACCTGCCCACGCTCGAATCCATCTTCGCCGACGACCTCATCTACACGCACTCTAACGGCCACCAAGACAACAAGGCCAGCTACATTGCCTCCATCGCCAGCGGCCAGAGCCGCTACGATAAGGTTGATATCGAGAACATTATGGTGCGCCCCTACAACGACGACCGCACGGCTATCGTCAACGCGCTCATCGAGATTGACCTCGGCCCTGGCGCCGACGGCCAGCCGAGCTTCACCCGCATCAAGTACGTGGTCGTCTACATCAAAGACGAAGCAAAAGGCTGGCAGCTAGTGCTGTGGCATGCCCAGAAGCAGGCTAGCTAGCCAAATCGGCTTATCTCTTGCTAAACAAGAACGTCCTGCTCAGCAATTGAGCAGGACGTTCTTGTTTAAGCCAAGCCTTGTGCGCTTACTGCCAGCTGGTGAGCAAGCCGCCGCTTTTACCCAGCAGCGGGTCGGTGCTGGGGAGGGGTAGGGCAGCGATGTTTTTATCAGTCTGGGGGCGCTCGCCGGGCAGGCCGCGGTTTACGTCCCAGTGGCGGCCGTCGGGGTAGGCGCCCACTATGCCAAGATTATCGCTACCGAGGTTTTTGTGGCCCACGCCCGCCGGAATCACGATAATATCGCCGGCTTGCACGCGCACCTTCTGTCCATTTTCGCCGCCCAGGTGCAGCAGCGCCGAGCCCGCATACACGCCTAGCACCTCATGCGAAGTGCTGTGGTAGTGGTGAAACGGGTACACGCCATTGCGCCAGGAGTTGGTCCAGTTATTCGTCGCAAAGTGGCTTTCCAGCCACGCCGCGCCGGCTGCCTCGCGGGCTGCAAACGCCTGCCGGTACAGCAGCAACGGATAGTGGCTGTTGGGGATGGTGCCGTCGTCTTTGAAATACAGTTTTTCGGGTTGCATAGGGCGGGTATGGCGCAGGCTAGCAGCGGCCAGGCCCAGGGGCGCTAGCCCCAGCAGCGGAAGAAAGTGTCGCCGTTTCATAGGCATTCTTGTACGGCCGGCGCGTGGCTAGGGTCGGCCTACTGCCCCAGCACCGGCAGCGTGAGGCTGGAGGCGTGGCCAGCCTCGTGGTAGACCCGGATGGTGGCCTTCTTAAAGTCGCTGGCCTCGGCGGTGGAAATATTGACGAACTGCTGCGGGTTGCGGTCCACGAGCGGAAACCAGGTACTTTGCACCTGCACCAGCAGGCGGTGGCCCTTTTTGAAGGTGTGCAGCACGTCGTTCAGCTCGTATTTCACCTCAGTGGGCACGTTGGGCTGAAAGGCTTCGGGCTTCTCGAAGCTAGTGCGGTAGCGGCCCCGAAACACATCGGCTCGCACCAGGCGCTGGGTGCCGGGCAGCGTGGTGCTGGGGGTGGCGCCAGGCGCGGGGTCGGCCACGGCATCGTCGGGCAGCACGTCGATGAGCTTCACGATAAAGTCGGCGTCGGTGCCCGAGGTGCTTACCCACAAGTCAACCCCTAGCGGGCCAGCTACGGTAAGGTCCTGGGCTAGGGGCTCAGTTTTAAAGGAAAGCACATCGGGCCGTTGGGCCGCAAAGCGCTGGTCCTGTATCATGTACTCGCTGTTGCGGCTGCTCAGGATGCCCTCGGCATAGGGCACCGGGTGTGCTGGGTCGCTGATATATTCATCGGCGGGCGCCGTAGTGGGCGCCGTGTTAAGCTGGCCGGCCCCGCCCAAGTAAAATGGCCGCGACTGGCTAGCCTTCGGCGGCCAGGCCGGGTAGGTCTTCCACTCATTCGTACCCGTGTCAAATACCGTGGCCTCAGCCGCTTTAAAATTGCCTTTGTCTTTTAGGTAATAATTAAAAAACGGCGTTTCCAGCTGCTGGCGGTAGTAGGCCGCCGTGTTTTGGCCAAAGCTGAGCGGGCCAAATTTGCTCCAGTCGGGGCGGCTCCAGGCGCCGTGGGTCCAGGGGCCCATCACGAGGCGATTGGTGGCGCCGGGGTTCTGCTTTTCGATGGCCTGGTAGGTGTGCAGGGCGCCAAATAGGTCTTCGGCATCGTACCAGCCGCCTACCACGAGCACGGCCGGCTTCACGCCGGTGAGGTGAGAGCGGATGTTGCGCGCCTGCCAATAAGCATCGTAAGTGTCGTGGGCCAGGTACTCGTTCCAGATGCGCGCCCGCTGGTTGAAGTACTTAGGCTGATTGGCATTTTTGAGGGGCCCCAGGTCCAGAAAAAACTGATAGGCATCGCTGATTTTCAGCGAAAATAATTCCGCGTATTCGGCCAGAGGCTTGGGCCGGGGAACGTCGAAGTAGTTGGTAAAGTCGAAGTTGTCGAGCAGAAAAAACGCGCCGTTGTGCCGGGCATCGTCGCCGATAAACTCATCGGTAACCGGGGCCTGCGGCGACACGGCCTTGAGTGCCGGGTGGGCATACGGTAGGCTAGCGCTGGCGTAAAATCCTGGGTACGAGATGCCCATGATGCCGACGCGGCCATTGTTGCCGGTCACATTCTTGAGCAGCCACTCAATGGTATCGTAGGTGTCGGTGCTTTCGTCGTGGGGCGCGTTTTTGCCTTTGGCAGCTTTGGCCGGGTGGCTAGCCAGGGCGGGCGTCATTTCCTCAAATTGGCCCTCGCTGAGGTAGCGGCCGCGCACATCCTGGTACACAAAAATGTATTTTTCCTGGCTCAGTTCGCGGCTCGGGCCGGGGCCACGCTTGGCGTAGTTGGTGGCCCCGCGCGGGCCGGCCGAGTAGGGCGTGCGCTCCATCAGGAAGGGGTAGGGGCGGGCCGGCGAGGCATCGAGGGGCACGTAGAGGATGGTGGCTAGCCGGGTGCCGTCGCGCATCGGAATGAGCTGCTCGACCTTGCGGTAGGTCTGGCGCACAAAGGCTGAATCTTGGGCGCGGGAGGTGGTGGTTTGAGCGGCGGCGGGCAGGGCTAGCCCTACTAGGCCAAGGAGAAATAGAAAGCGAGACATAGGGTCACAAAGTAGCAGATTGTGGCCCATAGTTGCCGCTGTGCCGTATTCAAAATCGTTTGTCATTGCGAGCTTGCGAAGCAATCTTTCCTTGTCGTTCGCATCATTGGGTTTGCTATGCTGGCGGAAGGAAAGATTGCTTCGCAGGCTCGCAATGACAGACTATTCATTTCCAATTTCCTATTGCGCTCATTCCGCATGACTTACCAACCCAATCCCGCCCGCTACGACAGCATGGAATACCGCCGCAGCGGCCGCAGCGGCCTGCAATTGCCCGCCATCTCGGTGGGCTTGTGGCAAAACTTTGGTGAAGTGAATGCCCTAGCCGGCTGCCGCGACATCCTGCGCACGGCCTTCGACGCAGGCGTGACGCACTTCGACCTGGCCAACAACTATGGCCCGCCCCCCGGCGCGGCCGAAGAAACGTTTGGCCGCTTGTACAAGTCTGATTTCAAGCCGTATCGCGACGAGCTCATCATTTCCACCAAAGCCGGCTACGGCATGTGGCCCGGCCCCTACGGTGACGGCGGCTCGCGCAAGTACCTCGTGGCCAGCCTCGACCAGAGCCTGCGCCGCATGGGCCTCGACTACGTCGATATCTACTACCACCACCGGCCCGACCCCGCCACGCCCATCGAAGAAAGCATGGCCGCACTCGACCAGCTCGTGCGCCAGGGCAAAGCCCTGTACGTGGGCCTGAGCAGCTACTCGCCCGAAGAAACGCGCCAGGCCTGCGCCGTGCTGCGCGAGCTGGGCACGCCCTGCCTCATTCACCAGCCCAAGTACTCGCTGCTGGTGCGCGATGTCGAAGAGGGCCTGCTCGACACCCTAGCCGAAGAAGGTGTGGGCTGCATCGCTTTCTCGTCGCTAGCCCAGGGCGTGCTCACCGACAAATACTTGCAGGGCGTGCCGCCCGATTCGCGTGCCGCCCGCAACCTCGGCAACGGCGCCATCGACGAAAGCCAGCTCAACCCGGCCAATATTGAGAAAGCCCGCAAGCTCAACGAGCTGGCACAGCAGCGCGGCCAATCGATGGCGCAATTTGCCCTGGCCTGGGTGCTGAAAGACCCGCGCATGACCTCCGTCATCATCGGGGCCAGCAAGCCCCAGCAGGTGCTCGACGCCGTGGGCTGCCTGAAAAACTACCAGTTCAGCACCGATGAGCTGGCCCAGATTGACGCTATTTTAAACTAATGTGGAAAATGAGGAGAATGTGAAAGATAAGACAAATGTGGAAAGTTATATTTTTATACTATTCACACTTGTTTTATTTTTCACATTCTCCTCATTTTCTATATTTTTTGATTCTACGGCCTAGTAGCTAGCTTGCCAGTGGGCACAATGGCCGGCGCGCGCGGCAGCAGGCGCAGGGTGGTATCGAGGCGCTGCGTGATGACGAGCTGGCGCAGTTGGCGGCGCAGCGTAGCCTGCGCCTGGCGCTGCTCGTGCTTCTGAAAAAGCTTGACCCGGTACTTGGTGCGGGGCGCCTCCCGGCTCAGACTCACGTAGCTGAGTTTGCTATCGTGGCGGGTGGTTGCCTCGCCGGCCTGAATGCGGGCGATGCGCTTCTTGTTGCTGCCCAGCAGCGCGTGCAGCGGGTTCATACCCACGTAGAGGTCGGCGCGACCGTCGAGGTCGTAGCGGCCATTGATTTGCAGCTCGGTTAAATTGCTGTCCAGCCGTAGGTTAGGTATAAGCAACTCGCCCCGGCTTAGCACAAATTCGGTGCTTACCGGCTCGAAATACAAGTGCTCGGTGCGTTTCTTAAAAAACTTAAAAGCTTCCTGAAGCGCTTCCACATTTATCAGCTCCAAGTTGCGAATATCGGCTTTGAGGTAGGCGTTAGTATTGTCGAGGTTAGGAATGAACTTCTCGTCGAGGTCGGTGCGCAGGGCGGCCGAGCAGCGCAGGGTGCCGGCCACGTTGTCGCTGCCCAGCACGTTGAGGCGCATGGCGGTAGTCATGCCAAACAGCGCGGGCAGGCTGATATCTTCCAGCAGCGCCTGCACTTGCAGCGGGTGATGCAGGCGGCCGGCGTTGGTGATGAGACGCCCCCGCAGCGTAACGCGCCCGCCGAGTGCGTTCACGGTGCAGTCGTCGAGAATAGCTTCGCCCGCCTGCAAGTGCGTTACGAGCTGAAATTGTGTGCCCTGCACAGCTGCGTAGCGGACGTGGTCGGCCTCCACACGTAGCAAAGCTGTAAACATGCCATTGGTAATGAGCGAGCTAGGGGCGGCACCGCTGCCCAGGCGCTTGGCCCGCCGGGTGGCCCGTAGGGCACGCCGCGCCGCCAGGGCCGCCGAGTCGGAGCGCGGGGGCGCCACGCTGGCTAGCATCCGCAGCAGGCTAGGCACATCCAGCGTAGGGTAGCGCAGGTAGAGGCTGGCATCGGCGCGCGCGATGTGCAGGCCCTCGACCTGCGCCGTGGCCGAGCCGCT
Organism: uncultured Hymenobacter sp.; assembly: GCA_964385095.1. Taxonomy (GTDB): domain Bacteria; phylum Bacteroidota; class Bacteroidia; order Cytophagales; family Hymenobacteraceae; genus Hymenobacter. The sequence continues at coordinate 96,873 of CAYLNN010000001.1, forward strand.
GCCAATGCCGCCCTGCGGCGCCACAAAGTACACGTAGGGCAGGTGCAGCGCAGAGCCCTGCTTGTCGAAGCGCAGGCGCAGGTCGCGCAGCTTTTCGCCATCGGGCAGCAGCAGCGAATTGATTTTATAGCTCAGCTTGCCATTGGCCGCCAGCAGCAGCTCGCGGATGGCCGGGCTGTTGGGCGACTTGCCCGACCGCCGCGGCGGGCGCGATAGCCGGTCGAGCAACGACTTATAATTGAGGGTATCAAACTGAAAGTCAACGTTGTACGAAACGGGTACCACTCGGTTGGCCGGGTTGGTAGGCCACTGGGCCTCGCCCCGCACCTCGCCATCCCAGAGCTTGCCCCGAATGCCGGTAAGCTGCACCCGCTCGCCGTCGTGGCGAATGCGCACGGCCATATCGCGCAGGGTGTCGGTAGCCAGGGCTAGCCGCCCGCAGCGCAGCGCCACGTCGAGGTGCATGCCGTCGGGGATGATGTGGCTACCCAAAGTGGTGGCAATGCGCCGGCGCGCCGCCTGGCTGCGCTGCGGCTTGCCCTGCCGCCCGCCCAGCAGTGGCCCGGTGGCGGTGGGGCGCAATAGCTGCCGCAGGCGCCCCAAATCCAGGTCATCTACTTCGAAGCTGCCTTTAATATTAGTGGTCGGGTGCTGGTCGGTAAAATAATCGAGCAGGTAAGTAGTGGTAGCCGTGGCTTTAAAGTGCATGCCAGCCAGCACTCCCGAGGCATTGGAGAGCCGCCAGAGGCTGTCGTTGAGCCCAATGCGCACGTTTAGGCCGTGCAGGTTGCCTTGGTGGCCAGACAGCGCAAAGGCCGCGTTGCGCAGGGTAGCGGTGCCCTGAATTGCCAAGTTTTTGCGAAATATGCCGCGCTGGCGCTGTTGGCCCATGGCGGGCAGCAGCCCGTGCAGCCGCACGTCGAGGTCGGCAATGCCGCTGCGTGCATACCAGTGCGCGGGCGAGAGCAGCGCCATGAGGGCCGGCAGCTCGGTGCGGCCGTGCAGGCGCCCCCGCACGTAGGGCCGCCGGAAATCGTGCAGCAGAAAAGCCATGTCGAGCTGGCCCACCGGCGAGTAGATGCGGCACTGGCTCAGGCTCAGCGACATGGTTTCGGGGGCGTGCTTGGGGCCGTTGTCGTAGGTGCCCTGCAAGTCCCAGCGGTCGATGCGCCGCGCCGAGTCGGGCCACTGAATGCGGGCATTGCGCAAACCAAAGTTCAGCACAATGCGGGGGCGCACCTTGGGCCCGCTCAGCCCCGACATCAGGTATTCGATGCGCGCCTTGCTGGGGCTGCTGGCCCCTTGCAGGCTAGCCCGCAACGAAGGGGGCAGCGCCGTGTGCAGCACCGCCAGCAGCGGCTGGCTGCCCGCAAAGCGCAGGTTGAGCAAGGTGCCGCGCGGCGGCCCGTAGCCGGCCGCCATATCGGCCGCGTGGGTGCCGCTGATGCTGATGGTATCGCTGTTGAGCGTGGCGCGGGTATCAAAAAACTCGCCCTGCCGCTCGGCAAACTTATAGCGGTAGTGCAGCCAGGCCTGCACGGGCTCATTGGTGAGCAAATCGCCGCTACGGTTGCGCAGATGGTCGAGGCGACCCGTGAAGCGGCCGTGCACCGCTAGCACTCCCCGTCGCAGCCGGGCCGACAAACGAGCCTGAAACACGCGGCCCCGAAGCGCACTGTGGGTAAAGTCGTTGTGCGTGAAGATGCCGAAATTATAAATAATAATCGAATCCAGCGCCAAATCAATTTTGGGAGGGGCGCTGGCGGTAGGGCGCTTTTTGCCCCGCAGGCCCCAGCTGCGCCCTAGCGAGTCTACGCGCTGGCCAATGGCTACGTCGCGCAGCGTGAGGCGCGTAACCTCCACGCGGCGATGCAGCAACTCGCGCAGGTTCAGGCGCATATCGGCGCGGCCCAGGCGCAGTACTGGCAGCGTGCGGTGGTGGGCGCTATCGCGCAGCGTCAGGTGCATGAGCGAGGCCGTAACGTGCGGAAAATCCTGCCACACCGAGAATTCTACCTCAAACGGGTCAAGCACCAACTCTGAATTGCCGGTCAGCTTTTCGCGCACCAGGTGCTTCACGTAGGGCTTGGCGTAGCGGGTCGTGAGCAGCCAGCCGGCTAGCCCCAGGGCCAGCAGCAGAAGTAAAAAACCAACACCCAGCACGCGCCAGAGGGGAAACGACTTCATACGGCAAGCTACAATGCCCCAAGGAATACTACCCGCAACGTTTGCTGCCGGCCGGGCGTTCTCTTCCATACGTAAGCCCGGCGGTTTTGACCGGCCCGGGGGCCAGGGCCGGCGGCGGGCCGGCAAATAGCGGGCTCAAACCCATCTTTGCAGCCAGGATTGCCTGCTGCGTCTTCGTCTTTTTTCTGCTGCTCTTATGAATCGTCGCGCTTCCATCACCGACCTGGCGAAGGCCCTGGGCCTGTCGGCTTCGACCATTTCGCGGGCCCTAGCCGACCACCACGACGTGAGCGAGGCCACCAAAGCACGCGTGCGCCAGCTGGCCAAGGAACTGCACTACCAGCCCAACCCGCTGGCCGCCGGCCTGCGCCGTGGGCGCAGCAACACGCTGGGCGTCATTGTGCCGCACATCACGGGCTATTTTTTTCCGGAAGTCATTCACGGCATTGCCAGCGAGGCTAGCGCGGCGGGCTTCAACGTGATGATATGCCAGTCGAACGAGGATGCGCAGCAGGAGCGTCAGATTATCGAGCTGCTGATGGGCGCGCAGGTCGCCGGCATCCTGCTCTCGCTGTCCGACACTACTACTGATTTTGAGCACTTTGAGGCCGTGCGCCAGCAGGGCGTGCCGCTCGTGTTCTTCGACCGCGTGGTGCAGGGTTTCAAGGGCCCCAACGTTACATCGGTGACGCTCAACGATTACCTCGGTGCCTACCAGGTGGTTGAGCACCTGATAGCGCAGGGCTGCCAGCGCATTGCGCACTTCACCGGCCCGTTGCACGTCAACATTCACCAAAACCGTCACCAGGGCTACCTCGATGCCCTAGCCGCCCATGGCCTCGCGCCCGACCTGCGCCTCACCGCCTTTTGCGAGCTGAGCCAGCAGGGGGGCGCCGCCGCCATGCGCGGCCTCATGCGGCTGTCGGCCACGCGCCGGCCCGATGGCGTGTTCAGCAGCAACGACCTGGCCGCCGTAGGTGGCTTGCAGGTGGCCAAAAAGCTCGGCTTTCGGGTGCCCGAAGACGTGGCCATCGCCGGCTTCAGCAACGAGGTGTTTACCCAGCTCACCGAGCCTGCCCTCACCACCGTAGACCAACGCTGCGAGCAAATGGGCCGCACCGCCGTGCAGCAATTGCAGAAAATGCTGCCCAGCCCCGGCCACAGCCCCGCCACTCCGCGCGGCATTGTGCTCAAACCCAAGCTGGTAGTGCGCGACTCGTCGCAGCGCTAGGGTCATTTTACAAAGTATCTGCTAGGCCAAGCTTGCCGAAAAACCCGGCTCGCCCCGCTAGGGTACTACCCCGGCCAAAAGGCGGTTTGCTAGCCCAGCATCTTGGCAAAATTCACTTTTATTTTCAGCTGAAGGTCAGCGATGACCTTAAAAATCTCTTTCAACGTCACGCGCTCTACCTTAGTCAGCCTCTTGGGGTCGAGGTAGTTATCGGGTGGCAGCTTGTCGTGCATCATCTGGGCGGCTTGCTTTTTAAGGCGCATCCCCATGAGGTAGTAGTACGATTGGAGCAACTCTTGGTGTTCTTTTTCGGTAAAGACCCCCAGCTGGTGCAGGGCGGCCAGGCGCTGGCCGGTATTGGTGGCGAACACCCGGTTCTTGAGCGCAAATACCCGCACCGCATCCACGATGGGGGACATGATTTTTTTGAGGTTGACAACCTGCTGGTCGCCCACCGCAAAGGTACGGATGTTGTTAAAAAATGTAAGCGGCGGCTCGTACTGCAAGGCATTGGTAGCCATGTAGTGCAGAAAGCGGTCAAGTGGCTTTTGCAGCTCGGCGTCCAGAAAGTCGTGCAACTCGTCCAGGATTCCGGCTTCGCCGTAGAGGAAGCGAATGTCGAAAAAGGCTGCGAAGCGCATCACATTTTCGGGGTTTGACTCGTGCAGCCACTCCGTATAGTTGCGTTTCCAGTGCGAGAGCGAGTGCGTCCACTTCGGGTTTTTGGCCATAAAGCCGCCGTCGCAAAAGCTAAAGCCGATTTCATTGAGGCGATTCGACACTTCCGTGGCAAAGTGCAAAAAGTAGTCGCGCACCAGCTCGCGCTGCTCGTTGGCCTTGTCCTCGTAAATGATGGCGTTGTCTTGGTCCGTGAGCAGCGTTTGCTCCTGCCGGCCTTCCGACCCTAGCACGATGAACACGAACTTGGCCGGCGGTGGCCCTAGCTCACGGATAACGTCCTCAATAACTTTGAGCGCGATGGTGTCGGCAACGGTCGTAATGACCTGATTCACAATTTCAGGCTTCACGCCCCGGTCGAGGAGCTGGAACACGATGTCCGGCACCTTCTGCCAGTTGCGCCGCAGCTCGCGCAGCGACACGGCCTGCTTCACGCCCTGAATAAAGAGAAAAGGCGACTGCGCCTGCTCGGCCAGCAGCTTGTTGCGGCTGATGAAGCCCAGGTACTCGCCGCCCGGCGCCTCCACCAGCAGGTAGCGCGTTTTGGTCCGGAACATCAGCAGGAGTGCCTCATACACAAAGGCTTGGCTGCTCACGGCACGCGTGGGCGAGTCGAGGTAGGTGCTGACGGGTAGGTGGGCATCGCCCAGGCCCGCTATCACCTTGTCGCGCAGCGTAATATCGGTGACGTAGCCTACGATGGTCGCGTCGTCGTGGCCCAGCACAAAATAGCAGCTGCTACGCGCCTTGGCCATGCGGCGCGCCACCTCGTGAGTGGGCGTGCGGCCGGGGCAGGCCAGCACGGGCCGGAGCTCCACGGTGGCCATGCGGCGTGAGTAGAGTTCGTCGGCGGCAATAAAATTCTGGGGCGCCTGCGGGCCGGGGTGCACCAGCTGAGCGTATTCCTCGTCGAGCATCAGCCGCCCATAGCGGGTGGTAAAGTGCTGAAAGAAAGAATCGTATCCTAAGCACAAGCTCCGGAAGTCGTTGCGGTGCAAAAAGTACGCGCGCGTGCCCGCCCGCGCCTGCACCGTCCGTAGCGAGCGCTTTTTATTGAGGAGCACCGACACGCCCCCGTAGCAGGTGCCCGGCCCGTAAAACTCGGGCAGGTGCCGCGCCTGCTGGCCATCCACAAAAAAAGTGTCGTAACCGCCCTCAAGCAGCAGGTCAACGCCGCGCAGCTTGGTTTCGCCTTGGTGGTAGATAACGGCCTCGCGCGGGTGCGTTACTTCCTGCAGCAGCGCCGCTACTTCTTCCAGTACCTCAGGCGGCAGCAGGTTGAAGGGCTCGACAGTGCGAAGAAAAGCAAGGCGGGTATCCATGAGTAAGGAGGAGGTATAAGGTATGAAGTGCGAAGTAGGAGCCTGCCGGGGCAGTTCACAGCTCGCACTCCATAGCTTATAAGTAAGATTAGATAATGCCTAGCCAGTATTTCCAGAAGGGGCGGCGAGCGGCGGCCAGGGTGGTCGGCGTGGGCGGTGGGTGCAGCGGGCGCTGGCTAGCCAGCGCTTCGGCGTCGATGTCGCCAGTGCGGCGCAGCTCAAAAAAGCACTGCGCGGTGGCTTCGGCATCGGCCAGCGCATCGTGCTGCTTACCCATGGGCCGCCCAAACTGCCGCTGATACAGGTCGGCCAGGCGCAGGTACTGCTGGCGCATGGGCTGCCAGAAGCGCTCGGTGAGGCGCATCGTGCAAAAGGTGGGCAGGCCGAGCAGCGCGTTGGGTAAGCCCGCGCGGTGAAAACTGACGCCCACCATGTGGTAATCGAGCTCGATGAAGTGGCCCACCACTAGGGGTTTGTAGCGCAGCAAGTCATCGTGCAGCCGCTGCATTACCGGGCGGCGGGCCTGGCCGTGCTCGTGCAGGTAGGCCAGCGTGAGGCCGTGCACCTGCATCGAGGCCGGGCTGAGGTCGTAGTCGCTGGGCCGGATGTAGTGGTTTTCGGTTTTCACCAGCTCGCCGGCGGCCGTGTAGACGAGCCACGCCACCTGGGCCACGTGCGGCCACGCGCCCGGCTCGGCGTAGGGCCGGCGCCAGTCGGCGGGCAGGCCCGACGTCTCGGTATCAACAAAAAGCAAGTACTCGGGCACGGCGTAAAAGTAAGGTGCAGCCCCCACTCAACCGGAAGCCGCTCCTTAGCGTGCCCGGCTAGCCCCCAATGACTTTAGACAGGAGCCGCGCCAAGCGGCCGCGCCTCATAAGTCGCTAGGGTACCGGAAGTACTGGGGGGTAGGCGGCGCGCCCTCGGGTAGCAGGGCCACGGCGCCCTGGTAGCCCGCCCCCACGGCGAAGCTGTAGAGGCAGGCCCCGGCCGGCTCGGTCAGCACGGGTGGCCCGGCCGCGCTGGACGCCAGCACCGAAAACTGCGCAAAGGCAACCGCTAAATTCATCCCCAGTGCTTTGGCGTAGGCCTCCTTGCGCGTCCAGATGGTATAAAACAGGGGCCCGCAGGAGGCGCGGACCGCTGCCGCGCGCAAGGCCAGCTGCTCGTCTGCCGAGAATAACTCTCTGGCCAGCGCTTCGGCCTCGGCCAGGGGGGCTAGCTGCTCCACATCGGCCCCCACCGGCCCGGCATCGGAAACGGCTAGCAGCGCCCGCCCCGCCCGGTAGGAGAGGTTGAAATGCAGCCTGAAATCAACCAGCAGCGGCTTGCCCGCTTTGTCTTTGGTAAAATATAAATCCTTGGCTGCCTGCAAAGTATACAGCTCCAGTACGGCCCGCAAAAAGCTGTGTGCGCGGCCGTAGGTTTGGCGGCGGGCCAGGGGGCGCAGCTGGGCCTGGTGGGCCAGTTCGGCCGGCGATAGCACGTCACCGCTAGCCAACCAAACTGCATCGTCAGCCAGTAATTCAGCCTGCCAAATGTGCAAAAACGACGGCATTGGTTACTAGATAAGGGTTGTGGGGACGAGCGTGGTACCCCCTAAACTTACGGCGCGCCCCGGGTATTGCGCCCATTGCCGGGCGCTAGCGGAGCAGGCTAGCCCCATTGCGAATAGCCCCCACAACAAGCCCCGCGGAGCAGAGCATTGTTGTGGGGGCTAGTGGTAGCGGGGCCAGGCTGGTTTTCGTTATTGCTTGTACTGCAGGTAACGCACGTAGTCGACCTGCATCTGCTGCGGAAACACCGTGGAGCCATCAGGGTTACCCGAGCCATTGGGACCCAGAAAGTTACCACCTACGGCCACGTTAAGAATAACGAAGAAGTTGTTGTTAAAGGGATACATCTTCGAGCCCGTGTTGCTGGGCGTAAAGGTGTAATACTGCTTGCCATCGACGTAAAAGCGCATCTGGTCCTTGCTGCGCACCATGCTGTAGGTGTGAAAGTCATCATCGGCCAGGTCCACCCACGACGTGCCTTCGTAGAAATGGCTACCCGAACCATCGGCAAAGTGCATGGTCGAGAGAAACTGATTGGGCCGCTGGCCCATCGCCTCCATAATGTCAATTTCGCCGCACTTGGGCCAGTTGTTCTGGTCGATGTCGCTGCCTAGCATCCAGATGGCGGGCCAGAGGCCCTTGCCCTTGGGCAACTTGGCGCGCACATCAATGCGGCCGAACTGAAAATTTTGCTTGCCTTTGGTCAGAATGCGCCCCGAGGTGTATGAGTTGCCATTTTTCAGGGCTTGAATGACCATGTTGCCCCCGTTCTGAAACACGTTATCGGTCGAGGTCGTGTAGCTCTCTAACTCGTTGTTGCCCCAGCCGTTGTTGTTGCCCGTGTCATATATCCACTTGCTGCCATCGGCCGGGCCCGAGCCGTTAAACTCGTCGCTCCACACCATTTCGGTATACTGGGCGTAGTCGCGGGCCTCGGCGTTGGTGGCGGCCGGGGTTACTACGGGCGCCGGAATGTCGGGCGTTTTGGTTTCGGTGCAGGCCGTGGTAAAGAGCACCCCTAGCAGGAGGCTGGCGCCCCGGGCAGACTGGCGGGAAAAGTAAGCTGACAAGTGCATAAAACTGAAAAAAAGAGGGCCCGGTGAACAGCTCGCCGGGCCCTGGGCAACACAGTTACGTAGAAAAAGAATCTATTTGGCTACCAGTTTCATGGTAAATACCGTGCCCGTGCTTTTGCCGGCGCGCAGTAGCATCGTCTTGTCGGTAATGGAGATGATGCGGTACGTCAGGTCGGGCGCGTCGGTGATACCGATAAAAGTGCCCGCCTTGCTGAGAACAAACTGGGCTAGCCCAGCGCCATCGGCCGCCGTCAGCGTAAAGGGCGTCGAGTCGGAGCGGGGCGCCTGGCATGTGCCGGGGCTACCAGCCACGAAAGTTTCGGCCTTCGCATTGTAGGTATACACGTTACTGGCCGAGAAGGTGTACTCGTCATCAGCCTGGCAGGCGGGCAACTGGCCGGCGCTAGGGTTGCCAGCGTAATACTGGCTAGGGTTGCCTTCGGTACCCACGATGATGGGAGCGGCCGAGGCCTGGTCGAGCAGCCAGGTTTTCTGGGTGCCGTTGGTAAGCAGCTGCTTCACGCGGGTTACGGCGTCGAAGGGCACCAGGGTCACTTCGGTTTTAGTGCCATCGGCTAGGGTGCCGCGCAGGCGCAGGATAGTACTGCTGACTTCGATGATATCGTAGGTCAGGTTGGTAACGGCCACCGGCTCGCCGATAAAGCTGTCCTTCTTTTGCAGCACAATCTGCCCTAGCCCGTTGGCCCCGCCCGTGGGCTTGAACACAAATGAGCCATTGCCCGACTGCGCCGCGCCGCAGCTGCCGTTGGCATAGGTGCCACCGTTGGCCTCGTAGGTGTAGCTAGCCGAGGTGCCGCTGAACGTAAACTGGTCGTCGGCCTGGCACGAAGTCAGCGAGTTGGCTGGCGATGAGGAAATGACGTTGTTGCTGGCATCGAGGCGCTTAATAGCACCCGCCGCGTTGGAGTAGGTAAAAACCCTAGCACCGGCCACGTTGCTCTGGCAGTTTACCAGTGCCGAGAAGCCCGCGTTGCCGCACAGCGAAGGCACCACTACGTCGGTTTGGGGCGTGGAGGCGGTGCCGCCACGGCCGGCCTCCGTGAGGCGCACCTTGTAGGTACCGGGCTGGTTGTAGGTGTGGGTCACGGATTTGCCCGTGCCGGTGGTGCCATCACCAAACTCCCACTGGTTGACGAAGCCCGCATCCTGGCTGTTGTCGGTGAACGTGACGGTGACGGGGTATTGCGATGAGTTGACTACGCTGGTGAAGCTAGCCACTGGCACGGGACCTTCGAGGGTACCGTGGTCGTTTTTTTTGCAGGAGGCAAGAAGCAGCGGGCTGGCTAGCAGAGCCCAGGCGGCTTTATTCCACGTATGTTTCATGAGGATAACGAGGCTAAAATTTCCGGGTGGGCGGCTTAGTAGCCAGGGTTTTGTTTGAGGCCGGGGTTAGCGTCCAGCTCCGACTGCGGAATGGGCAGCACCAGGTTTTTCTCGGTCGGAATGCCGCGCTGCGTGATACCCAGCGTGCGCAGGTAGTTAGCCTGCGCCGTCATCACTGGGATGAGGCCGTTGGGGGTACCATTCAGGCGCTTTAGGTCAAACCAGCGGTCGAACTCGAACGCCAGCTCGTACTTGCGCTCCCGAATCACGCGGTCGTTGAAGTCCGACGTAGCCGTGAGGTCAACGGCGGCCGAAGGCGTGTTGTAATCGAGGCCGAAAGCGCGGCGGCGCACCTTGTTGATGCACTCCAGGCCACCGTCGGCGCCGCCGGTTGGGCCTACGGCCTCGGCCACAATCAGGTACATTTCAGCCAGGCGCAGCACGGGTACATTGAGGCCCGAATCCCAGATGTTGGTTTCAACCTTGCCAATAAACCACTTCTTGCAGTTGTAGCCGAAGGGCGAGCCAGTAGCCTTGGCGGCCGCCTTGGTACCGTCGGGATAAGTATCGCCGGGCTTCCAGATGGTAACGTCGCGGCGGGTGTCGCCAGCTTCGTAGCCGTTTACAAAGTCGGGCTCCGGGATGTTGAAGCCGTAGCCGCTGCCGGGCGTCTGGTTGGCGCCACGTGGGCCGAAGAACTCGTTCATGGCCGAGCCCACTTGGTTGCGGTCGTACTGGTTGCGGCCGCTCACGTACTGCACCTCGAAGAGCGACTCCTTGGCGTTGTTGTTCTCGTTGGCAATCTTGAAGTTGTCGCCGTAATTGGCCCACATGGTCTTGCCCGAGTTCTTGATAACCGACAGCGCCTGCTGGGCAGCTTCGGCCTTCTTGCCTTCGGTGAGGTATACCTTAGCCAGCAGGCCGGTGGCGGCCCACTTGGTGGCCCGGCCCAGGTCGGCGCCGCTGTAGGAGGCCGGCAGGTTGCCGATAGCCGCCAGTAGGTCCGACTCAATCTGCTTGTAGACCTCGGCGGCCGGCGTGCGCGGAATATTTACGGCCGCCGGACCGGCGGGCGGGGCCGAAAACAGTGGCACATCGCCGTAGGCCCGCACCAGGTCGAAATAGTATTTGGCGCGCAAAAACTGGGCTTCGCCCAGGCAGCGGCGCTGGATGGCGCCGTCCATGCCCTGGATGCCCGGTACTTTTTGCAGCACAAGGTTGGCGCGCTGCAAACCGATAAAGCAGCTGCCCCACAGACGGTTGGCTACGATATTGGTTGACGGAATGCTGAACGATTCGAGCTGCTTGTACTCGATGCCGTCATTGCCATCGTCGCCGCCCGTCACCGAGATATCCGCCATGATATCGAAAGCCCACATGGCGAGGTTGTACTGGCCTTCTTTGGTCAGCTCGCTGTAGGCGGCATTGGTAGCCTGAATAGCGTCTTGCTGGGTTTGGTAAAAGTTGGCGTCCGTTACCTGGTCGGCAGGGGCTTCTTCTAAGAACTTCTGGGTGCAGCCGGTAGTTAGGCCCAGCGTGAGCAAAAAGGCTCCGCAGGCAAATTTGGAGAACTTCATAATAGAGTAGGGTGGGAGACGAGAAGGATTAGAACCCAATGTTGAGGCCGCCCAGGAACACGCGCGCCTGCGGATAAATGCCCAGGTCGACGCCGCTGGCGCTCACTTCGGGGTCATAGCCGGTGTATTTGGTCAGCGTCACCAGGTTCTGGGCCGTGAAGTACACGCGAATTTGGCTAGCCGAAATGCGGCTCAGAATGGTTTTGGGCAGCGTATAGCCAAACGTCAGGTTTTTGAGGCGCACGTAGGAGCCGTCCTCGATGTAGTGAGTCGACACGCGCAGGTTGTTGTTGGGGTCACCGTTGATGGCGCGCGGCACGTCGTTGCTAGTGCCCGGTCCGGTCCAGCGGTTCAGCAGGTTGGTGGTGCCGTTGGTGGTGCTGTAGAGGGCGCTCTCCGTGATATAGCGGTTGAGGTTATACACGTCGTTGCCCTGCACGCCCTGAATGAAGAAACTCAGGTCGAAGCCCCGGAAAGCCAGCGTGTTAGTGAGGCCAAACGAGAAGTTAGGGTTCGGATTGCCAATAAATGTGCGGTCGAGGTCCGTGATAACGCCGTCGCCGTTCAAGTCCCGGAAGCGAATGTCGCCGGGGGCCGTGCCGGGCTGCTGGGTTGGGGCAGCTTTCACTTCATCGGCAGTCTGGAACAAACCATCTGCCTGGTAGCCGTAGAACGCACCGAATGCCTGGTTGGCGTCGTAGCGCACGATAGTGCCGCTCAGCGACCCTAGCCCGTTGTACGGAATGCCGGCGCCGAGCGAGGTAAGGCGCGTTTTGAAGGCCGATACGTTGAAGTTGGTCGTCCAGGTCAAGCCGGTTTCGCCACCCACGAAGTTGTGCGAAGTAATCGAAACGTCGATACCGCGGTTGTAAGCGGAGGCAGCGTTAGCGTTTACCGACTCATACGTGCCGGACACCAAGGACGGCGGCACCGGCGCAATCAGGTTGGGCGAGTTGCGGTTGTAGAGGTCAATGCTGGCTTCCAGGCGATTGTTGAAAAAGCCCAGGTCGAGGCCAATGTTAGCCTGGTCGTTGTATTCCCAGCGCAGGTTGGGGTTAGCCAGGCGGGTAGGTGCGCCGCCCGTGTTGATGGTGCCATCGGCCCCCAGGGGGTAGGTGGTGCCGAAGTTAATTGAGTACAGGTAGGCAAAGCGGCCAGCGTTCAGCTCGTTGCCCACGCGGCCGTAGCCGGCGCGTAGCTTGGCGTTACTGATGGTGCTGCTGCCCTTGAGGAATTCTTCCTCCGAGATGCGCCAGCCCACCGAGGCGCCGGGGAAGAAGCCAAATTTCTCGCCGGGCTGAAAGCGCGACGAGCCATCGTAGCGCGCAATGGCCTGGAAGATGTACTTGCCGGCAAACTCGTAGTTGAGACGGCCGAAGTAGCTGGCCAGGCGGCGGGGCGTGGGGTCGAGGGTGCCGGCGTTGGCCAGCAGCGTGTTAATCGGACCTACGTTGATGGTTTGCAGGTCGTTGCGCAGGTAGCCCGTGCGGTAGGCCTCCACGTTGCTGTAGTTGAATTCCTGAGCCGACTGGCCCGCGAGCAGCGTAAGGTGGTGCTTATCGCCGAAGAGGTGGTCGTACGTAGCCGTGTTCTCGATGAGGTACGTAGGCGCGTAGCTAGACGTAGCCGACGCTCCAGCCGTGATGTAGCGCTGCGTAAAGCCGGCTAGCTCTGGGCCCTTGGGCGAAAAGGCATTGAAGTTGTCGAAGATGAAGTCGGCACCCACGTTGGTGCGGAAACGCAGGCCTTTAACCGGCTCAACCTCAGCAAAGAACGTAGTAATGGCCCGGTTGCGGGTAAAGCGCTGGTTGGTGCGCTGCGAGGTGGCTAGCGGGTTTTCCTCGGTAAAGTTGTCGGAAGCACTGTTAGGCTGGTACCAGTAGCCGTCAGGCCGGTAAGCCTGCACAGTGGGCGGAATGCGTAGCAGCTGCTGCACGGCGCCATACTCGCCGCTATTGCTCGTTACCTGGCGGTCACTGAGGTGCGTGAGGGCAATGCTGGTGCCCAGCTTGAAGTACTTGTTTACCTGTACGTCGCCGTTGGCGCGAATAGTAAAGCGCTCAAAGTTAGTGCCTAGCACAATGCCGTCCTGCTGGAAGTAGGCGGCCGACAGCGCGAAGCGGGCCTTGTCGCTGCCGCCCGTGGCCGAGAGCGAGTAGTTCTGGATTTTGGCTTGGCGGAATAGCAAGTCCTGCCAGTCGGTGCCTTCGCCCAGTGCCGCGGGGTTGCGCAGCTTCTCGAGGGCAATGGGCTTGCCAGCGGCTAGCAGCGACTCGTTGTTGAGCGTGGCGTACTCCGTCGCGTTCAACAAATCGAGCTTGCGTGCCAGCACTTGCACGCCCCGGTAGCCATCAAAATTAACGGTGGCCACGCCGGCCTTGCCGCGCTTGGTAGTGATGATAACTACGCCGTTGGCGGCACGCACGCCGTAGATGGCCGTGGCCGAGGCATCCTTCAGAATATCAATGGTTTCGATATCGTTAGGACTGATGGCATTCAACTGGTTGTCACCACCGTCGGGCAGCGGGAAGCCATCGACCACGTACAGTGGGTTGTTATTGCCGGCCGACGTTATACCTCGAATGCGGATAGACGTACCGGCCGCCCCACCGGGTGCCCCACCGTTGGAGGTGATTGTCACGCCCGACACCTTGCCCTGGATGGCCTGCGTCACATCGGGCACTGGCTGGCGCACAATGTCGGCCGCTCCCACCGAGGAGATGGCGCCCGTTACGCTGCCGCGTTCCTGCGTACCGTAGCCTACTACTACTACCTCGTTGAGCTTCTGCGCGTCTTCACGAAGAGTTACGCTCAGGCCCGTTGCATTGGCACTAGTTACGATAACGGGTTGCCCTATGTAGCCAATAAAGCTAAACAACAGGGTGCTGCCTTCGGGCGCCCGCAATGAGAAGCGTCCTTCCGAATCGGTAGTGCCTCCGATGGAAGTGCCGCGCACCAACACCGTAACGCCGGGCAGGCCAGCTCCATCTGGGCCTACCACTCGGCCCGTTACGGGTATCTCAGCGGCGATACTGAGGGGGGGGCTAGCCAATGAAGGCGTAGTAGTGGCCCCCGCAGCCACTGGCAGCCCGCAGGCTAGTAGCATCGCAGTGTGTCGAAACGACGGGGCTAGGTAAAGCTTTCGCTTCATGCTATAAGTGAAAAAGGGTGGGAAAGATAAAAGCAACCGGCCAACCTGTTAAAAAGGGTTAAGCAGTCGAACTCTAGAGTGAAAAGCCTGCAGTCAGTTGCGGAGCTGGCAACGATTGCGGACGAAGTGAAAACGGATGACTAGGCTAAATCGAGCCGTACAGGTCTTCTGGTCAAAATTAGTAAGAGTGTTGCGTAAAAAAATAATGACAATGTGGCTTAAATCGCCTAAAAATGCGTTTTTGTCGCTTTAACACTGCTGCCATTTACACTTAGTACACACGCCAAATGCGGTCCTGGGTGGTTTAAATGCGCTGAACTGGGTTTTAAGGAGAGATAAAGAAGGGCTAAAAAACAACGTCTAAAAACGAAATTTTTTAGCGGATTCAGTAATTATTATCCGCAGCAGTTTCCATTGGGTTGGCTGGCTAGTCTAGGCCGTCTCCAACTCGGGCTCCATGTCAGCATTGGCCGTGTCGTCGAAGAGCACGTGCGTCCACGATTCGCTCTCTTCGTAGTCAGGTGCCTGGCGGCGGCGGTCCAGCGCAGCCAACACTTTTTGAGCAAAAGCCCAACTGGTAGCCGGCCGCAGCTCCAGCACCCTTGCCAGTTCGGCGGGGGCGTAGCGGCCCCGGTGGGCGTGCAGCAGAAACACTGCATAAAGCGCCTTCACGATGGGAAACTTACATTTTTGCAGCAGCGTGCCCGTAGTGGCTGACTCTACATAGCGGCAGCGGGTGCAGCGCCGGGCAAAGGGCTCGCGTGCCTCGCAGCTTTTTTCGTGGCCGCACTTGCGGCACCGGTAGCCGTGCTGCCATTTCAGGTCGGCGAGGTAGCGCAGGCAAGCGTCCTTGTCCGGGTACAGCTGGCTGAATTCGCCAAAGTCAAATTCGCGGGCTTGTAGGCGCGCTTCCTTTTGGTCTTGCAGGTCGCGGCTCAGGTCGCGGTTGAGCTGCTCGATGGCGGCTGACTGCAAGGCGAGCAGGCTGTTGGTTTCGAGCAATTCGCGGTTCTGAGCCGCGATGGTGTCGTTTTGTTGGCGTAGTTCGTCGGTGCGGCAGGCCACCAGGGCTTCGAGCTCGGTGTTGAGCTGGTCTTTAAGCGCCTGGTTTTCGCGCAGTTGTTCTACTAGTTGGTCTTGGGCCCGGTGGCGCTTGCGTAGCTGTTTGAGCAAGCGGCGCTGCGTGTGCAACGTGGTGTCCATCAGACTCTTGATTTTATCGGCCAGGGCGTAGCTGAGCACCGCCACCTCCACCACAAACGCGGCGTTGAGGCTATACACTGTGTAGACATTATTGTAGAACTCGATGCCTAGCTTGCGACTGATGAGAAATGCTAGGCTGCCTGCCACCAGGGCCTGGGCTATCAACAGGTAGCGCGCCGCCCGCAGCCCGCTGCGGTAGGCGCGCCAGGCCACGTAATACAGCAGCCCGTAGGGCAGTAGATACAGCCAAAAGCTGAAGCCCGAGTGAATAAGCGCCGCATCGAGCACTAGCAGCGCGCCGCTCAGCGACACCACCCAACGGATGAGGCGGTCGAACTGCGGCAGGCGCGCGCGCGCATCGAGAAACGAGCGGGCGTACTGCGCAAAGGTGAGCAGCAGCAGCACCGGCGCCGCCCCCGCAATAAAGTGGTTGACCGCCGCACTGCCCGGCCACAGATACTGAAAGCCAAGCCCGTCTTCCGATAAAAACAGCAACGCTCCACTCAGCACGTAGAGCACGTAGTAGAGGTACGACTTTTCCTGCAAGAAGAAATACAGGAACAAGTTGTACACCAGCATGATAAATAGCACGCCGTAGAAGCCGCCCAGCAGCCAGTATTGCAGGCTCATCTCGGGCAGCAGGCCGGGGCCGCTGTGCAGCATGGCCCGGAAGCTGGTGGGCGAGTCGGAGCGCAGGCGCAGGTAATAGGTGGCCGGCGGGCCGTGGCGTAGCGGCAGGTCAAACAGAAAATTCTTGTAGGGCAGCGGGCGGGTGGCAAATGGGTAGTTGGCGCCCGTCAGCACGCTGTCGTAGGCTAGGGCCCCGGCCTGGCTAGGGCCGCCGAGCGGCCGAAAGAGCGTGGCCGCCCCAATGTGCGAGTCGTACAGCTCCAGGTACCAGTCGCTGGCCGGCCCCTGGCCGGCCCCCACCGTAAACCGCAGCCAGTAGGTGCTGCTAGGGTGCTGCATGTTGGGCGGGCGCTGGGTGCCCACCAGCGTGGTAAAGCGCCCGGCGTAGGCCGGGCTACTCACCTGGCCCAGCCTCAGGCGGCCGCTAGGGTCCTCGAGCACGCTGTAGTATTGGTCGTGCAGAAACTGGGTCGGGCGGCTGGGGCTGGCCACCAGGGTGTCTTCGGGAGCGGCGGCAGCCGAGTGGGCTAGGGCCAGCAGCACAGCCAGGCCCACAAAACGGGGCCAGCTAGCCAAGCGAGTATCCCGCAGGCAACGGCCAGCCTGGCAGCCTAACCTGCAAAAGAGGGAGTAGAAAAGGACCAAGAGCGAAGTGCGTTTGGGTGGGAGAGAAGCGCGCACGGAGATAGAGTAGTAAAAGTAACAAAAAATGCCGACCCGCCGACCGGCAAAAGCGGGGCCGCAGTCGGCACAATCGGCCCGGTGGTCGGGTAGGGGCGGGGCGGGGCGGGCGGGCGGCTACTTTTGAGGCGTTTAGTATCTATCGCAATGGCCACGTTTTCCTTTCAGCGTTTTCTTACCCCGCTGATACACGTGCTGGCGTGGGGGCTGCTGGCCCTGGCGCTGCTGCTGTTTCAGCCCTTCCAGGGGCGGGTGGTTCTGCCCGCCGAGTATTGGGTCAAGCAGGGCGCGCTGCTCTTGCTATGGATAGGCGCCTTTTACCTCACGGTGCGCCTGAGCGTGCCGCGCCTGCTGCTGCGCGGCCACAGCGGCTGGTTTGTGCTGGTGCTGGCCCTCACGGCCGCCGCGGTGATGCTGCTGAGCCGGGGCCTTGAAAATGCCCTGCACCTGCCCGACCTCATGCACGCCGCTTTTCGGGCCGCGGGCGAGGACCGGCCGCCCGCCCGGTCCTCGCCCGCCCGGCCCCGAGGCATGTACTTCGACCTGGTGGGCCTGCTTATCACGCTGCTGGTGCTGGGCATGGCCACGGCCATTACGGTGGTGCAGCACTGGCAGCAGGAAGCCCGCCTGCGCGAGCGCCTCGACCAGCAGCGCACCGAGGCCGAGCTAGCCATGCTCAAGGCCCAGATAAATCCGCACTTCTTTTTAAACACGCTCAATAATATCTACTCGCTCACGCTCATCGATGGCGAGCGGGCGCGGACGGCCCTGCACCGCCTCTCGCGCATGATGCGCTACGTGCTCTACGACACGGCCTCGGGCCACGCCCGCCTCAGCCAGGAAGTGGCATTTATTCAGGATTATATCACCCTTATGCAGCTGCGCCTTACCGACCGCGTGCAGGTGGTTTTTGAGCACCCCGAGCCAGTGCGCGAGGTGCTGGTGGCCCCCATGATGCTGCTGCCCTTCGTTGAGAACGCCTTCAAGCACGGGGTGGCGGCCACGGCGCCGAGCCGCATCTACATCGGCCTGCGCCAGCCCGCCGCCGATGAGCTCGAAATAGTGGTGCGCAACACTTTGTTTCCGGTTAATAGCACCGACCTGGCCGGCTCCAACGGCATCGGCCTCGTAAACACCCGCCGCCGCCTCGACTTGCTGTATCCTGGCCGCTACGCGTTGGAAGTCAACGAAAAAACCCCTGATAACGAGTTCGAGGTAACCCTGGCCCTGCGGGTGGGCGCCTGGGTGGCCCCAGTCGTTGTTCAGCCTGGCTTGCGGTAGCTCCGTAGGCTAGCCCACTTTTTAGTTAACCCACCCTCTCCCCGCCCATGTCCGTTTCCTGCATCGCCGTCGATGATGAGCCCCTCGCCCTGGCACTCCTCTGCACCTTTATCGAGCAAACGCCTTTTCTGAAGCTGGTGGGCCGCTACGGCAGCGGCGTCGAGGCCTTGCAGGGCCTGCACGAGCTGGCGGAGAAGGTCGACGTAGCCTTTCTCGATATTCAGATGCAGGAGCTTACCGGCCTTGAGCTGGCTAGGGTGCTGGGCCAGCAGGCTACCCCGCCGCGCATTATTTTCACCACTGCCTTCCCGCAGTACGCGCTGGATGGCTACAAAGTCGATGCGCTCGACTACCTCGTGAAGCCCTTCAACTACGAGGAGTTTTTGCGCGCCGCCCACAAGGCCCGCGCCTACGCCGAGCTAGCCGCGGCCGGCGCCGAAGCCGCCCCGGCCGCGGCGCCCACCCCCGAGGAAGAGCATATTTTTCTGAAGGTAGAATACCAGCTCGTGCGCGTGGCCCTCAGCGACATTCTCTACGTGGAGGGCCTCAAGGATTACGTGAAGGTGCACCTCAAGAGCACGCCCCGCGCCCTGCTCTCGCTCATGAGCCTGCGGGCAATGGAAGAAAAATTGCCCGCCCGTCGCTTTTTGCGCATCCACCGCTCGTTTATCGTGGCGCTCGATAAAATTGAAGCTGTGCGCCGCCTCACCGTGCAAATTGGCACCGAAACCATCCCCGTGGGCGAGCAATACAAGGAGGCTTTTGCTCAGTTCCTAAGCCGCTGGACGTAATGGCTAGTGAAAGTGAGCAGGTAATAGTGAGCCTTATATGTTCACTGATAACTATTCACTGCTCACGGCTGATTAACCTCATTGCCCCGGCACACGCATCTCGGGTAAGGCGCGGGTGGGCTTGAGGCCGCGCAGCTCCTGGTATTTATCGAGCTGGCTAGGGGTGAGCACGGCCCCGAGCCGGGTTTCAAAATCGGCTTCCTGCGCCTGGCGGCGGGCGTGCTCGGTTTCGTCGGGGCGATGGGTGAGGCGTTGCTTGCGCAGGGCCTTATTTTCATCGATGAGCGTATTGATGCGCGCTACCTGCGCCGGGCTCAGGTCGAGCTGGCGCAGCACACCGGTTCGCTTGCCCGCGTGCCCCAGCACCACCACTTCGGGCAGGGTTTGGGCCCGCAGGTCGGCACCGATAAGCGTAGCTGTTAGCCAGGCCAGGCCAAATAAATGAATACGCATCGTAACTGCCAGAGGCAGTGGCTAGGGTCGTAAAATAAGAAGTGGCCGCAAAGGTACCAGCCCGGCCGGCTGCCTGCCCCAACGCACCCAGCACCAGCCTAGTGCCCTGGCAGCAAGCCTGGTGCGCAATTTTTGGGGGCAGCACCCACCCCAATTTTGAGGGCATCACCGGCTAGGACCGTCCCGCGCAATGGTGCTGGCCAAAACCCCCGCGTCGAAAACACCGTCTTTAATTCCGGGTCAGCGCGCCGGCTGCGGCCGGGCCAGCCGTTTTTCTTCTTTCCCGACTTTCTCTATGCCCCAAAAAACGCATCCCCGCCTGGCGGGGCAGTTTGCCCTCGTTACGGGGGCTAGCTCCGGCATTGGCGCCGCCGTGGCCGTGGCCCTGGCGGCCTACGGCGCCGGCGTCGTCGTCAACTACAGCCACGACCTCGATGGGGCCAATGCCACGGCCAAGGTGATTACCGATGCCGGCGGCAAGGCCCTCGTGGTGCAGGCCGATGTGAGCCAGGAAGACCAGGTGCTGGCGATGTTCAAGCAGGCCATCGACAAGTTTGGCACTCTGCATATTGTGGTTTCCAACGCTGGTATTCAGGTTGATGCGCCTTTGCTGGACATGACCCTGGCGCAGTGGCAGAAGGTAATCGACGTGAACCTGACCGGCCAGTTTTTGTGCGTGCGTGAAGCCGCCCGCGAGTTTGTGAAGCGCGGCCCGCAACCCGAAATCAGCAAGGCACTCGGCAAAATTATTTGCATGAGCAGCGTGCACGAGGTTATTCCGTGGGCTGGCCACGTCAACTACGCCAGCAGCAAAGGCGGCATCATGCAGCTCATGAAAAGCACCGCCCAGGAGTTGGCCCCCCGCAAAATCCGGGTCAACAGCATTGCGCCCGGCGCCATTGCCACACCCATCAACCTTTCGGCCCGCGACACGCCAGAGGAAGAAAAGGCGTTGCTGGAGCTTATTCCGTACAACCGCGTGGGCGACCCCGCTGATATCGGCGAGCTGGCCGCTTGGCTAGCCTCCGATGAAGCCGACTACATTACGGGCCAGACCATTTTTATGGATGGCGGCATGACGCTCTACCCTGGCTTCGCCGACGGCGGCTAGGCCCCCAAATGAGGAAGTAGGACCGAGGAATGAAACATTGCCTTGCAGGTTTCTCAGCGTTAGTGCCTTACCTCTCGCCTTCAATGAACAAAGACTAGGAAATGAAGCCGGGCTTCGAAAATTTCGACAGCGTTGACTTTTCCTTTCAATTTCTCATGCGCTCAAAAATGACTGCCGAACACCAGCGCCTCTTCGAAGCCGATGCCAACCAGCAGCCGTGGCGCAAATTTGGCCCATATATATCTGAACGCCAGTGGGGTACGGTTAGGGAAGACTATTCGGCCGGCGGCGATGCCTGGAACTATACCACCCACGACCAGGCTCGCAGTCGCGCCTACCGCTGGGGCGAAGAGGGGCTAGCCGGCTTCTGCGACGAGGGCCAGCGTCTGTGCCTGGGGCTAGCCCTCTGGAATGGCCGCGACGCTATTTTAAAGGAGCAGCTTTTTGGCCTGAGCGGCCCCCAGGGCAACCACGGCGAGGATGTGAAGGAAGTGTATTATTTCCTGGATAATACGCCCACGCACTCCTACCAAAAGCTGCTTTACAAGTACCCGCAGGCCGCTTTCCCTTACGAGAAGTTGGTAGCCGAAAACGCCAAGCGCAACCGCCAGCAGCCCGAGTATGAGTTGCTGGACACGGGTATCTTCGATGAAAACCGCTACTTCGACGTGTTCGTGGAGTATGCCAAGGCTGGCCCCGACGACCTGCTGGTGCAGTACACCATCGTGAACCGCGGCCCTGAGGCAACGGTGCTGCACGTGCTGCCGCAGCTCTGGTTTCGCAATACCTGGGCCTGGGGCTATGACGAATATCGCCCCAGCCTGACTGCCACACCCACCGGCCCGGTGCAGGTCAGCCACCGCGACCTGGGCGAGCTGACTTGCTACGCCGACGGCGCGCCCCAGTGGCTATTCTGCGACAACAACACCAATACTGAGCGGCTGTTTGGGGCGCCCTCGCCCGAGCAGTTTTTCAAGGATGGTATTAATAGCTACGTAGTTGAAGGGCAACAAGCAGCCGTGAACCCGGCCCAGGCCGGCACCAAGGCCGCGGCGCACTACGCGTTTACGCTGGCGGCGGGGGCTAGCCAGCAGGTGCGCCTGCGACTAGGCCCGGCGGGCGCGGCCGAGCCCTTCGCCGACTTCGCGCAGCTCATGCAGCAGCGGCAGGCCGAGGCCGACGAGTTTTACGCGGATATTCAGCACGATATAACGGCTGCCGACGCCCGGTTGGTGCAGCGCCAGGCCTTCGCGGGAATGCTCTGGAGCAAGCAGTTTTACCACTACAACGTGGCGCGCTGGCTGGCCGGCGACCCAACCCAGCCCGCCCCGCCGCCCGAGCGCCTGCACGGCCGCAACGCCGACTGGGAAAGCTTGGACAACACCGATATCATCTCGATGCCCGATACCTGGGAATACCCTTGGTACGCGGCCTGGGACCTGGCCTTTCACTGCATTCCGCTGGCGCAGATTGACCCAACATTTGCCAAAAACCAGTTGCGCCTGCTGTGCCTCGACTGGTACATGCACCCGAGTGGCCAGCTGCCCGCCTACGAATGGCGCCTGGAGGATGTAAACCCGCCCGTGCACGCCTGGGCGGCCTTCCGGGTGTATAAAATGGACCAGAAGCGACGTGGCGACGAGGGCGACGTAGCCTTTCTGCAAACCGTGTTTCACCGCCTGCTGCTCAATTTTACGTGGTGGGTAAACCGCAAGGACCGCGGGGGGCGCAACATCTTTGAAGGCGGTTTCCTGGGGATGGACAACATCGGGATTTTTGACCGCTCGGCGCCGCTGCCCACCGGCGGCTACCTTGAGCAAGCCGACGGCACGGCCTGGGTTGCCATGTTTGCCCTCAACATGATGCGCATCGCGCTGGAGCTCAGCCGCACCAACCCGGTTTACCAGGATTTGGCGAGCAAGTTTTTTGAGCACTTCCTCTACATTGCCGAGGCCATGACCAACGTGGGCGACACCTCACTGGATTTGTGGGATGAAGAGGATGAGTTTTACTACGACGCCCTCAACACCCCCGAAGGCGGCCACGAGCTGTTGAAAATACGCACAATGGTGGGCCTCATCCCCCTGTTTGCGGTGGAAGTGCTCGACGAAGACCTGCTGACCGGTGCCCCGCAGTTCCTGGCCCGCATGAATTGGCTATTTGCCAATCGGCCCCACCTGGCCGCGCTGGTCAGCCATTGGCAGGAGCCCGGCAAGGGCGCTACCAGGCTGCTGAGCTTGCTGCGCGGTCATCGCCTGAAGCGGCTGCTGTTCAGAATGTTGGACAGCAACGAATTTTTGTCTGATTACGGGGTGCGCAGCCTCTCGCGAGTGTACAAGGACAATCCTTACGTGTTTCGTGAAACCGATATTACGGTCAGGTACGAGCCGGCCGAATCGGAAACCCAGGTTTTTGGAGGTAACTCCAACTGGCGCGGACCCATCTGGATGCCGGTCAATTTTCTGCTCATCGAGTCGCTACAGCGTTTTCACCACTACTTCGGCGACGATTTCAAGGTGGAGTATCCCACGCACTCGGGCCAGTTTGCCACGCTGCTGGAGGTCGCCAACGCCCTTACTGCCCGCCTGACCCGGCTATTTCTGCGCGACCCGCAAACCGGCCTGCGCGCTAGCCTGGGTTCTAGCGAGCTGGTGCAGCACGACCCGCATTTCCGAGATTACCTCACCTTCAGCGAGTATTTCAACGGCGATACCGGCCACGGCCTCGGCGCCAGCCACCAAACCGGCTGGACGGGCCTCATCGCCAAGCTTTTGCAACCTAGAAATGAAAAGTAATGGGGTGATGAAGCAACGAAATAGCCGGGGCAATAGGTAGGCTGTGTAGAAGCAGCGAAACCTGCGCCACTTTTTCGCCGGATGACCTTTTTACCGGCTTGCTCTCATCACCTCACCACCTCATCACCCAAATTATGCCCGCCCCCGCTCCCTGGCTTGATGCCACCACGCCCATTCGCAACCAGATGGTACACTGGCCCGATAACCTCGGCGTGACCGTGGGCCGCACCCTTAGCCAAGACCGCGGCGACGCGGCCAACGTAACCGAGCTGCACCTGAGTGCCCACACGGGCACCCACGTCGATGCGCCATTACATTTTAGTAGCGATGGCGGCGACATCACCACCCTCGACCTAGGCCGCCTGATGGGGCCGGCCACGGTAGTAGCCATTCACGACCCTAAAAGCATCAGTTTGGCCGAGGTGCAGGGTATTGCGATAAAACCCGGGGCGCGGCTGCTGTTCAAGACCCGTATTTCGAACAGCGAGTGGAGCACCGAGCCATTCAAGCCCGATTTTGTGGCCCTCGATGGCGACGCGGCCCGCTACCTGCGCGATTTGGGCGTGGTGTGCGTGGGCGTCGATTACCTTTCGGTGGGCAAGGCAGATGCCCACCACGCCCTGCTCGATGCGGGCATCTGCGTAATCGAGGGGCTAGCCCTGCAACACATCGAGCCCGGCAGCTACGAGCTCTTGTGCCTGCCGCTTAGCATAGTGGGGGCCGACGGTGCCCCGGCCCGAGTGTTGTTGCGGCCGCTGTAAAAAAGAACGTTAGCCGCTGGCTGCTAGCTTTTAAAGATAAGTCAATTTAGAGTAGGTGCTAACGGCCAGCAGCTAGCAGCCACCAGTTTAAGTAAGATGAAGCAAGCAATCATCGTCGTAATGGGCGTATCGGGCAGCGGTAAAACCACAGTGGGCAAGCTGCTGGCTCAAAAAATAGACCGGCCGTTTTACGACGGCGACGACTTTCACCCGGCCGCCAACGTGGAGAAAATGGCCGCCGGCCACCCCCTCAACGATGAGGACCGCGCCGGCTGGCTAGCCACCCTGGCCGGCCATATGCTGGAGTGGGAAGCGGCTGGTGGCGCCGTACTGGCCTGCTCGGCCCTCAAGGAAAGCTACCGCCAAACCCTGCAAGCCGGAGCTAGCCTGCCGCTAGGGTGGGTGTTTCTCGACACTGCCCCCGCCGTGCTGCGCGCCCGCCTCGAAGCACGCAAGGGCCACTATATGAAGGTCAACATGCTGAAATCGCAGCTCGAAACCCTCGAAAAACCCGCCTACGGCCTGCACATCACGGCCGATGTGCCGCCCGAGGAGCTGGTGGCGCAGGCCGTGGCCCAGCTGCACCTGGCACTGCCGCCTGCTCAGGCCTAGCGCAGCGGTGGGGTGGCCTGGTGGCGCGGCACCGGCTCACTGCGCGCGGAAGGGGGCGGTGGGCGCGGGCATTTCTGCAAAAAACACGGGGCAGTATTGGGCTGTGGGCTAGCTGGGGCGGACCTTTGCGGGGTATTCGTGCTCGTTATGCTAAAAAAATACTGGCTTCTCAGCTTTCTGCTGCTCTGGCTGAGTGGTGCGGCCCACGCGCAGGGCCCGGCTTCTGCTACGCCGCTGCTGCGCAGTCTGTCGCTCACCCTCGATACGGTGCGCTATAGCCTGGGCGAGCAAATGCTGACGGTAGCTGGCGAGCCGCGCCTCTACTTTTACTACCACAACGACGACCAAGTGGCCGAACTGCGGCTGGTGCCCACCCGGCCCGGCCACCGGCCACCGCGCCTGCTGCCCTCGCCCGATTTTGTGCTGCAAGACTCGCTCGTGGCCGGGCCTAGCGGCGAGTATCGGGGCACGCTGCACTTTCGCAACCTTACTGGGTTGCCGTTTGTGCGGCTAGCCTTTGCACCAGCCGCCGACTCGGCCGGGCAGCCGGCGCGGGCCCAGCAAATTGTGAGCCTGCTGCCCCTCACGCGCACTACGCTCGATGCGCGCCTGGCTAGCCCCGAACTATTTATCGGGGAGGAAAAGGTGCTGGAAGTGAGCACCAACAACGTGGCCAACGTGCGCGTCAGCAACGAATGGACCAAGAACCAGGATATTGATTACAAGCTGACGCGCGAGAAAAACGGCCTGTTTTTGCACTTGGTGCCCAACACGCTGGGGGCCCACCCGGTGGTGGTGCGCGCCCTGGCCGAGCGCCCGCGCCTCGACGGGGCCGGGCGCCTCACCTACCAGCTGCCCCCGCTGCGCCTCGACTTTTCGGTGCGGGCCAGTCGCCTGCGCTTCCTCACGGCCGAGCGCAAAGATGTGATGTACGACGAGGCGGGCCGCAACCAGGGCACCGAGTTTGTGCTCGACGACGGCCACAATTTTGAGCTGCGGCACACCTACCGCGTAGAGGCTCAGCAGGAGCCTGGCGGCGCGCTTATTGCTGAGCTGTACACCCGCAGCTACTTATCTAACGACCGGGTATTGTGCCAGTTGCGGGTGTATAACACGCACCGCCAGGCCGACGGCTACCTCTTCATTAAGGATGGCGACGTAGCTAAGTATATTACCAATTTCGACATCACGCCCCGGCCGCGCATTGCTAGCCTGAGTGTGCTGCACCGCGGCGGCGACTGGGGCGGCAACACCACCGTAAACCCCGGCGAAACGGTAGATGTACGCCTCGAAGGCGAATCGCTGCTGAAGGGCCGCTACCACTTCGACGGGGCCAATATCATTCCTTCGGACTCGTCTACGCGCTCCGAAAAAGTGCTTATCTACCGCGTGCAGCTGCCGCTGAGCAGTGTGCGCAAGCGCATCACCATCTTCGACGGCAGCACGCCTACCGACTTTGGCCTGAGCGTGAAAGAGGCCCAGCGGCCCCACCCGCTCAACTTTGTGCAGGTGAACTACGGCAACGGCCCGCACCCGATTACGCAGCTCAACGGCCCGGTGCTCTACGACAAAACGATTTCCGACGTGGTGTTCAGCTTCAATGCCAACGCCATTGATGAGAGCGGCAACCTCTTCGGGCGCCAATACCTGACCATGGACGTGCGCACCGTGGACGACAAGGGTAATCTCATCGACCAGCGTACAGTGGACCAGCTCGTGGTCTGCCCCGGCGAGGCCTCGCCGCGCTATGCCTACTACCAGGGCAACGACTGCCAGGTGGGTAATTTTAGCCTCAACAGTCTGCTGGGGCGCAAAACCTACGACCTCGACGCCTGGTACCGCATCATCATCACCGTGCGCAACGATGCCCGCCAGTACAGCAGCAAGGGCTACTCGCAGCAGATAGAGCTGGTGCTGCGGCGCCACGTCAACTTCGACATCAGCGTGAGCTTTCCGGCCGGCCTGCTTACCAAGTACGCCAACCAACCCAGCTACACCAGCTTCGGCGGCATTAGCCTGGCCACGCTGGCCCAGCTGAGCTTTTACGCGCCCGACCGCATCAATAAGCTGCGGCCCTACCGCATTGGGGCGGGCTTCGTGGCCCTGAACGCGTTCAACCTGTCGAATGACCAAAACGTGAACCGGGCGCTGGGCATCGTGGTCATTGGCTCGGTAACTCCCGTGCGCACGGGGGCACGGCTATCCTTTCCGCTGTACCTGGGCGGCGGCCTGCTGCTAGGGCAGTCGGTGCCCGGCCAAGCGGGCTCGGAAGCCAAGGCTTTACCCTTTCTCCTCTTCGGGCCGGGCATCGGCGTTACGCTCTAACGCGCCACTTAATCAATTACCACCTTCGTAACCTGCGAGAAGCCAGCGCCTTGCAGCTGCAAATAGTACAGGCCCGCCGGCAGCCCGTTGCGCGCCCAGCGCAGTTGATGCCAGCCGGCGCTAGCCAAGCCCTGGCGCAGTACGGTTATTTCCTGGCCTAGTGAGTTCAGCACGCGCAGCTGCATCGGGGCAGCGGTAGGCAGCGAAAACTCTACCAGCGTCGATTCCTGAAAAGGGTTGGGGCTAACCGGGTAAAGCTGGGCCGTAGTGCTCAGCTCTTTGCGCAGCACGTAGCTGTCAACCAACGCGTGCTTACGGGAATAAAATTGTACGCTCAGGCTATCGGGCGAGGCCTCGAGCAGCATCGCGCCGTAGTCACCGTTATAAAAAAACTTGCTTTCGGATACGAACGGCCTAGCCGTTTTATAGATGCTGCGGCCCCCAGCGCCATTCACAATGTAGGGTAGCTTATCGACCAGCAAGCGCTCGTAGTTATGGTCATGACCTGCCACTACCATCGAGGCACCCCACTCCTGAAAGGGCCAGCGCAGCGGAACGGTACCCCCGTGAAAGCCTGACGAATAGGGTGCGTGGTGCAGGTACACCACTTTCCAGCGCGCAGTGGAGGCCGCTAGGGCTGCCCGCAACCACCGGGCCTGCACGGAAGTAGCCGTGATGCCGTCGGGCTCATTGGGGTCGCTGTTGAGGGCAAACAGGTGCACATCGCCGCGCACCAGCTCGTAGTAACGGCCGTTGCCGGGTAGGGTAAAGTAGTCACGGTAAGCTTCGCCGTTGCGGGTATAGTAGTCGTGGTTGCCGAGCGAGGGAAAAAAGCGATTGCTTGACGTACGCGGCCCGTAGCGGCCCTTATACTGGTAGATATACTCGTGAAAATACTGCCCGATGTTCTGGTCGATGGTAGTCGAGTCGCCCACGTCATAATTATTATCGCCCAGAGTAATGATAAAGTCCGGGTTCCAGCTCTTTATCAGGTTAGCCACATCGCGCTCGGCTGGGCCGGCGTAGCCGTAATCGCCGATGGCGGCAAAGCGCTGGGCGGGGGCCGCAATCGCCAGCGAGAGCAGGCCTAGCAGTAGCCCCAGGCGACAGGTATAGTAAAACGAAACCATGCGAGGCTTAAATAAAAACAGGTGAAGCAAATACAAGAGTATTTGGAAAATGGTATATGGTACCTAAAAATAGTGCAATAAGATAAGTCAGGATTATGGTGGGTTAATAATTTTTTCGAATAGTTTAGTGGCCTGTTAATCAAGTGATTTTAAAGAATATTCAAAGCTTAATGGTGCTCTAAAACAGCAAATTAAGAGGCTATTAACGATTATTGTGGGATTTTTCACTTTAACACTAATCTGTTTTCTGCCTTTTTCTGCCGCTTATGAAAACTTTTTTTACGAAACTCAATAATAGAAAAGTACTCTTCGTTCTTTCTTTGGTGCTAGGCGCCAGCCCAGCAGGAGCACAAACTGTTCTCACGGTGAAGCCCGTATTTTTTCACCGCGACGCGGCCAAGCGATTGCTGCTCATCAATGCTCCGCTCGCCCAAGTGAATGCCCAGGTAGATACGTTGAAAACTATTGTCTCGAACGGCCAACGCTACACGCTGAGCAGCCCCGTGACTTCTGTGAACTGCCAAACGGCCTACCGAGTTTCTGCCGATGAAGGGACTTACACAGTTTATTTTACCCAAGTGCCGGTGCTGCACCTCAGCACCCGGCACCGGATTGTAGATACGCCGAGTGTGTATGCCACCCTGACCCTGGCCGATACTACTGGCCTGACCGCGCAGGCTAGCCTGGGAATTGAGATACGCGGGGGCTTCTCGCAGAGTTATCCGAAGAAGTCGTATGAGCTGAGCCTGTGGGCCGATAGCACGGGGGCCAAGTCGCAGGACGCGGCCATGCTCGGCATGCGCTCCGACAACAAGTGGAACCTGCAAGCCATGTACAACGACCCGCTACGCCTGCGCCTGAAGCTGGCTCACGAGCTGTGGCAGGACATGAGCCCGCTGTACTACCACGCACAAGAGCCTAACGCCAAAGGCAGCATTGCCCTCCGGTATACCGAGGTTTTCCTCAACGATAGCTACCAGGGCATCTACACCCTCACCGAGCGCATAGACCGCAAACAGTTGAAGCTGAAGAAGTACACTACCAAAATAATGGGGGAGCTGTACAAAGGGTCTGACGGGGCGGGCGGCGCGCTCATGTTTTCGCGGGTGCCGGACGCCGATGATACCAGCACCGATTGGGGCGGCTTTGAGTACAAGGAGCCGGCTGAAGAAACCAACTGGACGGCCCTGCACGATTTTGTAGATTTTGTGGTCAATAGCCCCGATGCTGACTTTTACAGCCAGTACCAGCGCAAGTTCAACCTAGCCAGCGCGGTCGATTACTATATTTTTCTGAACCTGCTGCGCGCTACCGATAACACGGGCAAAAACCTCTACATCGCCAAGTACAAGCCCAACGAGCCCTACTACTACGTGCCGTGGGACCTCGACGGCGTGCTGGGCAACGACTGGCAGGGCCTGAATGTAAACACGACCAACGACCTGCTGACCAATGGGTTCTATACCCGCCTGCTGAAGGATAACGCCCCCGGCGGCTTCCGGTCTACCCTGGCGGCCCGGTGGGCCGAGCTGCGCGGCTCGCACCTGGCGGCCGCCAGCATCCTGGCCCGGCTGAAGCAGCACAGCGACTACCTGCTCGCCAACAACGTGTATGAGCGCGAGCACCTGGCTTGGCGCGACTACCGCTACCAGGCCGCGCAGCTAGCGTACCCAGCCGATTGGCTCACCCGCCGCCTCACTTACCTCGACGGCTTATTTGCCCCTAGCAGCGCGCTGAGCACGCAAACGGCGGCTAGCTTGGCGCTGTTTCAACTCTACCCCAACCCCGCGAGCGGCAGCCTGCGCGTGGCCTTCGGAACCGTGCCTTTCGAGGTGAGCGTGCAGGACCTGACCGGTAAGACGCTGCTGCAAAAAGCCCTGCCAAGGGGCACTAATACGCTTGATATTAGCAGCTTGCCTCAGGGTGCTTACCTGGTAAGCGTGCGCAGCAACACGGCCACGGCCGTGCGCAAGCTGCTCGTGCGCTAAGCTGCTTCAAATGAAGCTAAAAAGAGAGGGCGAGCGGGAGAATTTCTCCCGCTCGCCCTCTCTTTTTAGCTTCATTTGAAGCAGCTTAGCGCAGCCGGTAGCCCAGCAGCACGCCGGCGTAGTAGTTGCGCCCTGGCGCGGGCTGAAAGTAGCGCCCGCCGAACGCGTTCAAATCGTTGCCGAGGCTGTAGCGGCGGTCGGTCGCATTCTCGACCCCGCCGTACAGGTCGGCTTCCAGGCGCCCGGCCAGGGTGCGGCGCCAGCCGGCCCGGCCGCCAAATACCCAGTAGCTCGCCGCGTAGTCGGTATTGGCATCGTTAAGCGGCAGCGTGGCCTGGTGCCCGGCCGTAGGGCTGAAGTAGAACCCTAGCCGCTGGCTGAAATCGAGGCCCGCGCTGAGCGTGTGCGGCGCCGTGCCCGTGAGCTGATTGCCGCCGTAGCGCTGCCCGGTGGCCGATTCGTAGTTCCCAAACCGGAAGCGGTTGTAGGCGTAGCTGGCCCAGGCCCGTAGGCCTGCCGGGGGGCTAGCAGCATCGGCCGGGCCACCGGGCTGCCAGAGGTAGCCGCTGGCCGCCACCTCGGCGCCGCGCTGGTGGGTATCACCAGCATTAGCAAAAAGCTGAATGCCCTGGGCATCGGAGCGCGACACAATGGTGTTGCGCAGCTCCAGGTCAAAGAGCGCCACATCAAATACCAGCCGGCCGCCCAGCAGCGTGCCTCGGCTGCCCACCTCGTAGCTGGTGCCGCGCTCGGCCTGCAAGTCGCGGCTGATGGTGCCATCCGAAGGCCGCAGTTCGGCCTCGGTGGGCGGCGCAAAGCCGGTGCTCACGCTGGCGTAGGCCGAGATGGTGGGCGAAAGCTCCTTCAATAAGGCCAGCCGCGGCGATACCTGGGGCTGAAAATCGCGCGTCACCCCGTAGCCCGTCGGGTTGGCCGCGGCCGACGAAATGCGCGCAATCTGGTAGCGCAGGCGGTTGTAGCTAGCCCCCGCCGTGAGCAAAAAGCCGG
Source organism: uncultured Hymenobacter sp. (assembly GCA_964385095.1). Classification (GTDB taxonomy): domain Bacteria; phylum Bacteroidota; class Bacteroidia; order Cytophagales; family Hymenobacteraceae; genus Hymenobacter. Next base: position 127,761 of record CAYLNN010000001.1, read on the forward strand.
CCGGCAGCTCGTAGTCGGCCTGGGCAAAGGCGAAGCCCGTGCGGGTCGTTATCTCGTCGTCGTAGCGCAGCGTGGTGGGGGCGCCGGCCACGTTGAGGTAGCTGCGCGAATCCACGAACGAGGCCTGAAACTCGCCGCCGCCCTGCACCCGCAGCGTGCGCCCGGCCACCGTGCCGCGGTAGTGCAGTGCCGCCCGGCCACCGCCACCCAGGTTAGTATCGCGCTGCCAGTCAACCAGGTAAGGGGTTTGCACGCTGGTGCTGCGGCCATACACCGTGGCCACTGTGCGCCAGGTATCCGAAAACCGGTACTCGTGCGTGAAACCCAGCAGGCCGGTTTGCGAGGCGTAGCTGGCCAGCTGGGCCACCGTGCCGGGGCTAGCCGCCGTGCCCGGCCGCGCCTGGCGTGGGTCCTGCTCGTACTGCGCGCGGGTGAGGCCGCCCGGCAGCTGGTAGTAGAGGTCGGTGTACAAGGCGTGCACGGCCAGCGTCTGCCGCTCGGAGGGCGAAACCTGGCCGTCGAGCGCAAACACATCGCGGCGCAGGGCACTCTGCTGGCGGTAGCCGTGCAGCTGCTGGTGGGCGTACTGCGCGCGCCAGTAGTCGCCGTTGGCCTGGCTAGCCTCGGCCGTGGCCGTGAAGCGCCGCAGCCCGTACGAGCCCACCGAGTAGCCCACCTGAGCCCGGGCCTGGCCGGGGGCGGGGCGGCGGTTTTCGAGGCGCACCACGCCGCCCGTGCCGGCGCCGTACACGCTGCCCGCCGGCCCTTTCAGCACTTCCAGGCGGCCTAGCTGTGCGGGGTCGAGGATGTTGAGCGGACTCGTGCCATTAGCTTCCGTGAAAGGAATATCGAAGTAATACAGCTTCACATTGCGCACCCCAAAGGGCGAGCGCAACGTGCTGCCCCGCACGCTGATGCGGTAGCTGCCGGTGGCACGCTCCTCTAGGCGCACGCCGGGCAGCGTGTTCACGGCCGAAGCCAGCGAGTTCTCATTAAAGCGCTGAATAATAGTGCGGTCGAGCACGCTGATGCCGGCTGCGGTGCGGCGCAGCGGCAGCCGCTGGCCGTAGCCCACCACGGTGGCGCCGGGCAGGGCCTGGGCATTGATAGTATCGAGGGGGCTAGGGGCCTGCTGGGCCGCCAGCCGCAGGGCGGGCAGGGCAAGCAGGCTAGCCAGCGAGTAGCGAAGCAGCATAAAAGCGAACGGAAGTTGGTACGCCAAACGGCCGGGGGAGGCCGGATGTTTGGCGGGCGGCGGCATTAATCAGTCTGGTTTGCCAAGTTGCCCGCGCAAAGACATCCGCTAGGCGTGCTACCTTTTTGAGTGGCGGGACTGACTATTACCCTACTGGCTGCGCCCACTGCCTAGCCTCGGGAGCGGTAGAAAGCAGGTCTGCACGAGGAAGAAAAGACTACTAATTACCTTTATTTAGAAAAATTCTAAAAAGCTTGGTGCGTAGCTAGTCTGCCTGTATATTTGCCACAGTTTAGAAGCAGTCTAAATAAAGTTGACCCAGGCTACGCAGCCCGGCAACTATGTTTTCCTAAAAGCCCGGCACCGGCAACCAACTACGTGTCAACTAAAAGAGCAGCTTTGTGGTGAGGCTGTTCGGCACCGGTAGCCAGTGTCGGCACTAGGCCAATCTCCGCCTTTATACCCTGCCTTATGTCGCGCTGCCTTCATCATAATACCTTGGGCTGCATTGCCCAATGCCCCGGCCAGTGCTGCCTGCACCTATACTTTGGCAATGTGGGCCTGCGCCTGCTGCCGCACGAGCTGCTGCACTGGCGCGCCACCGTGGCCGAGCTTTGCGCGCACCATGCCCGGCACGCACCCGATGCTACCGAACGCTGCCTTAGCCTGCCTGGGCCGGTGGCCAGCCAGGTGTTTTTATTTTCGCTCGAAGAGCTGTTCCTGCTCCACGACTTGCTGGTAAGCGCTGCGCTGCTGCTCGAAGTTGAAGCCATTTTGGCCCGGCCCGTAAGTCGCTAGGGTGTCAATTTTGCACCTGCCAGGCGCGCGCCGGCGCTAATAGCGGCAGTCCGTCCAGTGCACAAGCTGGCCGTAAAAGGGTAGGGGCTTGCCAGCAAAGTAGGCGAGCAGCGCCTCGGCCGTAGGGAAGCCATCGGCCCGGGCCAGAGCTAGCAGCTCGGCGGGGGCTAGCGGGCGGCCGTCTACGCGCAGCCCGGTGGCGGTTAGCTCGACGGCCTGCACCAGCCGCACGGGCTGCGGTGGCCAAAATTCGTGCTGGCCGGGCTGCCCGGCCAGCACCACAAACTGTGCTACCTCGCCCGCCCGCCAGCGCTGGCCCGCCCGGATGGTATGGACTTTGGTGCCCGCCACAATGAGCGGCGCAAAGTCCTCATCGAACCCTAAAATCATGCCTCGGCCGGAATGTGCACCGTGCCCGCCCGCTCGCGCAGCGGCCGGCCCTGGCGCCCACTGTGCTGGGCCTGTATTTCGGCCACAATGGCCAGGGCGATTTCTTCGGGGGTTTCGCTGCCCAGGTCGAGGCCAATGGGGCTGTGCAAGCGCTCGCGCAGCTGCTGCACCTGGTCGGCCGGCAAGGTGTCGAGCTCATCGAGCAGGCGCTGGGCCTTGAGGCGCGGGCCCAGCAGGCCCACGTAGGGTGCGGGCGAGGCTAGCAGGGTTTGCAGTGCGGCCAGGTCGTAGGCGTAATTGTGACTCAGCAGCACGTGGTAGCCTAGCGGGTCGGGCGTCTGGGTTTCGAGCTCGGCCACGGGCACAATGCGCACGGCAGCGGCTTCGGGAAAGCGGGCGGCGGTGGCCAAGTTGGGCCGCCCATCCACCACCGTAATATGCCACCCTAGCGAGGCTGCCAGGTGCACCAGTGGCTGGGCATCGTTGCCGGCGCCGTACACCACCAGGCGCAGAGGCGGCGCCAGCACTTCGAGCGACGCCCGCACCGGGCCCGCCTCCGTTTCGAGGGTCAGAATCTGGGGCTGGCCCTGAGCCAGGGTTGCGCGGGCGGCCTCGGCCAGCGGGGCGGCCAGCAGCGGCGTGCCGCGCAACAGGCCAGCTTCGGATAGCAGCACGCGCTGGCCCACGGCGGCTTTTAGGCCAGTGGTGTCGGTTTCGAATACGGTGGCCAGCACGGCTGGCGCGGGGTGCTGGGCAAAGCCGCGCAGCAGCTCCAGCGGGTTGTCGGGGTTGGCAAAATCGAGCGGCTCCAGCAAGATGCGCACTACGCCCTGGCAGCCGGGGCCCAGGCCGTGGCGCGGGTCGTCTTCGTCGCGCGTGTCGTAGGTAACCAGCGCCGGTTCACCCCTGAAAATGGCCCGCCGCGCCCGCTGCCGCGCATCGCCTTCGAGGCACCCGCCGCTGATGGCGCCGGTCAGCTCGCCGTCTTCGGTCACGAGCATGCGGGCGCCCGGGCGGCGGTAGGCCGAACCCAGGACTTCGACCACGGTGGCCAGGGCGCAGGGGCGCTGAGCGGCGCGGTGTTGGTCGTAGGCCAGAAAGAGGCGCTGAAGTTCGGTCATTACAAGGAAAAAAGTAGCCTAAACAATACGCCTGGCAACGGGGCGGGGTTATATGAACCGCCCAGCGGGAGGTGGGGTTTCAGAGGAAAGCTTTTTAGTCTCATGCAGCACGCAGCGAAGCATCTCGCTCGCTTCGTTGTTAGTGATAGAGCGTACGGCCCCAAGTGAGATGCTTCGCTGCGCGCTGCATGACCAGACTTTGATTAGACATATCAGCCAATACTTACTTCGCTCCACCGCCAGCACTACTTTGCCTTATGAGCGCCAAAGTTCCCGTCTACCAGCTAACTGCGCTTGCCGAAACTAAGGAGAAACCGACGGCCGTGTTTTTTCTAGGGCCGAATTCTACGGCGCCGCACCTGCCCATCGACCGGCCGTACCGCAGCGAGTACTATAAAATTGGCCTCGTGCTGCGCGGCAGCGCCCGCTTGCAAGTCAACCTCGAAACCTACGACCTAGGGCCTGATTCGCTGATGGTGCTCTCGCCCTACGTCATCAAGCAGTGGCCCCATCTATCGGACGACTGCGATTCGCTCAGCATCTTCTTTACCAAGGAGTTCATTGCGACCGGCGGCCTGAACCTGGATGCGTTCGCGTTTTTTGCGCGTGATGCCCGCCACGTGTTCACCCTGCCGCCGGCCGCAGCGGCGAATATTACGGCCCTGCTGCGCACCATCGAGCAGAAGTACGACGCGCCGCACGCCTATCGTGAGGAGATTTTGCGCAGCCTCATCCACATTCTGCTGCACGAAACGGCGCCCATCTACAGCGCGCAGCACACCGCGCCCACTGCCACCCAGTCGCGCAGCCAGCTCATTGCAGCCGACTTCAAAAAGCTGGTAAACACCCACTATGCTACCGAGCGCAGCCTGGCGTTTTACGCTGATAAGCTTTGCATCAGCCCCAAGCACCTCGCCGAAACGGTGAAGGAAGCTACCGGCAAGCGCGCCGTAGCGTGGCTGGCCGAGGCCGTGCTGCTCGAAGCCCATGTGCTACTGCAAAACCCCGCGCTCACCGTCGGCCAGATTGCGGATACCCTGCACTTTGCCGACCAGTCCACGTTTGGCCGGTTCTTTCGCACCAACACGGGCGTGTCGCCGGCCAGGTATCGGCAGCGGCTATGAGGTAGCCCTGTTGCGCGGACATCGTAGTCCGCGACCGGCTGCCCGTTTACGCACGCAGACTACAAAGTCCGCGCAACAGGGCTCCATCCGCCCTTTCGCCCAATGTTCCCGCCCTTTCGCCTTTCTCGCGCGCCCCATTTAGCCGGAGCTTTGCATCCATGAAAATTATCGTCACCGGTTCCCTCGGGAACATCAGCCAGCCGCTCGCTACCGAGCTAGTGCAACAAGGCCACGCCGTCACGGTCATCAGCAGCCAGCCTGACCGTCAAGCCGCTATCGAAGCCCTAGGGGCCAACGCCGCCATTGGCACCCTGGAAGACGCCGACTTCCTGACCGCTACCTTCGCCGGGGCCGATGCCGTGTACGCCATGGTGCCGCCCAGCTACCGCGAGCTTGATTCGCGGGTTTATTTCCAGCGCATCGGCCGCCACTACGCGCAGGCTATCCAGCAGGTGGGCGTGCGGCGGGTAGTGCAGCTCAGCAGCTGGGGCGCGCACCGCGACCACGGCACGGGCGGCATCCTGGGCGCGCACGATGTAGAGGAAATCCTGGCGGCGGTGCCGGGCCTCGCGCTCACCCACCTGCGCCCCACGTCTTTCTTCACCAACTACTACGGTTTTGTGGGCATGATAAAAGGCGCCGGCTTCCTGGGGGCTAACTGCGCCGGAAACTACCGGGTGGCGCTGGTGCACCCGCGCGACATTGCCGCCGCTGCCGCCGAAGAGCTAACGAATCCCGAAGCTACCGGCCGCACCAGCCGCTACGTAGCCAGCGACGAGCGTACTCAGGATGAAGTAGCGCAGGCCCTAGGGTCTGCCATCGGCCAGCCCGACCTGCGCTGGGTAGCTTTCACCGACGAGCAAATGCGCACCAACCTCCTCCAAAACGGCCTGCCCGCCAGCACCGCCGCCGACATCGTGGACATCTACGCCAGCATGAGCAGCGGCGTCCTAGCCGAGGACTACGAGCAGCACAAGCCCGCCCTAGGTAAGGTAAAGCTGGAAGACTTCGCCAAGGAGTTCGCAGCTGCTTTTCAGAACGATGGGCCACAATAAGCGCACTGCTCTGATGTAGGGCCTCCCCCTCGGCCCCCTCTCCGAAAAGGAGAGGGGGAGCCTAACGTCAGGAAGGGTAGGAGAGTGAGGGGTTGAGCTAAAGAATTATAGAATGGATAAACACATGATTACCCTAACATTCAGCTCCCCCTCTCCTTTCGGAGAGGGGGCCGGGGGGAAGGCGCCCACGTGAGAGCAGTAAGAGTAACTTGTAAAATCAAAAGCTCCCCGCACCTAATTAGATGCGGGGAGCTTTTGTGTAGTGGTTCGGAACGTAAGACTCAAGTCTGCTACCTAAATAGCGTCCAGCCCCGGCAGGCTGAGCAGCTCGGCGGCGCGGCGCGCCACCGTTTTAACACTGGCCACATCCGGGCCAGTGATGGTCAGGTGGCCCATTTTACGGCTGGCGCGCGCTTCTAGCTTGCCATATAGGTGCAGGCGCGTTCCCGGCAAACCCAGCACGGCGTACCAGTCCGGCTCCTGCGGCTGGCCGTCGGTGCCAAACCACACATCACCCAGCAGATTGAGCATGATGGCCGGCGAATGCTGGCGCGGCTGAGGCAAGGGTAAGCCTGCCATAGCATGCACTTGGAGGTCGAATTGCGACGCGTCGCAGGCGTCAATGGTATAGTGGCCGCTGTTGTGCGGGCGCGGAGCCATCTCGTTGACTACCAAGCTCCCGTGTTCGCTGCCGTCGTTCACCACAAAAAACTCGACGCACAGCACCCCGACATAATTGATATGTTGCGCGATAGCCACGGCTGCCTCGCGGGCTCTGTTGGCCAGGGCTAGGGGCAGCGCGCCTGCGTAGGCGTGGGTCACGGCCAAAATACCCCCGACATGCACGTTGCGCTGCGGAGCAAAGCTAACGACCTGCCCGTCCCAGCCGCGGGCCACCAGCACCGAACACTCGGCGGTGAGCGGCAGCATTTTTTCTAGCACGCAGGCCACGCCGCCTAGCTCGGCCCAGGCGGCGGCTAGCTCGGCGCCGGTCTTGACGCGGACTTGGCCCTTGCCGTCGTAGCCCATGCGCACGGTTTTCAGGATGCCGGGCAGCAAGTCCGCCCGCTTGTCCAGCACGGCATGCAACTGGGCTGGCGTTTCAAGCACCACATAGGGCGCGCAGGTCACCCCCGACAGGTTTGCGCAGGCAGCGAAATGAGCTTTCTCCTCAATGCGGTTTTGGGCAATGCCCACTACGGCCGCGCTCGGTGCCACGGGGCGGGTTTGCGCCAGCGTTTGCAGGGCCTGAGCCGGCACGTTTTCAAACTCGGTGGTGATGGCCTGGCACAGGTGGGCCAGTTGCGCTAGCCCAGCTGGGTCGTCGTAATCGGTCTGGATATGGTGGTGGCTCACCGGCCCGGCGGGGCTTTGGGCGTCGGGCTCCAGCACGGCGGTGAAGTAACCCAGGCGCTGGGCGGCGTGCACAAACATCCGGCCTAGCTGGCCGCCTCCTACTACGCCCAGCGTAGCCCGCTGGCCCGCGGCGTCTACACTGCCAGGAAAAATCGGGGTCAGGGCTGTAACGTAACTAGCGGCGCTCATACGGGCAAAGTCATAGCGCGGGCGGCCTCCGTTTGGGCAGCGCGAAAGGCCTGTAGTTTGGTCGCCAAATCCGGGTCGTGCAACGCCAGCAGGCTGACCGCAAACAGCGCCGCATTGGCCGCCCCGGCCGTGCCAATCGCAAAGGTGGCCACGGGTATCCCTTTGGGCATCTGCACGATGCTATGCAGCGAGTCTACCCCCTGCAAGTGGCGGCTGGCCACCGGCACCCCGAGCACGGGCACTGTGGTTTTGGCGGCTAGCATACCCGGCAGGTGGGCGGCCCCCCCCGCACCGGCAATGATGGCCTGCAAGCCGCGCGAGCCGGCCTGTTCGGCGTAGGCAAACAAGTCGTCAGGCATGCGGTGGGCCGACACGACGCGCGCTTCGTGGACCACGCCAAAGTCCGTGAGAATCTGCACGGCATGCTGCATGGTGTCCCAGTCGCTGCTGGAGCCCATGACCACGCCAACTAATGGCTGGCCTGGGGTAACGCCGGGGCTGGGGGCGTCGGAGGTAGAGGGGATACTCATGGTGAGCCTGTTCGTAAGGGGCCGGGCAGCCCTGGGTGGTCGAAGAAACGGGATTTTAAACGTGAAAACAGGCTAAAACCCGCATCTGCACAGCTGTCTACTAAGCTGCGTGTTATCCCGCCAGGGCAACGAATATTCGCTGGAAAGTCCGTCACTATGGCTACAAAGTTACTGTGGCAGCCTAAGCAGCATTCCAAAACTCGGGGCGAATCCCGAAAAAGACAGGTTGCGAGTCGGACTCCTTGAGTGAAATTAAAAACTAGGTTGCATAAGAAAGCGCCCCGTAGCCAATTAGCTACGAGGCGCTTTCTTATGCAACCTAATCGAAACTTACAGCAGCTTATCACTCGTCAGCGGCAATTCGCGGACGCGTTTGCCAGTGGCGTGATACACGGCATTGGCGATTGCGGCGGCTACACCCAGCATCCCGATTTCACCGACGCCTTTAACGCCGATGGGGCTGGCGATATCGTCTTCCTCCTCCACGAAAATCACGTCGATTTTGCGGATGTCGGCGTTCACCGGAATGTGGTACTCGGCATAGTTGTGGTTCATGTAGCGGCCGAGCTCGTTGTTGAGGTAGGTTTCCTCCATCATCGCCATGCTCAGGCCCCACACCGTGCCGCCCAGCACCTGGCTGCGGGCCGTTTTGGGGTTCATGATGCGGCCGGCGGCCACGGCATTCACCACGCGCGTCACGTGGATGGTGCCCAGGTCCTCGTCCACCTTCACTTCCACAAACACCGCGTTATGCGAGTGCATGGAGTACTTCAACTGGTTGATGGGGTTGGGGCCGGCTTTGCCGTCGGCCTCAACCTTCTCTTCGCCGCTGGCGGCCAAAATGTCCTTGATGGCCACCGAGCGGGTAATGTCCTCGTTGGCGCGAATGTGGCCATCCACAAACTGCGCGTCCTCGAATTCTACGCCGTCGAGAGGCGAGTTGTCCATCTTCTGAGCCAGCTTGAGCAGCTTCTTGCCTACTTCCTGGCAGGCGTTTTTCACGGCCGCACCCACCGAGTTGGCGGTCCAGGAGCCGCCTTGCACGGGGGCAGCGGGCATATTGGTATCGCCCAGGTTGAAGGTTACCTGCTTCATGGGTAGCCCTAGGGTCTGGGCAGCCATTTGGGTCATAATCACGTAGGTACCAGCACCTTGGTCGTTGGTGGCGCTGCTCACAGTGAGGTGGCCATCGGCCGATAGCACGGCTTTGGCAGCGGCTTTCTGCATGGAGGCATCCCAGCAGCCGGCAGCTACGCCCCAGCCTACCAGCTGGTTACCATCGCGCATCGAGCGGGGCTCGGGGTTGCGCTGGTCCCAGCCAAAGCGGGCGGCCCCTTCGTGGTAGCAGTCGTCGAGGCGCTTGCTGGTGAAGGGCTTGTTTTCGGTGGGGTCGGTGTAGGTGTAGTTGAGCAGGCGGAAATCGAGCGGGTCTTTTCCGGCCTTGTACGACATTTCATCAATGGCACTTTCGCTGGCAAAGTTGCCCGTGGCTGCGCCCGGTGCCCGCATATCGAGCGGCGTGAACACGTCGATTTTCGACAACTGGTAGTCGAAGTTAGTATTAGGCGAGTTATAGAGAATACCCGTCCAGTTGACTACTGTTTCGGTGGCATTCTCGAACTGCGAAGTCTCAGCCAACGCTTTGTGTTCCAGCGCCTGAATATGGCCCTGGTCATCAGAAGCAATGCGCAGCTTTTGCAACGTGTGGGGCCGGTGGCCGAAGCTGAACATCTGCGTGCGCGTCATCACAACTCGTACCGAGTGCTCTAGTTCCAGGGCCGCCATTACGGCCAGAAATACCTGGTACTGGGGCCGCAAGCCCGAGCCAAAACCGCCGCCCGTGAACTTCGAGATAACGCGCGCCTCGTCGGTGCTCAATCCGAAAATCTTCGCGATGTACTGCTGCACGTTGGGCGCGCCCTGCGTCTTATCATAGATTTTCATCTTCTTGCCGTCGCCCAGCCAGTCCACGGTCGTCGCAAACATCTCCATCGGGTTGTGGTGCTGCGCGCGGTGGATGTACTCGCCGGCCACTTTGTGCGGGGCCTCGGCAAAGGCCTTGTTCATGTCGCCCTTAGGCTTGGGCGGAGGCAGAAAGCCGGTTTTGCCCTTGGGCGCGTCGAAAGCCTCGCCGATAACCGAGTCTAGGTCTGTATTATGCTTCTCTACATCGTACTCGATGCGCAGCACCGACGCCGCGTAGCGGGCCAACTCGAACGTGTCGGCCACGACCAGCGCCACCGGCTGCTGGCTAAACATGATTTCAGGTTCGTGCAGCGGGCGGAAGGGCGAGCCGCCGGGAGCCACGTCGTCCTTGTAAGCGCGGTCAAACCAGGCAAAGGAGGGCACATTCTCGTGCGAAAATACCTTTTGTACACCCGGAATGGCCAGCACCTCGTCGGCGTGGATTTTGGTAATCTTGCCCTTAGCCACGGGGCTGCTCACGATATAACCGTACCACAGCGGGCCGGTTACGCTGAATTCGGCCGCGTACTTGGCCGCGCCGCTCACTTTGGCCGGGCCATCGGTGCGGCTGATAGGTTTGCCAATCACGTCGCTGTCGAGGCGCACGGTAGGCGGGGTGGCAATAGTCTGGCTCATACTAGCTTACGGATTAGAATTTAAAAACACATTTGGGTTCACTACCTGGCTCATCTCGGTGGCTTGCTTGAGCGCCCGCACGATAGCGCGCTTGCCTAGCTCAATTTTAAACGAGTTGTGCAGCGAGCCTTCGCCGTAGCCCTTGGCTTCAGCAAACACCTTGGCGGCCACCTGGCGGAACAAGTCGGGCGAGGCCGTTTGGCCTTCCAGCATCTTCTCGGCCTCCTGGTCGCGCCAGGGCTTGTGGGCCACGCCACCGAGGGCAAAGCGGGCCTTCTCAATAGTGTTGCCATTCATCTTCAGCCCCACGGCCACACTCACTAGCGCAAACGCGTAGCTGCTGCGGTCGCGCAGCTTGAGGTAGGTGAAGTGGTCGGCGTAGCCTTCTTCAGGCAGGTCGATGGCTGTTACCAGCTCGCCCGGCTTTAGGGTGTTATCCTTTTCGGGGTGGTCGCCGGGCAGGCGGTGGTAATCATCAAACTTGATGGTGCGCTCGCCATCCGGACCTTGCACGCGCACCACTGCCTCTAGGGCCGCCAGCGCCACGCACATGTCGCTAGGTTGGGTAGCAATGCAGCTTTCGCTGGTGCCCAGCACGCCGCACACGCGGTTGGGGCCAGTGAGGGCCGAGCAGCCGGTGCCGGGCTCGCGCTTGTTGCAGGGCGTGGCCAGGTCGTAGAAGTAGTAGCAGCGGGTGCGCTGGTTGAGGTTGCCGCCGTTGGTGGCCACGTTGCGCAGCTGTGGGGTGGCCCCAGCCAAAATGGTCTGGCTCAGCAGCGGGTAGCGCTTTTCTACCTCGGGGTGCCAGGCTGTGTCGGCGTTGGTGGCCAGTGCGCCCAGGCGCAGGCCGCCGTCAGGCAGGCTGGTGATGTCGGTGAGTGGCAGCAAGCCCAGGCTGGTGAGGTGGGTCGGCCGCTCAAGGTTGTACTTCATTAAGTCCACGAGGTTGGTGCCGCCGCCTAGGTAGGCTGCGCCATCGTGGCTAGTTAGGTCGCGCACGGCTTCGTCGGCGGCCGTGGCTTGGGTAAGGGTGAAACTATTCATAAGGAGCGAAGGCTAAGAGTTATTCGACCGAGCTGGCTTTGGTAGACGCTACCGGAATGGTGATGAGCACGCCGTTATCGACCACTACGTCACCGTCGTGCAGCACTTCCATCACGGCCGACAAGATGTTGGTGTAAGCGCCGCAGCGGCAGAGGTTGCCGCTCATGTGCTCGCGCACCTCATCTTCAGTTTTGCAGCGGCCCTCGTTGATGAGGCCCTGTGCCGAGCAAATCTGGCCCGGCGTGCAGTAACCGCACTGAAACGCATCGTGGTCTACAAACGCCTGTTGCAGCGGCGAGAGGTTGTCCTCAGCCCCTAGGCCCTCAATAGTCTGAATTTTTTTGCCTTGGTACACCGTAGCCAGAGCTAGGCACGAGTTAATGCGCTTGCCATCAACGAGGACAGTGCAAGCGCCGCACTGGCCGTGGTCGCAGCCTTTTTTGGTGCCGGTCAGGTCCATATACTCGCGCAGGGCGTCGAGCAGGCTAGTCCAGGGCGCAATCTGGATGGTGTGGTCTTCGCCGTTGACGTTGAGCGTCACGGCCTGGGCCGGCACCACGTGCGGCGTGGCTTTGTCGAGCGGCTCTTGAATGAATTGGAGACTCATAAGGCAGTAATGGAAAAAAGGGAAAGGCTAGCCGCGGGCCGCGGTGCGCGTTTTTCAACTTATTTAGTCTACGGTCACAGAAGCTGCTTTGATGTTTTTACAAGTTCTAAATAAAGGGCTTAGCCCCGGCTGTTTCAAAGAATACACCTTGATAGCCAGCACTGCAGGAGGATAATTTCGTTGCTAGCTCGCTTATGAAAAAAACCTGAAGCGTACGGAATCACCGAAAAGATAAAGCGCTGTATTATACAGTATATAACGGTTGGTAGCTAAGCAATTTGGCTGGCTAGCCCCCTTCTTTGGCCGGGTGGTGCGCCAATAGCGGCCGGGCAGTCCTACCTTTGCCGCACGCTCCTTCACCGGGGCTCTTATCCAGAAAGGCGGAGGGACAGGCCCGACGATGCCTTAGCAACCAGCAGCAATGTGAAGGTGCTAATTCCTGTTTCGAGATGCGGCTCCGGTCGCTTTCGGAAGCAGATAAGTTGTGAGATGCAACCTGGCTACCCATACGGTAGCCTAGCTCTTCTGACTTGTCGGAAGAGCTTTTTTTGGCTCTTTCGGTGAGAGGTTCTGAATAGGAGTGAGGGGAAGGCGCGTATTTGGCTAGTCTTTATCTCTCCTTTTCTTATGACTCGTACCGACCTCAATATTGGTCTTTTTGGCTTTGGCGTAGTGGGCCAGGGCCTACACGCTGTGCTAGCGCGCACGCCGGGCCTACGCGCCCGCATCGGCCGCATCGCGGTGAAGAACCGGGACAAAGCCCGTTCGCTGCCCGCTGAGCTATTCACTTTTGACAAAAACGACCTGCTGGCCGACCCCGCGCTCACCGTCATAGTGGAGTTGATTGACGATGCCGACGAGGCGTACCTTATTGTGAAGGAGGCCCTGCTGCGCGGCAAAGCGGTGGTAACGGCCAACAAGAAGATGCTGGCCGAGCACCTGCCCGAACTTATTGAAATTCAGCAGGCCACGGGTACGCCGCTGCTCTACGAGTCGGCGGCCTGCGCTAGCCTACCGGTTATCCGCAACCTAGAGGAATACTACGATACCGACCTGCTGGAGTCGGTAGAGGGCATCGTGAATGGCTCGACCAATTACATCCTCACGGCCATGCACCGCGACGCGCAGCCCTACGCCAAGGCCCTGGCCCGCGCCCAGGAGCTGGGCTTTGCCGAGAGCAACCCGGCCCTCGACGTGGAAGGCCTCGACGCCCGCAACAAGCTGGTGCTGCTGCTGGCCCACGCCTTTGGGGCCGTGGTAGCGCCTGCCGATTTGCTGGCCGTGGGTATCACCAGCATCAGTCTCCTAGCCACGGCGTATGCCCGCGAACAAGGCTTGATAATCAAGCTGGTGGCTGAGGCGCGGCGGCTGCCGGGCGGCGGGCTGGCGGCGGCCGTGCTGCCCACGCTGGTGCGCCCCGGCCACGAGCTGGCGCAGGTGCACGACGAGTTTAACGGCCTCATTACCCAGAGCACGTTTGCCGACCGGCAGTTCTTTCTGGGGCGCGGGGCGGGGGCATTCCCCACGGCTTCGGCGGTGCTCAGCGACCTCTCAGCGCTCACTTACGGCTACCGCTACGCCTACAAAAAAATTCATCAGAATACGCACCTGGCTCTCACCCCCGAGGCCGCCGAAGTAGATGTGCTCGTGACTTTCGAAGAAGCTAGCGATGCACCCAACCGGGCCGACTTTACGGCGGTGCACGAGGAATTTCATTCGGCGCAACGGGGCAATTACCTCACCGGCACTATCGGGCTGGGGCAGCTGGCGCGGGCGGGCTGGCTGCGGGCGCCGGGCGTGTGCGTGGTGCGGCTGGCTAGCCCCCTGCGGGCGGGGTAGGGGGCTAGCCAGCCCCGTTCGGCATTGCCGAGCCACCATTCATCAGCTCCGTTCTGCTAAACAACGCCGGGCGGAAGCTAGCCCCGCAGCCTACATTTAACCTCATGAACCTTTCCGCCGATTCTTCCCCCATCACCACTGGCCTGCTAGCCTATGGCATGTCGGGCAAACTGTTTCATGCGCCTTTTTTGGCGGCGCATCCGGGCTTTGCGCTGCGCGCAGTGGTCGAGCGCAGCCAGCAGCGCATGGCGGCCGACTATCCCGCTATCATCAGCTACTCCAGCACCGAGGAGCTATTGGCCGACGCCGCCATCGAACTGGTGGTAGTGAACACCCCCAACGACACGCACCACGACCTGGCGCGCCGGGCGCTGCTGGCTGGCAAGCATGTGCTGGTCGAGAAGCCCGTGGCCACCACCGTAGCCCAGTGGCAAGAGCTTACGGCCCTGGCCCGGCAGCAGGGCCGCCAGTTGCTAGCCTACCAGAACCGCCGCTGGGATACCGATTTTGGTGCCGTGCGCCGGGTGGTGGCAAGCGGGCAGCTGGGCCGCCTCATCGAGGTGCATTTGCGGTTCGACCGCTTCCGGCCGCTGCTGCACACTAAGGTTTTCAAAGAAGATGGGCGCCCCGGTTCGGGCTTGCTTTTTGACTTGGGTCCGCACTTGCTTGACCAGGTTATTAGCCTGTTTGGCAAGCCGTTGTCATTTGAGAAGACCCTGGCTAGCTATCGGCACGGCTCGCAGGTGCCCGATTTTTTCAACTTCCATTTGCGCTACCCGCAGGGGCTAAACGTGTGGGTGACGTCGAGCCTGCTCGTGGCTGGGGCGGGGCCCGCGTTTATCGTGCACGGCACCCAGGGTAGCTACCAAAAAGGCCGCACCGACCCTCAAGAGCCACAATTGCTAGCGGGTATGTCGCCCACCGACCCGGCCTACGGCCGCGAGCAGCCCGGCCAAGAAGGCCGCCTGACCCTGGCCGACCCGGCTGGCCACAACCACGCGCTGCCGCCCGTGGCCGACGCCGCCGCGCCGGCCAACTACCTAGGCTTGTTCGAGGCTGTAGTGCAGGCCATTCGCCATGGCCAGCCCTACCCGATTACGGATGAGGAACTGGGCTGGCAGCTGGCGCTGCTGGCGGCCGAGCCAGGCAGCCAATTACTTAGCTAGCAGGTCGGCGTATTGCTGGTGGTGGCGTTGCACATAGCCAGCCATAAACTCACAGTTGGTGCGCACCTGTAGGTGCTCCTGGCGGGCGTAGGCCAGGGCGGCCTGGGCTAGCTCATCGGCTACGCCCTGGCCGCGCTGGTCTTCGGGCACGAAGGTGTGCACGAAGTCGATAACGCCAGCCGCTGGCAGCGAATAAGCCAGTTCAGCTTGCTGGTCGGCCGCGCCGGTAGTAAACTCTTGATTAGCAGTATCGTGATTAATTTTCATGGGGAGGAAAAAGTGCCTTGTCAGGGCTAGTGATAGCCTGGTATACGTAGCCGGCCCAAAAAATGCGAACCGAAAACTCAGGGCGTAGCAACGCGAACCCGGAAACTACAGTACATAACCCTGTTGCTGGGCTAGCCCAGCACAACCTAACCTGTACTCCTTTCCCTCCCTCCCATGAGCTCCACTGCTTTTGACTCGGCCGAAGATGGCCAAATGCCTGCTGGCCAGCACCAACGCGCCGAAGAAGCCCGCTTGAACCCCAATGACCCTGCCCGCAATGCCGAATCTGGCACGCCTTCGTATGGCAATTTTGGCAAGCCCGGCGATAAGGAAGCCGCCCCGACTACGGCTAGTACCAGCCGCAACGATGGTAGCAATGACAACCCCGACGAGTTCAGCGAGTTTAACAAGCCTGACCCCCACGTAAAAGCCCAGCCTAACGGCGAGCCCGAGTCCGATAGCACGGGCCCGCAGCGTGGCCATATAACCCAAAACCAGGACCCCGCCGCCGTACGCGACGCTCAGCACGCCGATACGGACGAGCAGCGCGCTGCTTGGTCTGATGATGACCCGCGCTACGCCGGGGGCAAGCAGCAGGCAACCTGGCAGGCCAAAAACGACGAGGAACACTCTAATAACTAGTATATTATGGCTTCTATCCCTCAATCTGCGCCCGGCAACAACCTCAACGGTAAGGCTGCCGCCACCGCTACCACCGATTCGCAAGCCGATGCTTCGGCCAATGCCCGCACCGAAACCGAGAAGGAATCGGATAGCTTTTTGGACCGCGAAACGGCCGGCCAGGTGTTCGACGACAACAGCGGCCAGCAAATGGCCGATATGATGGACGACTCGATGCGCTCGGATATGCAGGCGCCCATGGGCTCCTCACCGGCCTCAGCCGAAAACGTGCCCAAGGAGCTATCAGACCCTAGCGAAGCCAGCTTCACGCTGCCCGAAACCCAACATCAAGGCAAAACCCTGACCGCCGAAGGCGACGAGGAGTAAGGCTGGTTAACAAGCAGCAAAAGCCCGCGGCCATTTGGCGGCGGGTTTTTTTGTGCAGTTCAGGGCTAGCCGGCATCAAGGCTCAGGGGCGGCACTAGCCGCCTAGTTGCTGTTATGCTACTTCCACGCCGGGTACGTCGTCGTTTGCTGTTGCCGCTGGGTTGGGTGGCACTGGGGTTTCTATTACTGTTAGGGTGCTTGGTAGTGCAGCAGCAAAAGCTTAGGCGATGGAATACAATACAACTCACTATGCCTCAGCTACGTGTTGATGAAGCAACGTTTGGAACTTCGCTTGTTTATCAATCGCCAACGCAGTTGGATTCAGCACGTCTTTGGCATAATGCTAAATTTGAGGGAAAAGAATTGTCAGACTTCTTTGCTGCGGCTACCACTGAATCGGCAATTCAAAGAATAATTGCTGACACCAGCCATGCCGGTGGTGTGCGTGTACGCTTCCTGCCAGGCTCAACCTACGCGAATCTGATTAAGTATTGGACGTTATGCTCTATACCGGGCAGAAGAAATACTGGTTAGATATTCGGCATCAACCCATTACACTTTATGCCTTCACCGATAAGCCTACGCATTTTAAGCCACCGCTTATGTTTTCGTGTGGAACCAGATATGTTGAAGCTCATCCTATTCCCAGAGAGGTTGGTTTGCAGATACTATTGGCCGAATTTTGGAATAGTTTACGGGCTTTAATAAGTAACCTATGGCAAGCCTTAGCAATAGGGTTGGCTGTAATTAGCTGCTTGAGCTTGCGACAATTGCTTCAGGAAAGACCAGGTCGCAGCGATGCATGATTGATAACTCATAATTCCCGCCTTGCCCACTCTGCCACCCACCCTGCGCCGCGCTCTGCTAGAACTGCCGCAAAAGGAAAAAGACCAGCTGCTAGCCCGCCTCGTAGCGCAGGATGCGGTGCTGACCGAGCAGCTAGCCTACCGCCTGCTCGAAGGGCCCGACGCCCTCGAAACCCGCCGCGCCGCCCTGCGCCAGCAAGTGGACGACCCCGTGCGTGGCTACCACCAAACGCCTAATGACCTGCTGGTTATCCTGAGGCAGCTGCAGGCGCGGCTAGCCTACCACACCCGCATCACCGAAGATGTTTTTGGCGAGCTGCTGCTGAGCCTGCGGCTGCTGGCTAATGTATTTGCGCACCAGCCCACGTTGGTGGCGCGGCTGCACGGGCCCACCCAGCCGCTGCTGCAACACCTGGTGCGCCGCACCCAAGAGGCCCTCAAGCAAGCCGAAAAGCTGCACCCCGACTACCACGTGGAGCTGGCTGGCACCACCAACGCGGTGTTAGCGGGGCTGTTCGCCTCGGGTGCCGCACCGCTGGCCCGCGAGGCAGGCTTGCCCCGCAATACCGCGCACTGGGGCTAGGCCCAGGGCGCCCGCTGCCGAAGTAAGCAGCGGCTGTGGCGCCCCGGCACCCCTAGCGGCTGCCTGTCACATCGTAGCGCAGCCACAGAATATCGCCGGGCAGTTGCGCTACGTGCCGCAGCTTTAGCTGCGCGGGTGGGCCGGGCTGCTCGCCCTGCTCAAAAATAGTGGGCGAGCTGGCTGCTCCGTCGATAACGGGATAGTGCAATAGGCTTAGCTCATTTACTAGTCCGGCTTTCAGCAGCGAGCCGTTGAGGTGGCCACCGCCTTCGAGCAAAACGGTCTTGATGGGAAACAGCTGCCCTAGCTTGTGCAGCACCACGGCAAAGTCTAGCTCGTGGGCGCCGCCAAAGATGTACGATACGCCCTGCCGGCGTAGGTAGGCCAGGTATTCATCGCTAACCCGCTCGGTAAGCACGCTGATAAGGTGGTCGTCATCGATGGCCCCGGCTTCCCAACCTAGCTTGCCGTGGGCATCAACAGCCACGGCGAAGGAGGTGGCGCTAGGGTCGGCTACGAAGTCGTGGCGGTCGGGCGGGGCGGTGCCGGGCCGCAAATCGGGTTTGAGTCCCTTGGTAAAGTCCTTTTCCATAGTCACGCGCCCGCACAGCCAGGCTTGGGCAGCGAAACCAGCGGCGGTGGTTTCGTAGGCTTGGGTGTCGGGCGGCGTTGGGCCCCAGCGTTTTAGGATAATGCGGCCATCCAGCGAAGCCATCATGTGGCAGATTACGTGCGGTTTCATACGGAGCGAAGCGGTGGGCGCGGGGTTTGGGCCCACCCGGGCCAGTACGGGCGGCGGCCGAGCGCGGTTTGAGGCGCCCACGGGCTTTCAGGCCGCGGGCACGGGTAGAAGCAGTGCGCACGGCCTGAAAGCCCGCGCTACGGTGGGGCTAGCGGCTGGCCGAGAGCAGCCGCCGGTAGCCCACTAGCCCTAGCCCGGCCACCAGGGCCGCGTAGCCCAGTAGCAGCCGGCCCATGGGCAGCCAGGCGTAGCTGGCGTAGGGGCGGGGCTGGAAGCGCGGAATGGCTGCCGCATCGGCCACGGTGAAAGTGCGAAAGGTCTGTTCAGACGCCATTTTGGGATAAAAGAAGCGCTGGGTTTGGGTGCGAAACGTGTCTACGTCGCGGCTGAACTCGTTGTACTGTTGCCAGTGCGTGCCGGCCAGCGCCGACAGCACCTCCTGCAAGAGCAGCGCCGGGCTCAGAAACTGCAGCTGCCGCAGGGCCGCCTGCTGCAGCTCTATCTGGTGCACGAGCTGCTGCTCGGCCACGCGGGCCGCCTGGTCCTTGATTTCCTGGCTTTTATAAACGATAACGCCGTAGCCATATACCATGCCCGGCGTGACGACCGAGGCCTGCCGAATAAGTGCCCGCGGGCTGCTGAACACGGCTTTGGTGAGCGTTTGCCCGTCGCGCTCGAAATAGCGGTTCACGGCGTTACGCTCAGCCGTGGTCAGCGAGATGCGGCTCGGGATGGGGTAGGCTTGGTTGAGGCCGATTTGCAGCAGATTGGGCAGCAGCAGACCCAGCACCAGCCAGCTGGCCAGCAAGGTCAGCGCGTTGAGGTTAGAGCTGAGCGAGCAGCTGTTGACCAGCAGCGCCAGCGCAAACCAGAAGGCGAAGTACAGCGACACAAACCCCACCAGCCACCACCAATTAGCGGTAGCCAAAAAGCCTGGCCCCACCAGCAGCGCCAGCCCCGGCCCCACCACCAGCCAGAAAAACCCCGTAAACAGCGCGTAGCGAATACCGATGCGCCCGAGCATCAGCCCGGCCAGCGACTGGTTGCTGGTTTTGAGCAGCACCCAGGTGCCCTGCTCTTTTTCGCTCGACAAGACATTGTACGTGAAGACGATGATGAGCAGCGGCAGCAGGTAAATTACCACGAAGGCCACGTCGAACTGCCCGATAAACTGTAAAAAGCTGTTGTCGATTTCACCCTCGTGCACCAGCATCTGCTTTTTGGTGATGTACACCTTGTAGTAGTAGGGTTGCAAATCGCGCTGGCCGGCTGCCAGGGCTTGCAGGGCAAAGGGCTGCTTCACTGCGTACTGCGGACCCTCGTTGCGGGCGGTGTTGTAGGCATAAGTGGGGTCGTCCCAGATAAAGCCGGGGTAGCGCATGCCCGCCCCCTCAATGCGCCGGATGCGGGTGACCAGGCTATCGGCCTCGGTGCGGCCGTGCGCCCGAATCTGGCCGATGGTGCGCTGCTGCTGCTGCAGCTGGCTGCTGCCCACCCACAGCGCCGCCAGCAGCACTACCAAGATGAGGGAGAAGAGCGTGGCCAGTATCTTGTTGCGGGATAATAGCTTAAGCTCTTGATTTAAAAGCAGGCGAAACAGCGAAAAAGTCATAGTGCCCAAAAGCAGGGGCTAGCGGCAGGCCGCCGGCCCGGTAAAAGAAAGAAGACCTAGCCCTAATGCAGGCGGCGGGCGGCCCACCCCAGCAACCCTAGCGCCAGCGCCAGCCAGCCCAGCAGCACGGCCAGCGGGGCGGCGGCATTGGCCAGGCGCCAGCCCAGGCCGGGCGCGGTGTAGGCAAACTGCGGTACGGTGCGCCAGAAGTCGTTGCCGGCTACGGTGTGGTGCTGGTAAAAGGCATCGACCACCTCACCGATGCGGCGGCGGTGGTCCTCGGCGCGCTGGGCAAAGTCGTTGTGCGTGTTGAGGTCGGTGGCCGTGAGGTGCAGCGAAAAATCGCGGAACGCCAAAAAGGGCGATAGCGCGGCGCTGGCCAGCACCAGCCGGCGCTGGCTGGCCTCGGTGGTCTCGATGGCGCGGTAGGCGCGGTCCATCACGCGGCCGTCGCTTTCCTCGGCATCCTCAATGGTGATGGGGATAAAAAACACGGGCAGGTCTTCGAGGCGCGTGACGTGGTACTGCGCCATCGTGCGCTGGGCTAGCCGCTCGCGGCGCTCGTCTTTGGTGCCCTCGCTGCCCACGCCGTACTGCATGTCATGAAACGTTTGGTCGTCGAAGGCCACCGACGTAATGGCCGGGTGCACGCGCCGGGCCAGCTCGCTCGCTAGGCGCGGCACCAAAAACACGCCCAGCAGCCAGAAGCCCACCAGCCCCACCAGCGCCAGTGCCGAGCTACGCGTGAGCAGCGAAACCGTGGCCCCTAGTACCGTCAGTAGCAGCGCGTAGAGCAGTAGGCCGCCTACGTAGCAGCCGTAGGCGGGCAGCACCCGGCCCCAACCCCCCGCGCCCGCGCCGGCCGGAGCCAGCAGCGCCAGCGCGCCCAGCACCAGCGCGCCCACCAGCACCAGCACCACTAGCCCGCAGGCCAATAGCTTGCCCAGCACCAGCTGACCGGGACGCACGCGGGCGCTCAGCAGCAGCTTAATGGTGCCGTTTTCCCACTCCTTGGCGAAAATGCCGTGGGTGATTAAGAAGATAAATAGCGGCAGCAAAAACTGCGCGAAATACCCCACATTCAGAAAGCCGAAGCTGCGCAGCCCGGTAGCATCGCTCACTTCCTTAAACCGCACGATGCCGCGCCGGTGCGGCTCCAAGTAAAACGAGTTGCCGGTATAGTCTTCCAGGCCGTTATCGACCAGGGCCAGGTCGGCGGTGGGCTTGTAGGCATAAAAGCCGAAGTGCGCCCCCAGGTGCGGGTTTTTGTCGCCCTGCGAGATAAATTGCTGGTAAGTAGTCTCCTGCGACTCGCGCAGCAGCTGGCTGTGGGTGGTGGCGTAGGCATAGCCATTGTAGAGGGCTAGCCCCAGCAGGGCGGCCATACCGGCCAGCAGCCAGCCTACTTTGGCAGTGCGCACCAGCTCGGTCAGTTCTTTGCGGACAATCAACCAAATCATCTACGCGGGCTGGTTTACGGTGGTGAGGTAGAGGTCGGTGAGGTCGGCGTAGGACACGGCCGCCGAGGCTAGCTCCTGCTGCAAGCGGCCCTGGTGCATGATGCCGATGCGGTGGCCCAGGTTTTTGGCCATCAGCAGGTCGTGGGTGGCCATGAGGGTGCTCACGCCCTGGCCGCTGAGCCGGGTAATAACCTGCGCAAACTCGTTGGCCGCGTGCGGGTCGAGGCCCGACGTGGGCTCATCCAGAAACAGCGCCTTGGCCTGCTTGGCCAGCGCAATGGCAATGCCCACCTTCTGGCGCATGCCCTTGGAGTAGCCGCCCACGCGCTGGTCGAGGGCCGCCGGCTGCAAGCCCGCCGTTTGGGTGAAGGCCGCCAGCTCGGCCCGCGAGTAGCGGTAGCCCGAGAGCCCGCTGAAAAACGCCAGGTTTTCGAGCCCCGTGAGCGTGGGGTAGAGGTTCACGATTTCGGGAATGTAGGCCACCAGGTTGCGCGTGGCGTGGTTGTTCACGGCCACCTCCAGCCCGTCGATGAGGGCCCGTCCGCTGCTGGCCGGCATAAAGCCCAGAAAAATGTTGATAGTCGTCGACTTGCCAGCCCCGTTGGAGCCCAGCAGGCAGTACACCTCCCCGGCCCGCACCTCCAGGTCGAGGCTATCCAGGGCCAGGTGCGCGCCAAAGCGCTTGGTGAGTTTTTCGGCTTTTAGCATGAGATAGTAAAGTTTGGAAACGTTGCCCAGGCGTGTTGCCCCCGGCGCCTCTCTGGGGGTGATGAACTTAAAACACGTAGCTCGCCGACAGCCGCCCACTAACCGGCGACTGCGGCACCCAGTAATACAGCCCATTGCGAAGCCAGGGCGTGGCAATGAGGTCCTTATTCAGGAGGTTGTTAACCAATAGATTAAGCTTGACGTGCGCCGACTGCCAGCCCACGCCGCCATCGAGGCGGAAGTAATCGGGGATGTCATAGGGCGTGGCCACGGCGTAGCGCCCGCCCCGGCCGGCCTGGTACTGGTACCCTAGCGAAAAGCTCAGGCCCCGCGCCAGGCGCGCCGGCAGCTCGTAGTTGAGCCAGGTATTTTGCACGTGCTTCACGTAGAGCGGCGTGCGGGCGCCCACCAGCAGCGGGTTCAGGTCCTGGTCTATTTTGGAGTCGGTGTAGGCGTAGTTCACCACCACGTTGAGGCCGCGCACCACCTGGCCCACCACATCGAGGTCCACGCCCTGGGCGTGGTTTTCGCCCACGGCCAGGCGGTAGCGGCTGTCGTTGGGGTCGGTGGCCACGATGCCCGAGCGCGTGATGTAGTACGCGGCCACGGTCGAGGTCCAACGCCCGTCGAGCCAGTTTTTCTTCACCCCGATTTCGCGGTTGGTGCCCCGCAGCGGGGCAATGGCCGCACCGCTACTCGTCACGCCGGCCTGCGGCACCAGGCTGCGGTCAACTAAGCCGTACACCGATAAGCTCGGCGATACGCTGTAGCTCAGGCCCACGCGGGGCGTCAGGGCATGGTCGCTAGACGTGGTGCTGAGGCCCGCCACATCGTTGCTGGTGCGCACCGAGGTGTAGCGGGCGGCTAGGGTCAGGCGCAGCTTGTTGGCGAAAAAGCCCAGCTCATCCAGCGCGTAGCCCGAGTAGTAGTCGATGGTTTGGGCGGTGTTGCGGTCGGCTAGCCCATTGGGGGCGTGGTAGTTCGGGATTTCGGCGCCGTATTGCGGGTTCGTCACGTCGAGCGGATAGTACACGAGCGTGCCCGCCGCGGTAGTGTTGTATTCGACATAGTTGGCCGCCAGAAACTTCTTCTGGTTGACATCGAGGCCGCCCAGCAGCTGGTGCGTTACGGGGCCGGTGCTGAGCTTGCCGTTCACGAAGGCCTGCTCCGAAAGCACCTGCGTGCGGTTGAGGTCGTACTTGGGGTTGCGCAGCAGCACATTGGGGTTGGTCCGGTTTACGCCCGTGACCCAGAGGTAGGCGCCCTCGCTGTTATCCACCAAAAAAGCGCCCCGCGCCGTGAGCTGCCAGCCGGGGCTAAGCTGGTGGGCTAGGGTCAGAAAGCCCGAATGGTCGCGCACCCGAATGGGGTCGAGGCTGGGCTCGCTGATGGTGAAGCCGCGCGGCAGGCTGCCAAAACCATTGGGCGTCATCACGATGGGGCTATACAGCCCGTAGCGGAAGGCCTGAAACGTGTACTCGGCCGTGAGCGACGTGCGGTCGCTGAAGCGGTACTGCACCACCGGGGCCACCAGCAGGCGCTTGTTGAAATCGCCCTCCACAAACGAGTTGCTGCTGCTTGCCATGCCATTGAATCGGTAGCGCAGCTTACCGGCTTTGTCGAGCACACCGTCGAGGTCGGCGGCCAGGCGGTAAAACTGGTAGCTGCCTACCAAGGCGCTCGCCGCGTAGCGCGGCGTGCCGGTGGGCTGCTTGGTCACCACGTTGAAGCTGCCAGCCGGGTCGCCGAGGTTGTTCATAAACAGCGACGGCCCCTTGATAAACTCGACCTGGTCGATAACGGCCGCATCGTCGGGCACCGGCCCGCGGAAGATGGGCGTTAGGTCCACGCCGTTGCGCAGGGTGGCGATTTGTCCGCCCCGCATCAGCATTAGCGGCCCCAGGTTGTTGGATATTTCCTGGCGCGTCACGCCGCTCACGTTGCGGGTGAGGCCGTCGGCGGTGTTCACCACCGCCTGGTCGCGAATAACTTCGGGCGTGATTACCTGGATGTTTTGGGAGAGCTGAAGCAGTGGCGTTTGCAGCCGCAGCGCGCTCGATACCGCCTTGGGGTTGTACTGGCGGTAGTAGCGACCCTGCACTACTATTTCCTCCAGCTCTTTGGGCTGGTGGCGCGCCGAGTCGGCGGTCGGGCGGGTGGTTTGGGCCCGCGCCACGCCGCCGGGCAGTAAAGCCAAGCCAGCCAGTAGCGGCAGCCAGCAACAGGAACCCGGCGTACTGAGCCGGTTGGGGTTAAAAAGAGCCAATAACTTAAAAGGAAGAAGTAAGCGAAAGTACCCAAGGCGACCAGTTGACAGAGGGAGTGGCCCGCCGCGTGGGCAAGGGCAGCAAACCGGCCGCCATTGCGGAAGCAGGCCAGCGCCAGTGAGGGCAGTCAAGGGCCCGGCCCGGCAGGTGCAGCCGGCCACCGGTACCCAAAACGCGGAGCCCACAAAAGCGCACGCGCTGGTAAAGCTGGGCTTTGTCAGCCGCCGCCCAAAAACTACCCTAGCGAAAAGCTGCGGCTAGGCCTGGGGCGGCCGAAAAAGGCCCCGGGCTGCGTTGGCGGGCACTTGAGCTAGGCAATAGGCACCGTAGTCCGTGGGCGCGCTGGCCCAGCGTAGCGGGGCTAGGGGCAGCGGGCTGCCGAAAAGCAGCGGCAGCATAGGCAGCTTTTCCTTGAGGGTATTGGGGGCCTTACTCTCGCGCTGCTCCTGCTTTTTGAGCTGTTTGGCGAAGTAGCACTGGCCATCGCAATGCAGCTGCGGCCGGGCTTTGTTGATGCAAAAACGGGCCGTAATGGTAGCCCGGCGCAGGGTAAAATCCGCTACTAACACCTCGCGGCTGAACGTTTGCAGCAGCACCAGGGAAATGAGTAGAAAGGAGAAAAGAGCCCGCACGTAGCACTACGTAAGTTGCGACAAAGGTAGGCCAGCCAACCGCGCTTCGCCGCCCGCCTACCGAAAAATCTGCCAGGGCTGGTTCGGAAAACGTCCGCTGGCGTTGTGTTCGCCGGGCGCGGTAGGGGCAACCCGCTCAAACGCTATCCCTACGAGAACAAGGCCACTGCAACAAGGCCGCTCAGCGGTGAGCAGGGACTAGGAAGTGTTAACAGTGGTTACTATCTTGGGTCATGGAGTATTTGTTGACGGACGCGCAGTGGGCGCGTATCGCGCCGCTCTTGCCAGGCCGGGCGGGCACGAGTGGTGGGCGCGGGCAGGACAACCGCCGCTTTGTGGAGGCAGTGCTGTGGCTGGCGCGCAACGGCTGCCGCTGGCGGGCCTTGCCCGCGGCCTGGGGCAACTGGCATACGACGTACACCCGGTTCCAGCGCTGGGCACGCGCGGGCGTGTGGGCCAAGGTGCTGGTGGCCGTCCAGCAGGACGATGCCCTGCACACGCTGCTGCTGGACTCGACCACCGTGCGGGCCCACCAGCACGCGAGTGGGGCGCGCAAAAAAACGGGCCGCAAGCCCTGGGCCGTAGCCGCGGCGGCTTGAGCAGCAAGCTGCACGTGGTGGCCGATGCCCGCGGACGCTTCGTGCGCGGCTGCCTCACCCCGGGTCAGCGCCACGACGCCCCGCAGGCCCTGCCCCTGCTCGCTGACTTGGCCCCCGCCTATCTTATCGCCGACCGCGGCTACGATGCCGACCCGCTGGTGGCCGCCCTGGCGGTCCGCGGCACCGTGGCCGTGATTCCGCCCCGCCGCAAACGCCGGCTGCCCCGCGCTTACGACCCCGTACGCTACGCCCAGCGGCAGCCCGTCGAACGGCTCTTCAGCCGCCTTAAGCAGTTTCGCCGCGTGGCCACGCGCTACGATAAGTTGGATGCCCATTCTCTAGCTTTTATTCACCTAGCTGCAACCGTCCTGTGGCTGCGAGACTGTTAACACTTCCTAGCCCCGGCGCTGCATAGCAACAACAAGGGCGCCGCGGCAATTGCCGTGGCGCCCTTGGTGGCAGTGAGATAAAAGCCGGCGGCCAGGCTGCCGGAGCGGACTACTTCAGCTTAATGCCCTGAGCAGCCATCTGCTTTTCCTGCGCAGCGTGGTTGGCCAGGAATTGCTGGTGCTGCGCCTCGGTGCGCTCGGTGCCGAGGCTAGCCTGGTTCTCGCGCAGCTTAGGGGCCGAAAAATCGGTGCAGTAGGCCGGCGTGCCGGGCTGCTGGCGCCACGACTCGTGCAGGCTGCCGCCATCCACCGCATCGAAGCCGAGCTCTTCTACCAGGGCCATCACTTTTTGCTTGGCGGCCGCTTCATCGCCGGCCACGGGCAGGCCAATGCGGCCGGGCGTGCCGGCGGGCTGGCCATTCTTTTCGAGGTGCTCGGCCAAGATGTTGTTGAACACCTTCACCACCGGGCGGCCCAGGTGCTGCTGCACCCACTCGCTCTCGGTAAGGTCGCCGCTTTCCAGCTCGGGCAGGTGGCCGTCGCGCAGCAGCGGGTAGTAGTTGCTGGTGTCGATGACCGGCACGCTGGCGGGCACACCCGCAAACAGGTCGCTGGGCAGGTCGGGGATGTTGATGAGCGGGATAGTGACCACGACGATTTCGCCAAACTGGGCGGCCTCGCGGGCGGTGGCGGGGCTAGCGCCAGTTTTCTGGGCTACGTCGCCCAGCGTTTCGGGGCCGCGCGAGTTGGCGATTTTTACTGAGTGGCCGAAGCCGACGAGGCGCACGGCCAGTGCGCTGCCGATGTGGCCGGCGCCAATAATTCCGATGTTCATAGGAGGGGAGGATAACGAATAAGTTGCGGGCGGCGCGCCGCCGCGTTCTTCAAGACCACCCGACCCGCCGATTGTTTCCGCGCCCGGCCCCCCAGCGGCTCGTCAGCAAGTTCGGCTACTTGGTGCAGCTTGCAAAGCTTAGCTGCCCGGTGCCGCATCAAGCCAAAAACGGTAGTTTTATACCCCTAGCAAGGCCGTAGCCTCTCCCGCATACGTGAGCGTGAGGCGGTGCATGGCCCGGGTGCACGCCACGTAAAGCATCCCCTTATCCACCGCGGTGTGGTAGGTGCGGGCCGTGGCGAAGGGCACGATAACCTCGTCAAATTCGAGGCCCTTGGCCAGGTGCGCCGTGGTGATGATGACGCCCTCCCGGAAGGTGATGGAATCGGCCGTGAGCAACTGCGCGCCGCTGGCTTGCAGCGCCTGGTGCACCTGGGTAGCCTGCCGCAGCGTTTTGCAGATAATGCCCAGCGAGTGATTGCCGCCGTTTTGAAAATCAGTAACTAGCTGATACATAGCTCGCAACTCCTCATCCGGGCTGGCGAAGCGCAGCACTGCCGGCGCCGGCCCGTGGCGTTCCAGCGGCACCAGCAGCGGGTTGGGGGTGATGCGCCGGGCAAAGTCCGTTATTTCGATGGTCGAGCGGTAGCTGCGGTGGAGCTGCACGATTTCGGCCTGCGGGAAAACCCGCTCAAGAGTTTCGACCGAGGACGCGCTGTAGGGGTTAACCGTCTGGTTAACATCGCCCAAAATAGTTTTGCGGCACGCAAACACGCGGGCCAGCACCGCGTACTGCACGGGGGTATAGTCCTGCATTTCGTCTATTACCAGGTGCTTCACCTGCTCGTAGGCCGTGCCGCCCTCCAGCCGCAGCCGCAGGTAGATAAGGGCAAAAACGTCGGCATACTCCAGGCGCTGGCCCGGCTCGTGCCGCAGCAGCTCGGGGCGGCCTAGCCAGCGATAAAAATCGCGGTAAAAGTCCAGCACCTGCGTAAACCGGAACATGCGCGGAATGGCCTCGCCGATGGTGGCTTTTTCCTGCCCCGTGAGCTTGCGGTCCACGGCGTCGCGCACGTGGGTGCGCACATCCTGGGCTACCAGCGGAAAGCGCTTCAGCATCGGCACCCGGTGGTAGGCCTTGAACCGGGCCAGAATAAAGGCTAGCGGCACGAGGACCCGGCCCACCCGCAACTCTTTGCCGGTGAAGTAGTTATTCTCGGCGTGAATGAGGTATTGGTTTAGCTGGGTTAGAAACCCGACCGACGACTTGAAGCGGATGCGCTCGATAAACGCCGGGTCGGGGGCTTCCAGCAGCGCCGACACCTGCTCGAAAAAGGTCTGGAACGAATAGCCGGGCCCGAGCAAATCGGCGGCCAGCTCCTCCATGCCCAGCTCCGGAATGTGGTCCTCGCCCAGCTCGGGCAGCACGTTCGAGATGTAGTCGGCAAACACCTTGTTGGGCGAGATGATGAGCACGTCGCGGGCCGCAATCGTGTCGCGGTAGCGGTACAGCAAAAAGGCGATGCGGTGCAGCGCAATCGACGTTTTGCCCGAGCCCGCCACGCCCTGAATGACCATCACCGGCGCCGTTTCGTTGCGAATTACGGCATTCTGGTCGCGTTGAATGGTGGCGACGATGGTTTTCAACTTGTCATCCGACGACTTGGCTAGCTCGCGCTGCAACACGTCGTCGTGGATGTTTACGTCGTTTTCGAGCATAAATTCCAGCTGCCCGTCGCGAATTTTATACTGCCGCTTGCGCTCGATACTGCCCTGCACCGTGCCCGAAGGCGTGACGTAGGCGGCCTCGCCGAGCTCGTAGTCGTAGAACATGGACGAGATGGGCGCCCGCCAGTCGTAAATCACGCTTTGCCGCTGCTGCTCGTCCAGAAACGAGTACATGCCGATGTAGATGGGTGCGGCGGGCTGGCCCTGGGGCGCAAAATCGACCCGCCCAAAGTACGGCGACTGGCTCAGCTTGAGTAGCTTGCGCTTGCGGGCCACGGCCGCTTCGCCCGTAAACGCCATGCGGTTGATGGATTGGTCGGCGGCCACCATGTCGGCATCGTCCATGCCCGACTGATTTTCGTGGATGTACTGCTTTTTTTCCCGCAGCTCGCTGGAAAACTGCTTCACGGCCTCATCGCCGCGCCGAATAGCCAGCGCCAGCTTCTCCTTTATCTCTTCCAGATGGGCGCGTTCTGCTTGCTCAGTGGTATTCATAATAGGGGGCGTGGTAGCGCTAATAAAGCCCAAAGGTAGCGGCGCGGCTAGCGGCGCGGGGGCCGGCGGCAGCCAGCGGCGAGGGCTAGCCCCGCCGGTCAGAAAAAAGCCGGGTGCACTGCTTCAGCGCGCAAAACCGCCCGTTGGGGCGCACAGAGGCGCACCCCAACGGGCGGTTTTACAGAAGCTAGCCGCTGGCTAGGGTCGGTCGAGGCGGTAAAGGCGGCCCTGGTCGGTGACGGTGTACAGGGCACCGTCGGCGCCCTGCGTCACGTCGCGGAAGCGCTGGTTTTCGCCGGCCAGGAGCCGCTCCTCACTTACCACCCGGTTGTTGTCGATAACCAGGCGCACGAGGTGCTGGCCGCTGAGCGCGCCAATAAACAGGTTGTTCTGCCACCCCGCTAGCCGGCTGCCAGTATAAAAGGTCATGCCGCTGGGCGACACCACGGGGTCCCAGTAGTACACGGGCTGCTCCAGGCCCTCGCGCTGCTGAATGCCGCCGCCGATGGGCTCGCCGCTGTATTCGAGGCCGTAGCTGATGGTGGGCCAGCCGTAGTTGGCACCCGCCCGCACGCGGTTGAGCTCGTCGCCGCCCTTGGGGCCATGCTCGCTCTGCCAGAGGTCGCCGGTGGCTGGGTGAATGGCGAGCCCCTGCGGGTTGCGGTGGCCGATGGAGTACAGCTCGGGGCGGGCGCCGCTCTGGCTGAAGGTCGGGTTGCCGGCCGCCGGCTGGCCGTTCGGGGTGATGCGAATAACCTTGCCCAGGGCCGACGTAACCACCTGCGCCTGGGGCCGCGTGGCCAGGTCCGAGCGCTCGCCGGTGCTCACCAGCAGGTTGCCGGTGCGGTCAAATACCACCCGGCCGCCGTAGTGCAGCGTGCCGGCATAGGCGGGCTCGGCCCGATAGATAACGGTGGCTCCTTCCATAGTGCGCTCGTCGGCGGCCAGGCGGCCCTTGCCGATGGCCGTCAGGTTGCCGCCGGGCCGGGCTTCTGCAAACGACCAGTATATCAGGCGGTTGGTGGCAAAGTTTGGGTCGAGGCACACGCCCAGCAGGCCACCTTGCCCGGCCGGGTTCACGGCCGGCAGGCCCGTGATGGGCGCGCTCACCACGCCCGCCGCCGTAACGATGCGCAGCCCGCCGGCTTTCTCAGTCACCAACAGGCGGCCATCGGGCAGGCCCACCACGCCCCAGGGGCTGGCCAGGGCCGACGTGACTACCGTGGCCCGGTAGCTGCTGGCAGCGGTAGTGGCGCTGCTTACGCGGGTTTGGCCCGCAAAGGCCGGTTTGTAAGCGGTATTGGGCGCACCGGTTTCGACCGATGGCCCGGTGGGTGCGTCGGGCGTGGCCTCGCCTTTATCGCGCGAGCACGCAAGCAGGGCAAGCGAACAGCCCAGAACGGAAAGCAGATGCTGGTTCATAAAATGCTTTAAGGTAAAAATAAAGTAATGGCTACTCAGCAGGATTGCGCACGTCTCTACTGGCCTGGTTAGGCCAGTAGAAGTAGAAGCTGACTTCGTGAATAATGAAGAAATGATGAAAAAATTACTCAATTCGGTGTGTTTACGTTTAAAAACGGTTTTCGGGCAGCGCTTTGCCCTGGATGTGCGCGATACCCACGACCACCACGTAACGGGCACCACCAACGTGCTCACCTTTAACTCTATTAACTCGGTACGCTACGGCTTCAATGGGCTAAGCGGGAAGCCATTCCCGTGACCTGCTGGACTAACCCAGGCGCTACCGCCGGCCTGCTGTTGACTACCCCGTGCGCGCCTACCGACTCGGAGGGCGACAGCGCGTGCGCGGGGCCATCTTGGCCATCGGCAACCCCTTTGCGCAGCCCGCCCGCATTCGCAGCACTGTGCAGAAGGGGCCTCGGCGTGTTTACCGTGCTCGTGCCCGACCGCCGTACGCTCATCCTAAAAGGGACGCGTTGAGCGACGGCCGGCCACATCCACAGCAGCGTAATGCGCTTGATAACCCGGCCTGCCAGCGTTTCAATTGCCGCCAGGTACAGTCCGGCCCGGCAGTGGGCTAGGGGGCAGTGAGCTTGTCGGCAGTAGCGGCTGGGGTTAGTGCGTGGGTCGGGCAGCAGGACTTTGTTGATAAAGCGCCCCTAGGGAGCTAACTTTTGCACCCGCGGCGGAAAGCTGCCCTTCAGTGCGTAGATATTGCCCTGCAAATCGAGCGTGAAGCTGGTGAGAATACCAGGCTGTCCGTCGGCTAGCCCTGGCGTGCCGATGGCAGCAATCGGCTGGCCGGCCAGATTAACCTTAACGACGCACGGCTGATTCTGGTCGATGTAGTAGAGGTTGCCCGCCTCGTCCGGCCGCATCCGCCTGCCCGCCACTGCCGCCGTCATTTTGCGGTCGAGCCAGTAGTCGCGCAACTAGGCCCGCGCCGCGGGAGTGGTTGCCGCCCAGCAGGCCAGAAATAAAAAGAAAAGCCGCTGCGGCGTTGCCGCCCCGCCAGGGGCCCCGCGCCGCCATAAGCCCGCAACGTGTTGGCCAAAAGCCAGTAGCACCCGGGTCGAAAATAGAAGTTTAACCATAGCGTGCGGAATGAGGCTTGCCGGTTTTTAGGATAAAATCCCGACAGTGAGCAAAGAGATAGCCCGGGGTAACAAGGCCGGTAACCCAGGTTTAGCAAGGGGCCTGCTTCGCCGTTTAGCCGCCGAGCTTATTGGCGGAGTGCATTTCCATTACAAAGAATTTAATTTGGTGAGTAAGGATTATGTCCTAAATTGTTCAGCGAAAGCCGCGTGGGTTAAATGTGTCTTCAGTTTGTGACGACAATTAATAATGCTGTTTTTCAACGTAATAAGTTATCGGGTATCCGTAGTTTTTCATTAGAGTCAATAAAAAACTTATTGAATAAGTACAAAATAAATTTTCCTGCTACTACTTCCTAAATCACTGTTTGTATGAAAATTTCTTTACGCTGTTACCAGCTTATGCTACCGGCCCTGCTGGTGCTAGGGCCCGTTATCAGTGCCCAGGCGCAAGCCGCCGCTGCGCTCTTCGTGAATGACGGCAGCACGAGCGGCGACGTCTTCACTAGTGCTGTGGGCAGCGACGACACGGGCGACGGCTCGGCGGCGGCCCCGTTTGCCACGGTGGCGCGGGCGCTGACCCAGGCCACCGCAACGACCCAAACCATTTTTATCGACGCGGGCACTTACACCGAGCGCGTGGTGCTGAGCAAGGCCGTGAGCCTGCGCGGGGCCGGACCGGCCAGCGGCCGGCCGGCCGGCGCCACCATCTTCGACGGTGGGCTGCTGCCGGCGGCCACCCAAACCGGCGAGGCCGGCTTGCTCCTCACGGTGGCGGGCGGCACCAGCAGCCAGCCGCTAACCATCGCTGGCATCACGTTTCAGGCGTACGATTTTGGTATTCAGTCGGAAGGCAGCGGCCCGCAGGCCTACCTGCTGCTCGAAGATGTAGAAACGACCCATAACCGCCGCCAGGGTATCTTCTGGAACAGCATTGGTGGGGTGCAGCACCTCACGCTGCGCCGCGTGCGGGCCACCTACACCGCCGAGGCGGGCAACCCCACGGCCAACGGGGCCGGCCGGGGCTTCTTCCTGGCCAACGGCACCAAGGCCGACATTGTGGTGGAAGACGGCGTATTTTCGTTTAACCGTCGCAGCGGCGTGGACATCAACGACGGCAGCGTAAGCGGCCTGGTAGTGCGCAACTGCCAGTTCGAGCAAAACCAGGAGCCGGCCCTGGCCGTGCTAGGGGCCGGCGGCGCCCGGGCGGCCGATGGCAGCTTCACCAGCATCGCGGCGCTTATCGAGGGCAACACCATTCGCACGGGCAGCGCCAATGGGCTGGAGCTGAAGTCGTGCACCGGCACGGGCGCCGGCCGCGGCCCCGGTAGCTTGGTGGTACGCGCCAACAACATTGGCCGCGCCGCGGGCGCGGCGGCTAGCCTCAGCGCCGACAATGCCGGGGTGCTTTTTGTTGACCGCGACCGCAACGTGATTGCCGGTGGCGGTGGCGCCACGGGTGACTTGCTGACCGGCGGGGCCTTCGTGGTGAATAATGCCATCAGCGGCTACCAAGCCGATGCTGCCAGCTCGGCCGGCCACAACAACGGCTTTGGTCTGGTGCTGGAAGGCGCTCGAAACAAGGTGTTTGGCAACGTAATAACGCAGTGCCAGCACGGTATTCAGGTGCAGGACCGCCCGGCTAACACCCCAGCGGGCACGCCTTTTTTTGACATCAGCCGCAATAGCTTACTTGTGTCGAGCGGCGACAGTATCCGCGGCAATCAGCTTGATGACTGCGCCGTGGCCATCCGGGCCATTAACTTGACTAATCCCGTCGATGCCTCGCTGAACTGGCTGGGCACCCCCGACGCCACGGCCGTGCGCGGTGCGGCGGGCACGGGCGGGCGGGTCGTTACGCTCGGCGGCCCGGCCGCGGGCTTTACCGAGCTATCGGCCCTAGCCCCCACTGGCCTGGTCGACTACTCGCCCTTCCTCAGTGGCCCGGCGGATGCCGCGGCTAGCCCTGGCTTTCAGCCCCAGCTCGATGACCTGAGCGTGGACCACGCCAGCCCGCAGTCGGGGGCGGCCACCCCGCTGGCCGAAGGCCTGGCCCTGGTAGCCGAAAATGGCACCCTGCGCCTGACCGCCGCCACCTACGACGAAAACCTGCGCATCAGCAAGAACCTGACGCTGCAACCCGCCAGCGCCACCACCCTGCGCGACCTGACGCTGGCCGGGCCGGGCAAGGTGCTTACCCTGAGCGCTCCGCTGACCCTGGCCGGCGCGCTGACCCTGGACGCGGGCCTGGTACGCACCACGGCGGCCGCCTTGCTCACGCTGGCCGATGGGGCCACCGCCACCCCCGGCAACGCCACTGCCTACGTAGATGGCCCGCTGCGCAAAGAAGGGTCGCAGGCCTTTGTTTTCCCGGTGGGAAAAGCCGGGCAGTGGGCGCGCCTGGGCATTTCGGCCCCCGCTAGCCCCACCGCCGCTTTCACGGCCGAGTACATGGCCGCGGCTTACCCCACGCGCACCGTGGCCGCGCCGCTGAGCGAGGTAAGCCAGGTCGAGCACTGGACCCTGGCCACCACCGGTACACCGAGCGCCGTGCAGGTGCGCCTGTTCTGGGAAGATGCTTTTCGCAGCGGCATCGACAATTTTTCGGATGATATTCAGGTCGCCACTTTCACCGGCACCGGCTGGGAAACGGCCGGCAACGGGGGGCTAGGGGGCGAGCTGAGCGCTGGCTCGGTGGTATCGGGCCAGCCGGTGGGCACGTTTGCGGCCTTCACGCTGGGCTCGCTTTCGCCCACTGTCAACCCGCTTTCGAAGCAGCTGCTGACCTTCGCCGCCACCCAGCCAGCCCCCCAGATAGTAGACCTGCGCTGGACGCTGGCCGACGAAACCAACACCTATGGCTACGCCGTGGAGCGCTCGGCCGATGCCGCTACCTGGCAGCAGGTGGGGTTCGTGGCTAGCCAGGGCCTCACCGCGCAGGCCCGCACCTACACCTACCAGGACCAGGCCGTGCCCAATGTGGCGCAGGCCTTCTACCGCCTGCGGCAGAACACGGCCACGGCCGCCCGCTACTCGGCCGTGGCTACCGTGGCGCTGGCCGGCAGCCCGCTGGCTACCGTGGCCGCCGCCCCCACTACGCTGGCAGTGTATCCTAACCCAGCCCGCGGGCAGGTGACCCTGCGGCTGCCCGCGGCGGCTAGCAGCGGCGCCCAGGCGGTTCTCACCGACCTGAGCGGCCGGACCGTGCTGACTTACCCGCTGCGCGGCGCTACTGAAACGACGCTGCCCTTACCTGCGACGCTAGGTACAGGCATCTACTTGCTGCGGGTGCAGGGTGCCGGCCTAGGCAGCAAGCCCCAGCGCCTGGTAGTGCAGTAGGGTGGGTGCGCAGCCCCTTAGTGAGTTGCGCTCACCTTAGCGTCCCGATAAGGAACTCACTCCTAGAATAGGAACAAAGCCAGCCAGAACGTTGCGAGAGAAAGGCCAGGTGGCCGATTATCTGACTAGCAACCTCCTGGCTGGCTTTTTCTTTGCCATACCCGCAGCTGGGCTAGCGGCATTAATAATGTGCGCCGAAGCCACTTACCGGGCGCTGGCTGGCCCGGCAAGTGGCCCCAGCTACCACTCAGTGCCATTGGCGTTGGGGGTGGTGAGCGGGGTGACCAACGCCTTGTGCAGCGTAGTGGCGGCCTGCGCCACGGCCTCATCAAACGCCTTGCGAAAGCGCGTGGCGTAGGCGTTGCCGCTAGCCTTGGGCAGCGGGCTCTGCCCAAAATAAGACTCGGCGGTTTGGTAAGTGGCCATGCCCGGGGCCGTGTCCGTTTCCAGCGTCAGCTCTTCAAACTTGTACTGGTAGCGGCCTTCCCGCAGGGCTACCTGGGCCAGGTAGTAGAGTGTCTGGGGCGAGCTGCCGCTGACGGGCGCTATCGATTGGGTGCCAGCCACAATTAAGACATCGGTCCCTAACTCGTTGACGGCCAGCGGCGGCTTGTTAGGCACGCTCACCCGGTTTGCCCACACCCTAGCCCGCGCCAGTAAGCTAGCCTGCACTACCCCGGGCGTAGGCACCACGTCAGTATAAGTAACCAGTCCGGTAACGGTATTAATAGGCAAAGGCGCTAGTAGCTGCTGTGCCGCAACGCGCTGCCCACCAAGCAGCAGCAAAAATAAAAGGAGTGGTCGCATGGGTATTTGCTTGTGCCGGATGAGAGAGAACACCGCTGCCCAGGCCGGGTGTCGCCAATACCAGCCTACTTACGGATAACAGGACTGCTAGTGGCACAAAATTCCTGCTAAAAAGGCACTCTCCGAAGCAAGCGGGCACCGACCCTGGCGGCCCGCGCTCTTTCACGCGTGGGCGGCGGAGTCAGTGTCCACGCCAATGTCCACCAAGTATTGCTTGAAGTAGCCCACCGCCCGGGCCAGCAGTGTTTCCTCGGTTAGGGGGCGCGGCAGCATCCGGCCGCCCGTTTCGTAGGCGGGGTTGGTTTTCTGGAGCCAGTTGGTGGCCTGCTCGATGTCGGCAAAAAGGCCAATGTTGAGCTCCGGCAGGTGCTGCACAACTTGCGCGACCATGCCGTAGCCCCGCACGTTGGGGGCGTGCACCCAGGCCAGTTGGTCGATGCCAGCGGCTTTGAGGCCCGGAAAGAAGTGCCGGGCTAGCCACGGCGCCACATCCCAGGGCATACTCGTGACCTGAGCATTGCTGTTGAGGACGCGCGGGTAGGCGTGCTTTACAAAGCACTGGGCCACTTCCAGGCATGCATATTGCACGGCCGGCAGGGTCAGGTCGCCTTCCCACTCCACGTAAAGCCAGTTATTCCAGGAATCAAAATAAATAGTGACGTGCGGAGCAGCGCATAAAAACGTTAGATTCATTAGCCTATAGCGAAATAAGCCGTAAAAATCCGTCAGTTAGCGCAGTAATAAAATAGTGGATAAATGCAAAAAGCCTCTGCCGATTCAGCAAGGGCTTTTTGGCGAAAAAAATAAGGTGAATCCGTAGTAAATATTTGTTGAGCACCAAGCCTTTGGGCTACGCACGAACAGGGAATTTCAACGGGCGTTGCAAAAGCTAACAGGCAGCAGCCGCCTCGGCAGGCGCGGCGTGGCTAGCCACGCCGAGGGTTCGTTCTCAAAATGGTACGGCGCGCAGAGTTCCGCCCGCTAGGCCTGCTGCGTTGGCACGGCAGCCATGCTCTGGCGCATGGCCTGCACCCGCTGCGCCAGCTTGGCTTGCTGCGCCGGGGAACGCACCGGGGCAGCGTCTTGCCCCGCGGGCCGGAAGCGCTCTAGCCAGGCCACAGCATCGGCCACGTTATCAAAAGCGTCGGTGAGGGGAGCGGGTAGCTGGCGAAGCAGTAGGTGCACAATGTGTTGCCCCCGCAGCAAGGGAGCATACACCCAGGCCATGCGCTCAACGCCGGCCAGGGGCAGGTGGGGCAAAAAATCGGTGGCTAGCCACGCGGCCACGTCCCAGGTAAGGTTCGTTACCTGCTCATTGCTGTTGAGCACACGAGCGTAGGGCCGCGTTAGTACGCAGGCCGCCAAAGCAGTGCATGCTTCCTGAACGAGCAGCAGGGTAAGCTCACCTTGCCATTCCAGATAGAGCCAGTCGTTGCACTGGTCGTAGTACGTAGTCAGGCAGGTGGTCTGATGAAGTAGCTGTAGCTGCATGCGGCGGTAGAAAACATGGCGGGCGAAGGGTGGTTACAAAAGATATGCCATCAATTAGTGTAAGGAAATAATGAGTAAGTACCATTGAGACAATGAGTGGTCGTTTCTCGCAGCGTGTGCCCGGGCGTGCCGCTACGCGCCAACCTGCACCAACAATTCAGCGACGACGTTCTGCCCCTGGCAATTTTTTCCCGTTACCGATGGTGCTTAGTTAGTTAACCACTTCATTTCGAAAGGGTATGCCGGGTTTTGAGGCCCGGCGAGCTAGCCCGCCGGGCCTCAAAACCCGGCATACCGGCTGACCCCGCCCGGCCGCGTACAGAGCCTCATCGACCGGGGCCAACATGATGCCCTAGCCCGACTTATTGCGCTTAGCGGGCGGGGCCACGCTGCTCACCACATAAATACCCGCTAAAACCTGCCGCGGTAAAAAGCAAAACGCCTCTCACATTGCTGCGAGAGGCGTTTTTGTAGTCCGTAGGGGAATCGAACCCCTGTTGGTAGAATGAAAATCTACTGTCCTAACCCCTAGACGAACGGACCGGGTTATGGTAAGCGGGCAGGCGTAAAAGTAGTGAGGCACTAGCCTCAGTGTAGTCCGTAGGGGAATCGAACCCCTGTTGGTAGAATGAAAATCTACTGTCCTAACCCCTAGACGAACGGACCATTTCTGTTTTGGTGGTGCAAAGGTACAACAACCCGGCTTTAAAGCAAATCCTGCGCCCGATAAAAATGTCTTAATAATAAAACAGCGCTGATTTTCAGTTGAAAAAAAACTGCGCAGCGCCCTTGCTCGTTGAAGCGGGCAGAAGAGTGCCGAGCGAATGGACGGCAGAACCGCCCTAGCCCTTACCTTCGCCCCATATTCTTAGCGGAGCCACCGTGGTGGCCCGTTCTACTTCCATTTTTTCCAACATCATGGCAAAAATTAAAGTCGCCATCAACGGCTTTGGCCGCATTGGCCGCCTCACCTTCAAGTCGCTGCTTGGGCGCGACAACGTGGAGATTGTGGCCATCAACGACCTGACTGACAACAAAACGCTGGCCCACCTGCTTAAGTACGACTCGGTGCACGGCCGTTTCGATGGCACGGTAAGCTACGACGATAACAGCCTGACCGTGAACGGACAGCACATCGCCGCCCTCGCCGAGCGCGACCCCAAGCTGCTGCCCTGGAAGGACATGGGCGTGGACATCGTGCTTGAGAGCACGGGCCGCTTCGTGGACGAGGCCGGCGCGGGCCAGCACATCACGGCGGGTGCCAAAAAGGTCGTTATCTCGGCCCCGGCTACGGGCAACATCCCGACGGTAGTGCTCGGCGTAAACGAGGATACCCTAACCGGTGATGAAACTATCATCTCGAACGCCAGCTGCACCACCAACTGCCTGGCCCCGATGGCTAAGGTACTGGACGATGTATTCGGCATCGAGAAGGGCTACATCACCACGGTGCACGCTTACACCTCGGACCAGAACCTGCAGGACGCACCTCACAAAGACCTGCGCCGCGCTCGCGCCGCTGCCTATAGCATCATCCCGACCTCGACCGGCGCGGCCAAGGCTGTGGGTCTGGTGCTGCCCCAACTGAAGGGCAAGCTCGACGGTATCGCCATGCGCGTGCCCGTGCCGGATGGCTCACTGACTGACCTGACCGTGATTCTGAAGAAAGAAGCCACCAAGCAGGAAATCAACGATGCACTGAAAGCGGCTTCGGAAGGTGCCATGAAAGGTATTCTGGAGTACACCACCGACCCGATTGTGAGTATCGACATCGTGGGCAACCCTCACTCGTGCATCTTCGATTCGGAGCTGACCTCGACCAACGGCACCTTGGCCAAAGTAGTGGGCTGGTACGACAACGAAACCGGCTACTCGACCCGCACCGCCGACCTTATCCAGAAGCTGGGTGACAAGATGAACGGCTAATGCTTGGCAGCTAGTAGGCAATGAGTGATACTAAGTAATTAGCCGTCATCCGTCACCCACTAGCCGCTGATTAGTATAAGAAAGGCCTGCCTGCTAGGCAGGCCTTTTTGTTTTTTTTGATAAGTGTCGCCATGCGGTGGCACGTTCGTTATGCCGCGTACTTGCTTTATTTTTAATCCGACGGCCGGTACCGGACGACGGGCTGACTTCCCGGCGCTGCTCCAGCAGCACTTTGGCAGCGCGGCGGCGGCCGACTACCTGCTGCGCCCCACCGAAGGGCCGGGCCACGCTACCGCGCTGGCCCGCGAGGCGGCGCAGGCCGGCTGCCGGGTGGTGGTGGCCGTGGGCGGCGATGGCACCGTGAACGAAGTAGGGCAGGGGCTGCTGGGTCAAACTGGGGCGGCGCTCAGCATTGTGCCGCGCGGCTCGGGCAATGGCCTGGCCCGCCACCTGCGGGTGCCGCTAGGGCTGCCGGCCGCGCTGCGGCGGCTGCGCCAGCCCACGTTTAGCCGCATGGATGTGGGCACGATTAACGGCCGGCCGTTTTTTTGCACTGCCGGGCTAGGGTTCGACGCCCATGTGAGCCAGCACTTTGCCCAGGCCGGCACCCGGGGCGTGAGCACCTATTTGCGGGTGACGCTGCGCGAATACGGCAACTTCCGGCCCGTGCCGGTGCAAGTCGAAACCAACGGCCAGACCCTGGCCACCGACTGCTACGTGCTGGCGTTTGCCAACGCCTCGCAGTATGGCAACAACGCATACATTGCCCCGCAGGCCAATTTGCAGGATGGCCTGCTCGATATGTGCCTCATCGACCGGTTGCCGCCCTGGCGCGCCGTGCAAGTGGTGCTGGGCATGGCCCTGGGCACGCTGCCGCGCACCGGCGGCGCCACCTACCGCCACACCCAGCGCGCCACCGTGCGCGCCGCTGCCCCGCTAGGCTACCACGCCGACGGCGACTACCTGGGCCACGCCACCGAGTTTGAGCTGGGGCTGCTGCCGCTGGCCCTAGAGGTGGCCGTGTAGGCTAGCCAGGGCCGGTCCCTCGGCTTTGTGTAAACCTTACGGCTTTTTTACCGCTTATTGCGAAGCTAAATGGCGGCTGACTTGTTGAGCCAGTCGATAGCTAACCCCTTATTAATTACTAAGATGTCCCAGGATTTTGTGCAGGAATTGCAGGCCCGGCTTCAGCCCGCCCGCCAGCAGATGGTTGACCACGCCGTGTACCGCCGCCTCGAAACGCTGGCCGACCTGCGCGTGTTTATGGAGCATCACGTGTTCGCGGTCTGGGATTTTATGTCCCTGCTCAAAGCCTTGCAGCGCGAGCTAACCTGCGTGGAGCTGCCGTGGGTGCCCAAAGGCAACCCCGCCACCCGCCGCCTCATCAACGACATTGTGCTGGAGGAAGAAACCGACCTCGACCCCGAAGGCCAGCCCACCAGCCACTTCGAGCTGTACCTGCGGGCCATGCGCGAGGCGGGCGCCGACACGGCCCCGGCCGAGCGCCTGCTCGCCGCCCTGGCCGAAGGAGCCAGCGTGCCGGCTGCCCTGGCGGCGGCCCAGGCCCCGGCCAGCGTGCAGGAGTTTGTGAAGCATACTTTCAGCGTGATTGCCAATGGGCAGCCGCACGCCATTGCGGCGGCGTTTACTTTTGGGCGCGAAGATGTGATTCCGGATATGTTTCGCAGCCTCATTGCCGACCTAGGCCAGCGCTTTCCGGGCCAGCTCGACACGTTTACGTATTATCTCAACCGCCACATTGAGCTTGATGAGGACCACCACGCCCCGCTAGCCCACCAGATGGTGCGCGACCTGTGCGGCCCCGACGCCGCCCGCTGGCAGCAGGCGGCCGAGGTGGCGCAGCAGGGCATGGCCGCCCGGGTGGCGCTCTGGGACGGTATTGCGGCCGCTCTGGCTGAGAAAAAAGCACTGGCTTAACTATCTGATAGTCATGGCGAAGGACCAGACCCGCCGGCAAGGCGTAGTGTACTCTACCAACCCCGATTTCTCGTATCAGTCCGACGAGCCCAGCGAGACTGCCACGCTGCCGCCTCAGCAGCAGCAGCTGCGCGTGCAGCTCGATAAAAAGCAGCGCGGCGGCAAGCAGGTAACGCTCGTGACCGGCTTCGTGGGCCGCGACGACGACCTGCAAACCCTGGGCAAGCTCCTCAAGGCCAAGTGCGGCGTGGGCGGCAGCGCCAAGGACGGCGAAATAGTGGTGCAGGGCGATGTGCGGGCGAAAGTGCTCGAAATGCTCCTCAAAGCCGGCTATAAGGCCAAGCAAATCGGCGGCTAGGGTCGGCAAAAGCCACCGGCCGTCGCCACCAAGGGCCGGTATGCCCGCCGCCGGGCCCAGGTTTTATTGACGCAAAAAAGGCCGCGCTAGCATACTAGCGCGGCCTTTTTTGCGTCAATAAAACCTGGGCCTAGTCGTTTATTCGCTCCAAGTTGCTACCGCTGCTGAGGTCTTTTTGCACATTGCCAGGGTTGCCAGTGTAGCTGGCGTTGCTGCCGCTGCTGAGGTCGGCCTTCAGCTCTTCGGTGGCGTGCACGCGGGCTTGGGAGGCGCTGCTGAGGTCGAGGTCAACGCGGCGGGCGCGCAGGCCCAGGGCCTCTATCTGGCTGGCGCTGGAGCCGTCGATGTTCAGCTCCTCGGCCGCCCCGCTCAGGTCGATGCGGCTGGCGCTGCTGGCCGACAGCTCCAGGCGCGGCACGTTCACATTTACCCGGGCCGAGGAGGCACTGGAAGCTTCCAGGCGCAATTCTTCCCCCTGAAAACCGCTTACGTCGGCCTGGCAGGCGCCGCTCAGGGCCAGGTATTGTAGGCTGGGCAGGGTTATCTGCACCAAAATAGGGTTCTTGCTGGTGTCGAAGGCCGAGAAAAAGTCGCTCCCCGCGCGGTTGCGCACCACTAAGTGGTCGCCGCGCACGTCGAGGCGCACATCGGCCAAGTCTTCGGGGCGGCCGGCAACTTCTACTTTGTGCGTATCGCCCTGGCGCACCACCACCCGGAAGGCGCCGTGCACCTCCACCTCGTTGAAGTCGTTGTCACCGTCGAGCGTCTTGCGGCCCGTGCCGTAGTGGCTAGGGTCGGTGTTGAAGCGCGCCTCGTCGCTGGAGATGCGCACGCTGGGCTCATCGCCGTCGGTGTTCACGCGCACTTTCAGGCGGTTGCCGTTCACGTCCACGTTTACTTCCTCATTATTATCGTCTTCAGTAGCCCCATTGTTGTCCTCGTCGGTAGCGATGGGCGGGCAGCCGAGGCAGGCAAACTTGCCCTCGCGGGTAAAGCGGGCGCGGTATGACTTATCGCCGTTGGTATCGGGGCGGTGGCCGTTGGTGAAGTCACTCCCGTCGAGGTGCTCGATGAAGCGCGGCGTGAGGCGATACACCTTATCCAGGGGCAGGTAGAGGGTAACCGTTAGTTTTTGGTTGCGGCCGGGCGCATCGTCTTTCAGGTGGAAGCCCTGGTCGAAGATGATGGTTGAGTCGCGGTTCGTAACGTTGTACACGATGGTTTGCTGGGCCGTGAGGCGGGCCGCGTCCTGGGTGCGGCCGCTAGCCCGGAATTCCTCTTCTACGTAGGGCGCGGCCCCGCTATCGGCCGGCGCCACGTGCAGGCTTACCCACTTAATATTGTCTTCTACATTGCGCGAGTCGAGCACGATGCCCTGGCCCGTGAGGCCCGGCAAGCGCACGGCCGTCGTGTACGTACCCTTGGCCTGAAACTCGCGGGCCGCTTGCAAGCCGGCGGCCGTAGCGCCCACTACCCCCAGCAGCCACAGACCCAGTAGCACACTGCTAGCCGAACGGCTCAGCACCGAGCGCCGCAGCAGCAGGCGCAGCCCCAGCAGCAGCAGCCCCAGGCCCGGGATGCCGATGAGCAGCGCCCACGCCACCGCGCCCCAGGGCGACAGGTTGCGCACCAGCTCGCCAAACCCGTTGTCGAACATAAACCCGTTGCTGGTGTGCTCCACCGCCGTGAAAGGGATGATGCTCAGGGCGGCCCCCAGCAGCATGAGCACGCCAAGCAGCCAGGAACCGCCCCAGAACACCAGGAAGCCGCCCACTACCCACCGGATAACCGTGCCCAAAAAATCGGCCGCCGGCTTGGCGTTGCGCGCCGCGTCTTCCAGGAAGGTGCCCAGCGGGCGGTTGGGAGCGGTGGCATTGTCGCCGTCGAAAGCACTGGTGCGCAAATTGTTATCAATGCCCGAAAGCGTGACGGCATCGCCGCGCATCTGCATTTTTTCCGACACGGTGCGCGCCTCGGGCACCACGGCCCACAGGATGAGGTAGGCGATAATGGTGGAGCCGAAGGTGGCAAACGCGCCCAGCAGAAACAGCACCCGCACCAGCACCACGTCGGTTTGGAAGTAGGCGGCTAGCCCCGCCGCCACGCCGCCCACCTTGCCGGTGTCGGTGTCGCGAAACAGCTTGCGGCCGGTAAGCTTACCGCCAAAATCGAGCGTGTCGATGGGTGTGGGGGCATCGGTGCGCTTGGGCAGGGCTATCCACAGCACCACGTAGGTGATGAGGGCCAGCGACCCGAAGTTAAAGTGATGCCGGCTGATGATGTCGCCCCGGAAAACATCGTACCCGCCGAAGAAATTGGGCAGCAGCAGCAGCGCCAGAAAGGCCAGGCGCACCACCAGCGGGTTCACGCGGAAGTACTGGGCTAGCCCGGCGCACACGCCCGCAATCTTGCGGTGGGCCAGGTCGCGGTAGAGACGGCGGGGCTGGCCGTCGTCGTCGCGGCCCGCGGCAAAGGCTCCTTCGGGCCCAAACGTGCCCTCGGGACCAAACGCGCCCTTGGGGCCGAAGGGGCCGTTGGGGCCAAACGTGCCCCTGGCGGTGCCGGCGCCGGTAGCGGCCGGCTCCTGGTCTTCCTCGTCGGGCTCGGTGGCAAAATCACGCACGCGGCCCATCTTGGCCGTCATCTCCTCCACGTCGAGCAGCGTGATGACTTGCTTATTAACCGAGAGGCGGGCCGAAAACAGCTCGGCGATGCGGCCCTCAATGTCGGCCACAATCTCTTCGTGGCCCTGGTAGCTGGCGAAGTGCGCCTTTACCTCGTGCAGGTAGCGGCTGAGCACTTCGTAGCCATCATCCTCAAGGTGAAAGATGATGCCCTGCAAATTGATGCTGATGTTCTTTTTCATGGGAGGGGCCGCAGGCGCGAAGCGCGGCAGGTTGAAATCGGAGAAAGAAAGTTTAGCGGTAAAAGCAGGGCCCGGCTAGGAGCGGCGGGGCTGGCGAATGATGCCCACGGAGAGAGCCATTTCTTCCCAGGTCTGGCGCAGCTCTTCGAGAAACTGGCGGCCGGCCACGGTGAGCGTGTAGTATTTGCGGGGCGGCCCGGAAGTCGATTCCTTCCAGACGTAGTCGAGCAAGGCCGCATTCTTGAGGCGCGTGAGCAGCGGGTAGAGCGTGCCCTCCACCACTATCATGCGGGCGGCGGTGAGCTCCTCCAGCATGTCGCTGGCGTAGGCCTCCCCGCGGCCAATAATCTCCAAGATGCAGAACTCGAGGATGCCTTTGCGCATCTGCACCTGGGTGTTCTCTAGTTTCATGGGCGGTATGGGCTAGTAGTAGGTGAGGAACGGTACAAACTTACAACGGGTACTTTGTATTGCATAATACTCGGTGTAAAAAATTTTGTTGCTGCGGCGCAAAAATTTTGCGGGCCTGAAACGGAC
This sequence comes from uncultured Hymenobacter sp., assembly GCA_964385095.1. GTDB lineage: Bacteria > Bacteroidota > Bacteroidia > Cytophagales > Hymenobacteraceae > Hymenobacter. The sequence goes on from CAYLNN010000001.1 coordinate 172,724, forward strand.
ACGTATTCCTTTCTTCCTATTCGAGTGCGGCCAGCATCCAAAAAACGCACCTGCAACTAAGCCATAATCAGCTAACTGGCTGAGGAGCGCAGCGCTTAAGCGCGCTACGGCGCACTATCCGGCAGTAACTTGCGTTGCCGCTCCGATTCTTCTGCGCCTCTTATTCTAGACTATGCTACAACTCTCCGCTAGCCGCCCCTGGGCCGTATTACTGGGCATCAGCGCCGCGCTGGGGCTAGCCGCGCCCGCCGCCCACGCCCAAACCAACGCGCCCAAGTACAGCAACGAGTTCCTGAACCTGGGGGCCGGCGCCCGCTCGCTGGGCATGGGCAAAACGCAGGTGAGCCTGGCCGACGATGCCACCGCCGGCTACTGGAACCCGGCCGCCCTCACCAACCTGCGCACCAAGTACGACGGCGTGCTGATGCACTCCGAGCTGTTTTCGGGGGTGGTCAAAAACGATTACGCGGCCTTTGCCATGCCCCTCGATGAAAAGAGCGCCGTCGGTGTGACGCTGCTGCGCCTGGGCGTGGACAATATTGCCGATACCCGCGCCCTGGTGAATGAGTACGGCTACATTCAGTACGACCGGATTACGTATTTCTCGGTGGCCGACTACGCGCTGCTGCTCAGCTACGCCCGCAAGCTGGGGCCTGAGGGCCTGAGCGTGGGCGGCAGCGGCAAGCTCATTTACCGCAACGTGGGCAGCTACGCCAATGCCTACGGCTTTGGGGTCGATGTGGGCCTGCAATACAACCACAAGGGCTGGCGCCTGGGCCTGATGGCCAGGGACATCACCACCACCTTCAACGCCTGGAGCATCGACGCCGATAAGTTTAAGGCCAACACTATTCCGGGCGAGCCCATCCCCACCAGCACCACTGAGGTAACCCTGCCGCGCCTGGTGCTAGGGGCGGGGCGGCAGTTTACGCTGCCCGCGCAGTTTACCGCCCTGGTGGCCGTGGACCTGGAAGCTACCACCGACGGCCAGCGCAACACGCTCATCTCGGCCCGGCCCGTGAGTGTGGACCCGCGCGTGGGTATGGAAATTGGCTATCGTAACCTGGCCTTTTTGCGCGGCGGGGTAGGCAACTACCAGAAAATTACGACGGTAGTTGACCAGTCGGAGCAGTGGAAGGGCCAGTACAGCCTGGGGGCGGGCGTGGCCTTCAGCGGCCTGCGCGTAGACCTGGCCCTCTCGCGCCTGGCAGTAGAAAAACTCGGTTCGACTTCCCAAACCAACTCGCTCATCGTGAGCCTGGGCTACGGCCTGGGCGGGCGCCAGGCTGGCCTGCCGAGCAGCCGCTAGGGTGCCGGGCGGGCTCGAAAAATATTTGCTGGTTGATAACTACTTAGTATGATGGATAAAACTTACGCTACCAGTTGGCTGGGCTTGCTGGGCCAGTGGGCCAGCCGCCGCACCGTGGGGCTAGCCATGCTAGCCTGCCTGCTGGGCACCACCCTGGCACAGGCCCAGTCGGGCGCCTTCGGCAACGAGTGGATAGTGCCCGGCCAGCCTTATTACAAGGTAAAGGTGTGGCGCGACGGCCTTTACCGCCTCGATTATGCCTATCTCAGCAAGCTGGGTGCGGGTGCGGTGGCTCCTAGCCAGCTACAGGTATGGCGGCGGGGCCGGGAAGTGGCTGTGTATCAAGGCGGCAATTCGGCCACGCTCGACAACAGCACGTTTGTGGAGTTCTACGGCCAGCGCAACGACGCCGCATTGGACAAGGAATTCTACAAAAACCCGAAAGACCAAGTTAACCCGCACTACAGCTTCTACACCGATACGGCGGCCTATTTTGTGACCTGGGGCGCCCGCGCCGGTAAGCGCATGGCCCAGCCCACGGCGGCCGGCGGCACGCCGCACGGCTGGCGCCTGCAATCGTCGCTGGTGCAGAAAATAGGTAACTTCACGGAGGCTCCCAGCGAGTCGTACTACACTTTTTTGCCCTGGATAGAGCCGGGCGAAGGTTTTTTTGAAGGTTTTTACTACTATCAGCTGCCAGTGCCGGTCGATTCGTTGCGCGCCGTGGCCACCGCGCCCGGTGTGCCCGCGCCGCAGGTAGAGGCCGTGGTGGTGGGCGGCAGCCGCGTCGATAACCACTCTACCACGGTGAGCGTGATACCGCCGGGCAGCACTACGCCCCGGCTGCTGGGTACACTGCTCTACAAGCGCTTTGACCACGCAAAAGGCCGCTATGCCTTGCAAATCAGCGACATAAGCAGCCAGGGCGTTGCCACAATCAGCTTCGACCGAGGCCCGCTGCCCCCACAGTCGCTCGCCGATGTGTACCGGATGTCGTGGCTGCGCGTTACGGCGCCGCAGCAAAATGTGTGGTTCAGCGACCGCCGTTTCGTGGCTTTTCAGAACGACTCGCTGCTGGCTGGCCCGGCTACGTATGAGGTTGACAACGTGCCGCCTACGGTAAGCGGCTTCGACATTCAGGACCCCTGGAATGTGCAGCGTGTGGCGGGCACTGCCGCGGCCACTTTGGGCAGCACGGGCCGGCGCTACGTGTTTCCGAGCGCTACTGGGCAGCAAACGCGCCGCCTGCTGCTGGCCGATGAGGCCCAGCCGCTGGTGCCGCCCGCCGCCCGCCGGGTTAATTTTCGGGTTATTGACGCGGCCAAGCCCAACTTCCTCATTATCACCCACCCCAAGCTGATGCAGGCGGCCGGCGCGGTGCCTAACGTGGCGCAGGCCTACGCCAACTACCGGGCTTCGGCCGCGGGCGGGGCTTACGATACCCTGATGGTGACGGCTCCGCAGCTCTACGACCAGTTTCACTACGGCGAGCGCTCGGTAATTGCCCTGCGCCACTTCGCGCTGTGGATGGCAGCGCGCGCGCCGGCCAACCAAACCAAGTTTTTGCTGCTGCTGGGCAAGGGTATTTCGCCGGGCTCGCCGGTGAGTACAAAAATAGACCCTGATAGGTACGGAGACCTCTTCAGCGGGTTTATTACCTACCAGTCAACGCGGATACAGGGAGAAAATGGGCTCGATTTAGTGCCTGTTTCCACTCGCTCATCGTCCGATGTTTTCCTGTCCAGCGACTGGCCGCACGATAATTACGTGCCGGCCCTGCCCACGGGCCGCATCGTGGCCAGCACGCCCGCCGAAGCGCTAGCTTACCTTAGCAAGCTGCAGGAGTACGAAGCCCAACTTGACCCCAACCAGCCTAATCCCGAGCCCTGGCACAAGAATATGGTGCACCTGAGTGGGGGGCAGGAGCAAGCAGAAATCAGCCAGTTCCGGTCCTACCTCGACAAGTACAAGCGCCGGGTGGAAGGCCCGCTGCTGGGGGCCAGCGTCACGACCTATCAGCGGGTATACGACCCCACCAAGCTGCCGGCTAATAAGAACATCTCGGCCGAAGTGAACGCCGGGCTAGGCCTTATCACGTACTTCGGCCACGGCTCAACTACCAAGTTTGACTTGAATATCGGGGATATTAACGACCCTTTGCAAGGCTATAACAACGCTAAAAAGTACCCGGTAATGATGTATAATGGGTGCTCGGCGGGCTCGGCGTTTTATAATGTCAATACGTTTGCCTCTGATTGGGTACTGGCACCTAGTAAAGGTTCGATTGGGATAATGGCTGAGAGCGGGGCTTCGTTTGCCGGGCTGCTCGACCCCGTGCAGGACCTTACCCATCAACTGCTCTTCAACGACCCACTTTGGTTTGGGCGACCCATTGCCGAGGTGCGCCGCGAGGTAGTGCGGCGTGTGCAAGGGCTGCCAGACTACGTGGGCAAGCTCGCTGCCACCGAGCAGCTGCTGTGCACCATCTGGCAGGGCGACCCGGCCCTGCGCATGTATGCCCCGGCCAAGCCCGACCTGCAAACCAGCGCCGCCGCCCTCTCGCTCTCGCCCATTGCGCCAGAGGCAGCCGTGACGACCGCCTCTACCAAGTTTACCCTCAACATTGGGGTGAGCAACCCCTTGCGCATCACCCGCGACTCGGTCGAGATTCGCGTTACGCGCACCTACCCCACGGCTACGGGCTTGCCTAAGGAAGTGTATGTCTTCAATAACCACGACGGTCTCAAGCCTTTCCCGCAGGCTTTCCGGCGCGATACGGTTTACTCTATTACCCTCAACAACCCCACGGGCGACTTCTCGGGCGACAACCAATTTACCGTGGAGCTCGACTACCGCAACAAGATTGCCGAGCTCAACGAGGGCAATAACACGGCCACGCTCTCGTATTCGTTCCTGAAGCGTGGCCTCACCCTGCTCACCCCCACCGAGTTTGCCATTGTCGCCACTCCCAAGCCGCGCCTAGTGGCCCAGAGCAACGCCTCCAACAACCCGGTGCGCAGCTACGATTTCCAGGTCGATTCGGTGGCTAGCTTCGATAGCCGGGGGCTGCAATCGGGCACCGTTACCGCGGGCGCAACCCCTAGCTGGACGCCACCCAGCGCCCTCACCAGCAAAGGCGACTCAACGGTGTGGTACTGGCGCGTGCGCTTTACCACGGCCGTGGCGCCGGAAGACAACAGCTGGCAAGTGAGCTCGTTCCGCGTCATTCCCGCGGCCCTGAGCGGCGGCTGGTCGCAGAGCCACAATGGGCAGTTCAACCGCGACGACCTGCGGGGCGTGGCCGTGGCTACCCCTAGCAACCGCTGGAGCTTTGCCACCCGGCAGCAAGCCCTGACGCTGCGCACGGCGGGCGGCGGCGCCCCCGGCAGCACCTATACCTTTGCCGTGAGCGGCTACGGCATCAACACGGAGGGCGCGGCGGCCAACGTCAGCAATTGCGGCGTAAAATCGCCCAACCTGCTGCTCGCCGTCTTCGACCCGCGCACGCTGAAGCAGACCGTGGTGGGCGGCTCGTACTCGGTGTGCGGGCCGGCCAGCCAGCCGTTTTACTACTTCGGCGCCGACCCCACCAACGCGGCCGACACCCTCGATAACCTCAACAACAGCGCTACCCGCCAGGCGCAGCTGCTCGATTTTCTGGGCAACGTGCCCGAGGGTTCCTACGTGGCCCTAGTGAGCGAGAACCGCCTGCGCTACGCCGACCCTGGCCTGGCCGCTACGCTGCGCCAGGTGGCTAGCCTGCTGGGTAGCAAGCTGGTGCCGACCCTCAAAAACGGCGAGCCCTGGGCCCTGGTGGCCCAGAAGAAGGCTAGCGGCAGTGTGCTGCTGGCCGAGGCCGGCCCCGACCGTGCCTCGGGCACGCCGGCGTACCTGCAAAGCCTCACGCTGAGCGCCTCGCTGAGCGCGCCCAGCAAGGAGGGCAGCGTGACGAGCACGCTCATTGGCCCGGCCGTGAAGTGGCAAACGCTGGTGAATGTCATCAAGCCCGAAACGCCTACCGCCAGCTATACGCTCGCGCTGGTAGGTATCGACGCCAGCAACCGGGCCACGGTGCTGCAACCCGATATCAAAGCCAAGAGTGTGGACCTGACCGGCTACTCGGCCACTACCTACCCGTACATGCAGCTGCAGCTAGCCCTGCGCGACTCTGTGACTAGGGTGCCGCCGCAGCTCAAGCAGTGGCTGGTTGCCTACAAGGGCAAGCCCGAGGGCATCGTGCGCCGCGACTTGGTGGCGGCGGCTGTCTACGACTCGGCTAGCCTCAAGGCGCAGGCGACTAGCGGCACGGGCTTCATCAAGTTTCCGGTTAAGTTTGACAACATCTCGCAGGAAGCCTTTGCCAGCCGCCTCCAAACCCAGGTGCAGCTGGTGAATGCCACTACCAACCTGCCGGTGCGCACGCTGCCGCTGCTCACGGCCACCCGCGATTTGCTGCCCGGCGACAGCGTGCTGACCGTGAACGTGAGCCTCGATATGCGCGGCCTCTTCGGCAAGTTTTACGTGCGCGTGGTGGTCAACCCGCAGCTGCAACCCGAGCTCTACTACTTCAACAACGAGCTAAGAACGGCCACCTTCACAGTGCGCGATACCAACGTGCCGCCCACGCTCGACGTGGCCATCGACGGCCGCCACATCCTCGATGGCGAACTGGTGTCGGCGCGCCCGCTCATTGCCGTGCAGCTCAAGGATGAGGATAAGCTGCGCCTGATTACCGATGCCTCGTTCTTCACCATCTTCCTACAGCGGCCCGATGGCACCACCACGCCCGTGAATGTAAATGGGTCGGAGGTGCGTTTCAGCGTCGATAACTCGGCGGGTAGCCTGGCCAGGCTCGAATACAGCCCCGGCCAAAGCCAGCCGCTGCCCGATGGTACCTACACGCTGAGCGTGCAGGGCCGCGACGCCTCGAACGCGGTGGCGGGCACCGTTACGTACCAGGTGAAGTTTACGGTAATCAACGAGTCGCGAATCTCCAACGTGTACCCGTACCCGAACCCCGTCACGAGCAAGGCGAAGTTCGTATTCACGGTAACAGGCCAGGAGCTGCCGCGCAACATGAAAATTCAGATTATGACCCTTACGGGTCGCGTAGTGCGCGAGATTTTCATGAGCGAACTAGGCCCCTTGCACATCGGCAACAACGTGACCGACTACGCCTGGGATGGCACCGACCAGTACGGCGACCACCTCGCTAACGGCACTTACCTGTACCGCGTAGCCATCGATTCGTCGGACAAAGAGTTCAAGAAATTCAATACCAGCGGCGACCAGGCCTTCAAAAACGACTGGGGCAAGCTCGTGCTGCTTCGCTAGCCTAGCCCGGGTCAACTGCCAAATTGAAAAGGACGCTCTGCTTAGCAGAGCGTCCTTTTTGTTGGGGAGGGCCTAGCGGCGGCGCAGTGTTACGAAGCTGTAGGCTAGGGGGTTTTTTTCGTCGGGGGCGTGGCGGCAGCGGGTTTCCTCGCGCCAAGTAGTGGGCGGCAGGGCGGGAAAAAAAGTGTCGCCATCGGGCACGGTAGTGTGCACCTCGGTGAGGTATACGATATCGGCGGCGGGCAGCGCGGCGCGGTAGATTTCGCCCCCGCCAATCACGCACACTTCCTCGCCGCCGGGCTGCTGGGCGGCCAGCGCCAGGGCTTCGGGCAGCGAGTGGGCCAGCAGCGCGCCGGCCGGGGCGGGCCAGCCGGTTTGGGTGGTAACCACAATAGTGGTGCGGCCCGGCAGCACCCGGCCGATGCTCTCAAACGTGCGCCGGCCCATTATAATAGGGTGGCCGAGCGTGTGCTCTTTGAAGTGCTGTAAGTCGGCCGGCAGGTGCCAGGGCAGCTGGCCTTGGCGACCGATAACGTTGTTTACGGCGGCAGCGACGACGATGGAAACCATAAAACTAGATGAATTAGTGAGTAGTGCGGACTGTTAGTCCGCGCGTGATAACCTATTGTATGCGTAGTAAACCCGCGAATTAAAAGTCCGCGCTACTGGCCTGCATCCCCAAAATCCAGTTTGGTGCCGCGCAAAAACTCCTCGGTGCTCATACGTTTTTTGCCCTCCAGCTGTACTTCCAGCAGGGCTAGCCAGCCGGTGGGCGTGGCCACACGCAGGTGCTGGCGGCCATCGGTGGCCCAGGTGCCGGTGGGGGCAGCGGGGCCGGGCTGGGCGGCGGCGCGGTACACTTTCAGGCCGCGGCCATCGGGCAGGGTGGTGTAGGCGGCGGGGGCGGGGGCTAGCCCCCGCACCTGGTTCACGAGGTCGAGGGCGGGGCGATTGAAGTCGAGCCGGCCGGTTTCTTTGGTGAGCTTGGGGGCGGGGCGCAGGTCGGCGGGGTTGGCCTGCGGGGTGCTGGGCGCCGCGCTCGCCGCAATGGCCTGCACCGTGCGGGCGGCCAGCGCGGCGCCGGTTATTTTCAGCTTGTCATATAAGGAGCCAAAGTCGTCGCTAGGGTCGATGGCCAGCTTATCCTGCATGATGAGGTCACCGGTGTCAATTTCGTGGCGCAGAAAAAAGCTGCTCACGCCCGTTTCCTGGTCGCCGTGCATCAGGGCCCAGTTGATGGGCGCCGCGCCCCGGTACTGCGGCAGCAGCGAGGCGTGGATGTTGACCGACCCTAGCCGGGGCATGTTCCACACCGCCTCGGGTAGCATCCGGAAGGCCACTACCACCTGTAAATCGGCCGCGTAGCTCCGGAGTTCTGCCTGAAAAGCCGGGTCTTTTAAATTAGTAGGTTGCAGCACCGGCAAGCCGTGCGCCAGGGCCGCCTGCTTCACGGCCGAGGCTTGCAGTTGGCGCCCGCGTCCGGCCGGCCGGTCGGGACCCGTGAGGACGGCCACTACTTGCGCTTCGGGCAGGGCTAGCAGGGTTTCGAGGGTGGGCACCGCAAAATCGGGCGTGCCCATAAAAATGATGCGCAAGGGAGCAGGCATAAGAGTAGATAGGTCAGTAAATCCGGCCGTTGGGCTGGCGAAAAAAGCAGCTTGCCAGGGTAGATAGATAGTAGGCAAACCTGATAAGACGCTTCGTTCGTCAGCATGACAGCCTGTTGGGGGGATGGCGCTACTTTTCAGGGTACAGCAAATACTTTTTGCGTAGCTGCTTAAACTGGTTCAACCCCGGCTGCCAGCTAGCCCGGATGCTGGCCTCGGAGCGCCCGGCCACCACCTGCGCGCGCAGCGAGTCGGTGCCGGATAATTGCTCGAAGTATTTGGTAAAGAAGTGCGCCTTGTCGGTGCTCTGGCGGTAGAAATCGAGCAGGTACTGCACCGTAAAAAACTGCGCCGGCTCACCGGCGGCGGGCTGGTGCAGGTCGAGGCCGTAGCAGCGCTGGCCATTGAGCGGCGGCGTGGGCGAGCCCGCGTTGGGGCGGGGTGTAAACTGGTGGGGCCGGCTAGCTGGCTGGCTAGGGCTGCCGACAACCTCAAAGGGCCGGTCGGTGCCGCGACCCACGCTCACGTTGGTACCCTCAAACAAACACACGCTGGGGTAGAGCGTTACCGCCCGGGCCGTGGGCAGGTTGGGGGAGGGGCGCACGGGTAGGGCGTAGGGCGTGGCGTGGGTGTAGCCGCCCGCCACGGGCACCACCTGCAAGCGGCAGGGCTGGCCGCCGGCCAGCCACTTTTCGCCGTTTATCATGCGGGCCAGCTCGCCCACCGTGAGGCCGTGGCAGATGGGCAGCGGGTCGAGGCCCACGAACGAGCGGTGCTTGGCTTCGAGCACTGGCCCATCGACGAGCGCGCCGTTGGGATTGGGCCGGTCGAGTACGATTACCGTCTTGCCCTGCTCGGCAGCCGCTTCCATCACGTAGTGCAGCGTGCTGATGAAGGTGTAGAAGCGCGTGCCGACATCCTGAATGTCAAATATCAGCACGTCCACGTCGGCTAGCATCTCGGGAGTGGGCTTTTTGGTTTTGCCATACACCGAGCGCACCGGTATGCCGGTGCGGGCATCGCGCCCATCGGTGATGGTGGCGCCGTCGGCCGCCTCGCCCCGAAAGCCGTGCTCGGGGGCGAAGATGGCCGTCAGGTTCACGCCCCGCGCCTTCAGCGTATCGACCAGGTAAGCCTGGCCCACCCGCGACGTTTGGTTCACGACCAAGCCCACGCGCTGGCCTTGCAGGGCGGGCAGGTAGGCCCCCAGCTGGGCGGCGCCCATTTGCAGAGTGCGGGGCGCCCGCGCGGCGGGCGAGGCAGGTGCCTGGGCGGGTAGCTGGCCCGTGGTGGGGCTAGCCCCGCACCCGGTGGCCAGGCCCGCGGCCATAAAAATCCACTTCATCATGGCTCAAAAGTACCTTGCTGCGTAAGAAGCACGCTACTGCCCGGCCTGCAACCCCCGGCGCGGCGTAGCTTTACGCCACTTGTGAATATCGCCCGCTACATATCGCGCCGGATGGACGGAGCCGACTCCGGCTCCTTCACTCATTCTGTTACGCGCATTGCCACGGTGAGCATTGCCCTGGGCATTGCCGTGATGATAGTTTCGTTTTCTATTCTGCAGGGCTTCCGCGAGCAGATTCAAGACAAGATATTCTCCTTTGGGGCGCATTTGCAGCTCTCGCGCTACGACACCAACAACTCGCTGGAGGTGGCGCCCATTTCCGAGCCCGAGTTGCGCCGTCAGCTCACGCGTTACCCGCAAGTGGCTTCGGTGCAGCCCTTTGCCCGCAAAACGGCCATCATCAAAACCACCGACGAGGTGCTGGGCGTGGTGCTGAAAGGCGTATCGGAAAAACACGGCCCTAGCAGCATGCGCCAAAATATGGTGGCCGGCAAGTTTATCAGCTTTGCCGATTCGGCGGCCAGCAACGACATCGTTATCTCGCGCAAAATTGCCGATAAGCTGCGGTTGGGGGTTGATAGCACGGCCGTGTTCTACTTCATTCAGCAGCCACCGCGCGTGCGCAAGTTTCGGGTGGCGGGCATCTACCAGACCGGCCTCGACGAGTTTGACGAGGTGTACGTGCTCGGCGACCTGCGCCAGATTCAGGAACTCAACGCCTGGCCCGATACCCTGGTGGGCGGCCTGGAAGTGCGCCTGCGCAATTTTAAGACGCTCGACCGCACGTTTGACCAGTTTTTTGAGCAGCTGCCCTACGAGGTGCGCATCGAAAAAATCACTGACCAGTACGCCCAGCTCTTCGACTGGCTGCAATTGCTGAACCGCAACGTCATTATTTTCCTCATCCTGATAATTTTTGTGGCCACCTTCAACATGGTCGCCACCATCTTCATCATGATTCTGGAGCGCACCAAGATGATTGGTATCCTGAAAGCCGTGGGCGCCACCGATAACCAGATTCGGGGGATGTTCTTCTTCCGGGGGCTGTCCATTGCGCTCAAGGGCCTAGTGATTGGCAACCTGTTTGCGCTGGGCGTGTGCTGGTTGCAGTATCACTTTCGCATCATTCCGCTCGACCCCGACAATTACTACATGGACCGCGTGCCCGTGGCCTGGGACTTCACCGTTATCCTGTTGCTAAACGCGGCCACGCTCACGGCGGCCGTGCTTTCGGTGCTCATCCCAACCTACATGATTGCCCGCATCAAGCCCATGGTGGCCATCCGGTTCGACTAGGGACGGGGCGACAACAAGGCCCTCTTTTGGGGAACTGCGCGGCGGAATATGGGCGTTGGGCGACGAAGCCGGGCATTATTACCGAACCCGGCGTAATTTAGCCGGGCCAAATGGGCTGGTCAAAAATAAAAGCCGGGTGCAACCTGTTACCTGCTCGGTAGCCTCTTTTGGGTACAATAATTTTCCTTTTTTCATGAAAAATTTTCCTCGGCTAGCCGGCCGTTTGCTGGCCCTGCTGCTGGTGCTGAGCGGCCTCGGCCTAAGCAGCTGCAAGAAAGACGAAACCACCACCGTATATGGTAACTGGGTTCGGGGCAACTCGTTTCCGGGTACCGTGCGCAGCAACGCCGTGAGCTTTGTAGTGAATGGCGTGGCCTACGTGGGCACGGGCATCGATGCCAACAGCGTGCGCTACAACGATTTTTTCTCTTTCAATCCCGCCACTGGCAGCTGGCTGCGCCTCACGCCTTTTCCGGGCGTGGCGCGTTATAATGCCGCGGCCTTTGCCGTGGGCAACTTCGGCTACGTGGGCACCGGCTACGATGGCACTAACTACCTGCGCGACTTCTGGAAGTTTGACCCTTCTCAGAATACGACAACCACTACCACTGTTGGCACTACCGTAACCACGACAACCACCGTGGGCCGCTGGACGCAGATTGTGGACTTCCCCGTGAACCCGGGCACGAGCGGCCGCTACGGTGCTGTGGCCGGCAGCGTGGGCAACTTTGGTTACGTAGGCTGCGGCTTCGATGGCAACAATGAGAAGGATTTTTACCGCTACGACCCCTCGGCCAACACCTGGAATACGTTCGCTGGCTTCCCCGGCGACAAGCGTATCAACGCGGTGGCCTTTACGGTGAACAACGTTATGTATGTGGGCACTGGCATCAACAACGGCCAGTACGTTACGGATTTCTACGCCTACGACCCCGCTAAGGACGCCTGGACGGCCAAGCGCCAGCTGGCTAACATCACTAACTCGACGGATTCATACGACAACAGCCAGCTGCCCCGCTCGCAGGCCGTGGCTTTTACCATTGGCAGCTACGGCTACCTGGCCACCGGCAGCAACGGTGCCGTGCGCACCGACTGCTTCCAGTATGACCCCACCCTCGACACTTGGACCAAGCTGAACCCCTTTCTTGGTTCGGCCCGCAACGCGGCCGTGGCGTTTGGTATCGGCAACTTGGGCTACGTAGGCACCGGCAACTCGGGCGCCACTCGCTTCGACGACTTCTGGACGTTTGACCCCAATGTCACGCAGCAATAAGGCACCCGCCGCCTGGAGCCGCCTGCTGGCCCTGCTGGGCGTGATGCTGCTGGCGGCCAGCTGCACCAATACCACGAGCGACATTGGCGTCGGGCTGCCCGATTCTAATGTCGATACCGGCGCCTTTCTCATCGATACGCTCACGGTACGCTCGTCCACGGTGCTGCGCGACTCCGTGCCCAGCTCAAACTCGGAGTTTCTGTTCGTGGGGCAGTACACCGACCCGCTGGTGGGTAAGCTCACGGCCAGGAGCGCGTTTCGGCTAGGCCTGCCTGCCGGCTATGCACCCGACCCAACGGCCGTATTCGACTCCATTACGCTGATTCTGAAGCCGAACGGCTATCGCTACGGCGATACAACCAAGACCCAGGCACTGGTGGAGGTGCATAAGCTGAGCCGCAACACGCCCATCGCGAATACCAAGTTTTCGTACACGTCGCCCCGGCTCACGCCGCTCGGCTACGACTCGACGAACGTGGATAGCCTGCTGAACCGTAACCACGTGGCGCCCCGCGCCCGAGCTCGCCCGAGCATTCGTACGCTACGCCTGCCACTGGATGCGGGCTTTGGTAGCCGGCTGCTTTCCCTTGGCAAGCTGCGCCGCCTGAGCACGCAGAACGACCTCGATGCCTACCTGCCTGGTCTGGTTATTACCCCAGCTGCTGGCGATGAAGGCGCCATCATTGGCCTGAGTGCTATTGATGCCGGGGCCGTGATGAACCTCTATTACCACGTGCCTACTGACCCCACCACCGTTATCACCAGTTCATTTTCGCTGGCTACCGGAGCGCGGCACTTCTTTCAAGTGCGAGCCAACCGCAGCGCGGCGGGCATTAAAAACCTGCCCACTGCCTCGCTGCAAAAGGTGCGTTCCGCGCTTACGGGCAACCAAACGGTTATTCAGGGCGCGCTAGGGCTGCAAACCCGGTTGGAGTTTCCGTACCTGCTCGACCTGCGGCAGTTTGGCAACAATCTGACCGTGACCAGCGCCTCTGTTGAAGCTTCGGTACCCACGGCCACACTCACGCGCTACGCTCCCACGCCGCCCGCGCTTGGGGTGTATTACACCGATGCCAACAACCACCCTACGGGGCTCTACCAGCCCACCCCGGTTGAGTACAAGACGGGCATTTCCTCGCTCACGGGCATCGACCAGGGGGTGTACGCCTTTTCGGTGCTTGATTACTGCAAGGCCGTGCTGGCCAATACCATTCCGAACAACGGCCTGTTGCTAGCCTCGGCTACGCCCGACGTGCCTAGCCGGGTGGTGATTGGCGATTCGCGCAACACCCTCAACAAGCTGACTTTCCGCGTCTATTTCATTCGCGTGCAGTAAGCGGCCGGTATAGCCAATAGCGTTTGGTGAAAGCCCCGAAGCTAAGCTTCGGGGCTTTTTGCATCTGGGCCCTGCCCCGCCCGGCGAGGTTTGCTACCCACCGAGGATACTTTTTAGCGAAATAGCTGTTAGCCTAGCGTGACCAACCAGCTCCCGCCCCCTGCCCCCCGCCCCGACCTGCTGCGGGTATCCTACGATGACTACCGCGCCCTGCCCGCCATTGCCAACTCCGATTTATCGCGCCTGCGCGATGCCCTCAACGGCCGCCCGCCCCGCGTCGATTCGGGCTCGGGTGCCCTCAGCTTTGGCACGGCGTTTCACACGGCTTTGCTCGAGCCCAGCGATTACCAGCCCGGTCAGCCTGGGCTCAACGATACGCTGGTGTGGTGGCTGGTGGAGGGGGTGAAGCTGAATACGGAGCTCAATCGCCTGCTCGAAAACGGTGTTACCGAACGGAGCGCGCTCTTCACCGAGCCCGTCACCGACACGCTGTGCAAGCTGCGTGCCGACCTGGTGCTCGACCAGCCCGGGCAGCCCTATACCATCATCGATTTCAAAACGACCATGGCCCGCGACGCCGAGCATTTTCGCTGGCAGTGCTCGGCCTATGACTACGACCGCCAAGCCGCCTTTTACACCGATGCGCTGCGTGCCGAGCGTTTTCTGCTGGTTGGCGTGCAAAAAGTCGAGCCTTTCGGCGTCTTTCCGCTCGAAGTGCCCGCCGATATGCTAGCCGAAGGCCGCCGCAAATACATGCACCTGCTGCGGCTGCTGCGTGCCCCAGCCACTGCCCCCGCTTATCGGGCCGAAGCTGTGCAAGCCGCCGTAACTGCTTTGGGCCTGTAACACTACCGACACTGCCGCACCAGCTCTAAAAAGGCCGGTCAATATCCTACTAGCTTGATAGTCAGTAGATATTGGCCGGCCTTTTTAGCTATAAAGCCTTGATAAACTTAATCCCACCCATTATTGAACGCTGCGTTTGAGTACAAGAAAGTACAAAAGATTCAATAGCCAGTCTGAGTAAGTACACCTTATAGGTCAGTTTGTCTGCGCGTGTGCAGTTCCCGAAGCAGCGCCTTTAGGCTCGCGGGCTCTTGCAACTGCCCGAGCAAGAAAGCCAGGTATTCTGTCTCGGCCCGCAGGCTGCGCTTTATTTCGCGCAGGCGGGTACGCTGCTGTTTTTCGGTACCACTCCAGGGGGCTTGTTCATCGGGTTGGCGGGCGGTGGCTAGCTGCTGGCTCAGTTGCTGCTGTTGCTGCACGAGCGCCTCGGTATAGCGTCGTAGCAGCGCCTCGGCTTCACCGCTTGGTGGGCTAGGACCATCAGTATTGGCAAGGAGCGATAAAAGCGCGGCCAAATCGCCGGCCGCGTAGGCGGCCGTGATGCGCTGCATCAGGGCCGTTTGAGTTTGCTGCGTGGCGGCGTCGGCTTGGGCTGTCCGGTCGGGGTGATGCAGGCGGGCCAGTTGCCGGTAAGCAGCTTTGGTGTTGCTGAGTAGCGCCTGGTCGGTGGCCGCCGCGACCTGTGCCTGTCCGGCGCGCGCCTGTTGGCGCTGTTGCTGGCGACGGGTCCGCGCCGCTGCGGCTGCTTGCTCGTGCGAGGCTAGCGGTGGCGCAGCGTCTGCCACACCCGGCTTCTCCGGCTCGTCCTCGGGTGGTGGCAGGGGCGGGGCGTAGCGGGCTAGTATGTCGGTTTCATCTTCCCCAAAGCGCGTTTGCAGGCTGCGCGCGTTGTGCACGAGCAGCTCCGTCACCTGCGCTTCTTCGGCGCGGCTGAGGTAGTCGCCGAGCAAGGCAGTTTCCAGAGGTTCGTACAGAGCGCGGCGTGCGGCTACGGCGGCAGCGGCCACGGGGCCCACCTGTTGCCAGTAAGCTTGGCGGGTAGCCGCCTGGCTCGTGCGCAAGCGCAGGAGCTGCGCCCGCAGGTCATCTATCGCCGCTATGGCCTTCCGGAAGGCTAGCTGGGCAGGGGAGGCGTGCGGGCTAGCCGCGCGCTCGGGCAGCAGCTGGCGCTGGGGTAAAGTAGAGTCGGTAGTCACAGCTGGTAAAAATACAGCGCAGTTAAATGGGCTAGCCCGCAGCTCCTACTTACTGCCGCCGTAATAGCCGGCGCCACTTATCATTTAAAAGCGTTCGAGATTAACTAATCACTAATTATAAAAAATATTTTAAAAATAATTTCGCAATTAGTTGTGGAATCAAAATAAACTCCCCACCTTTGTCCCACTAAACCACCACAGCCATGTATTACTTCACACTCAGCCACCGTAATTCGGATAAGATGCAGCCAGCAAGGCTGCTGCTCGGTACATGTGCCTGCCGCTAACCCTTTAAGTTAGCCCTGCCACTGCCCGAGCCCTTTAGCTCGGGTTTTTTTGTGTTTAGTCGGTTCGTCAACCGCTTAGCTTCCTTGCCCGATGCTTTTCATCCGTCCCAGTTATCCGTTGCAGCAGCTCTTGAGCCAGCCCACTAGCGGTTGGGACAAACGACGCGACCACGCTTTTCTTTTGCGAAGTAAATACCGGTAGTTATCGGTAGTATTGCGCACTGAAAAGCCTGGCTCCATAAGCCGGGCTTTTTTGGTAATTTATAATCGAATAAAAATAATTTTTATTCGCAGGAAAAGTATTGTCTATGCAATTCAAAAGTAATTGCCCTTCGAATCAACTTTTTGCCTATTCATCACCTTTGCCCCACCCCCTCATGCGCTTCAATTTTACCTTTCGCAAAGCGCCGCCTGCCCCTGTTCGCAACCACGAAGGTGCCCCAGCCCACGTGCTCACCCCCGCCCTGGAGCTGTACGCCGCCGTGGCTACGGCTGCCCTCAGCGACCAGTTTTACGAGCAAGCCGATACCCGGCTAGCCCGCCTGCGCGAGCTAGTGGCCCAGAGCGAGCCGCCGTTCGTGGCGCGGCTGGCGGTGTATGCCCGTGAGCAGCTGTACCTGCGCTCGGTGCCGTTGGTGCTGGCCGTGGAGTTGGCGCGCACCCATCGAGGCGATAACTTGGTGAGCCGCTTGGTGGCGCGGGTGGTGCAGCGGGCCGATGAAATTCCGGAGCTGCTAGCCTTCTACGCCCAGGCCAACGGCCGCACGGGCCCCAAAACCCTGGGGCGCCTCTCCAAGCAAATGCAGCACGGCTTGGCGCTGGCTTTCAAGAAGTTTGATGCGTACCAGCTGGCCAAGTACGACCGCGATGGTGCCGTGCGCATGCGCGATGCCTTGTTCCTGGTGCACCCCAAGCCGCGCGATGAAGGCCAGCAAGCCGTCTTCAATCAACTGGCGGCTGGCACCTTGCCCACGCCTTACACGTGGGAAACCGAGTTGTCGGCTGCCGGGCAGGTTGCCTACGCCTCGCCCGCCGAGCGGGCTGCCGCCGTGGCCCGCACCTGGGCAGCGCTCGTAACCAGCAATCGCCTGGGTTACATGGCTCTGCTGCGCAACCTGCGTAACTTGCTGGAAGCCAAGGTGCCGGCCGGTGCGCTAGCCCACGCCTGCGCCACCCTGGCCGACCCAGGCCAAGTGGCCCGCGCCAAGCAGCTGCCCTTCCGCTTTCTGGCCGCTTACCGCGAGGTGCTGGCTCTGAACAGCGGCGCGGCGGCCCCGGTGCTGGCGGCGCTCGAAGCAGCCATCTCGGCCAGTGTGGCCAACCTGCGCGGCTTCGACGGCAACACCCGCGTAGTGGTGGCCTGCGACGTGTCGGGCTCGATGCAGCAACCCATTTCGCCGCGCAGCAAAGTGCTGCTCTACGACGTGGGCCTGGTGCTGGGCATGTTGCTGCAAAGCCGCTGCCAGTACGTAGTTACCGGCCTGTTTGGGGCAACCTGGAAGCGGATTGCCTTGCCCCAGGGCCAGGTGCTGCGCAACGTGCAGGAACTGTACCGCCGCGAGGGCGAGGTGGGCTACGCCACCAATGGCCACCTCGTGGTGCAGGACCTGCGCCAGCGCCGCGAAGTAGTTGATAAACTAATGATTTTCACCGACTGTCAGCTCTGGGATGGTGCCGGTCACGACCGCACCCTAGCCCAGGAATGGGCCGCTTACCGCGCCAATGTGGCGCCGCAGGCCCGCCTGTATCTCTTCGACCTGGCCGGCCACGGCACTACGCCGCTCGCGGTGCGCGCCGAGCACGGTGTGGCCCTCGTCGCCGGCTGGTCCGACAAGGTATTCGATGTGCTGGCGGCCCTTGAAAACGGCGACGACGCCCTCACCGAAATCCAGAAAATAGCGCTGTAACCCAAGCGGCCCGGCCGGGCAATCAAGCGGAACCCCCGGCCGCTGCCGCTAGCTACCAGCTAAAAATTAGCCGATTGGGTTACCATTGGCAACATAATTGTACTACTCTTCACACGCGCATTTTATGCCGCATCCCTTAGGCAAACGGCTGACCCCTTAATGGCAGTCGCTGGCCGGAACGGACTACCGCCGGGGCCTAGCTGCCTCGGCGGCCCGTTCCAAACCGGGCTAACTTGCTAGCTGACAGGTGCCGTAGGCAGGCGTTACTTCTTGGTTCTGTAGGTTCGACTCCTTCCCGTCGCTTCGGCCGCGGTTAAGACGCCTGCCGCCTTTTGCCCTGTCTTGTAGGCGTTGCCGGGCAGCGTAGCCAGGCCTTGCTTCGGATTATAGGTCCTATTCTTAGTACCCCGATGGATTATGCTAAGTCGGGGGGTAGCTCGCTGGCAGCGCAGTAGTCGCGCCCGCAGTTCAGCATCCCGGCCGCGGGCAATGGCAGCTAGCCAAAAAACTTTTCTGACGTGAAAACAACTTCTTGGCGCTAGCCAATGAAAATCAAGCTATTGGGTGCCGTAATGCCGCCATACTTCGCACCACAATGGGCCGGTGGCGGGTTCGACTCCCGAAGTGGCAGCCGGCAATGGCTGCTGCGTTGCGACGTGGCTTACGCCGGCCCGCTGGCGGCGCGCTCATTGCCCCGGTAGCCTGATTTTTAAGGGACTAGCCCCAAGCTTACTGCTTTTAAAACCCAGTGCCGTAGGACGGCGCTCCTTCGTTTGGTGAAACCTGACTGTTAATCAGGGCTAGGGTTCGATTCCCGCTTCGAGTCTTCGGGCTTGAAACTGTGCCAGCCGCTTGTTGCCTGGGTTGAGTTTTAACGGTCTTACTAGCAAGCTGGTGCCGTAGCAAGGCCCTACTTCGTTTGGGACGACGGGATTGCGGGTTCGAACCCCGCTCGCTGGACACCTTACCCACAACTTCCAGCGGTAGCTTAAAATGGCAAAGCACGTATTGGCAGGCCTTGCGCTTGTTGCCCAGCTTGTTAGTAGCTCGCCTTCGCCACCTCGTGCAGGTGCGCGGCAAGCACAACCGCCGCGCCTCGGCCGAGGAGCAGCGCTGGGTGCAGCAGTGGCTCGCCGAAGCCCGCCTGACGGTGTCGGTCTACGCGGGGGAAGACTAGAAGAAGTTGCTAATGAACCCCTCAGCATAATGAAACAATAACAATTTCCCCCATAGCGGTGCCGTAGCGCGGGCTTACTTCGTCTGAAACCCGAACCAACCCTGGCCAGCGCGTTTGTCGCCCGTTTTTTCTTAAAGCTGCCGGATGCCGTAGGGCGGCGCTCCTTCGACCTGTCACGTTGCCTGCGCGCGCCGCCCGGCTATTGCTCCGGCAGCTTCTTTTTTAATGCGTGATGAGTTAGCCGAAACCGGTAATCGTTACGCCTTGCTAATCAACCTTTACACTTTGAAAATGGCTTCTATACTACGAGGCAATGACTTGCGGCAGCTCGGGTTTCCCGAAGGCCGCGCTATTGGACTGGCGCTGGCGCAATTGCAGCGCAAAGAGCACAAGCGCCTGCCCCAAGCCGAGCAGCTGGCGCTGCTCAAAACCATTCTGGCTAGCCCCGGCGATTTCCTCACCGACCTGGCCTGGAGCCACACGGCGGCCGCGCTGCTGCCGCCGCCGTCGCGCCACGTAGCGCTGGTGGCACGTAAAGAATATGCCACCTTTGGGGCCGAGCACATCGAGCCGGGCGCCATTCACCAGATGGAAACGGCCATGAAGCTGCCCGTGACGGTGGCCGGTGCGCTGATGCCCGATGCGCACTTTGGCTACGGCCTGCCCATCGGCGGCGTGCTGGCTACTGATAACGCGGTGATTCCGTACGCTGTGGGGGTGGACATTGGGTGCCGTATGGCGCTGTCGGTGTTCAGCCTGCCGGCCAAATACCTGGGCCAGCGCACGCAGGAGCTGCGCAAAATACTGCTCGATAATACGCGCTTCGGCTCGGGCCGGGGCTGGGAGCGGGGCCAGCGGCTAGCCCACGCAGTGCTGGAGCGCGACGAGTTTGCCACGGTGCCGTTTCTCAAAAACAAGCACGCGGCCGCTTACGAGCAGATTGGTACCTCGGGCTCGGGCAACCACTTCGTAGAGTTTGGGCTGGTGGATATCACCGACCCGACCAACGAAATGGGCTTGCCGCTGGGGCAGTACGTGGGCGTGCTGTCGCACTCGGGCTCGCGCGGCCTGGGTGCCAGCGTAGCGCAGCACTACACCGGCCTGGCCAAAAATGTGTGTAAGCTGCCTGCCGAAGCTGCTCACCTTGCCTGGCTAGGCCTCGACACCGAGGCTGGCCAGGAGTACTGGGCCGCCATGACCCTAGCCGGCGACTACGCTGCCGCCTGCCACGAGCAAATTCATCGCCGCCTGGCCAAAGCCCTCGGGGAGAAGCCGCTAGCCAAGGTCGAAAATCACCACAACTTTGCCTGGAAGGAGCACCTGGCCGACGGCCGCGCGGTTATTACGCACCGCAAGGGCGCCACGCCGGCGGGCGCGGGCGTGCTCGGCATCATCCCGGGCTCCATGACGGCCCCCGGCTTTATTGTGCGGGGGCGGGGGCTAGCGGCGTCGCTGGCCTCGGCTTCGCACGGGGCCGGGCGGTTGCTGTCGCGCACCCGCGCCAAGGCCGAACTCGGCGAAGCCGAGGTGCGCCGCCACTTGGCAGCCCATGGCGTAGAGCTGATTGGCGGGGGCCTCGACGAGGCCCCGATGGCTTACAAGGACATCCACACCGTGATGGCGAGCCAGTGCGAATTGGTGGATGTACTAGGCTCCTTCACCCCCAAAATTGTGCGTATGGATGGTGCGTAAAAAAGTTCCCTTTACTAAATCCGACGGCCTTAACAGTTACGTAAAGTAAGCAGGCTCATCAGAGCCGTGTTTTCATAGCTCAGGAAAGCCCGCTGCCTTTGGCTGCGGGTTTTTTATTTGCCGCTAGCCTCGGCCGCTGGCAGCGGCGGCAGCACCCGCACCACGTCGCCCACGCGCAGGCGCCCGCCCTGCGCAATGTGGGCCGTGAGGCCACCGTGGCCGCGCATGGCGTTGTAGCCGCCGGGGCCCAGCTCTTCCTCCATGCGCGAGCAAGGGTGGCACTCGCCGGTGATATCCAAAATGACTTCTTCGCCCAGCTGAATCCGGCGGCCTTTGAGGGCCAGCAGGTTGAGACCACTCACCACCAGGTTGCGGCGCAGGCGTTCGGGCGCCACCGGCTCGGCTAGCCCCAAAAAGCCCGCCACGGCCCCCAGGTGCTCGTGCTGCACGAGGGTAATCTGCCGCTTGCCGCCCGGCTTGGGGCTGGCGTGGTCGCCGGCCAGGTGCCGGTCGGTAATAACCTCGGCCTCGGCCACAGCATCCGGCGCGGCGCGGCGCGCCGCGCGCAGGCCTATCCACTCCAGGCGACCCTCCTGGGGCAGGGTGGCTAGCAGCCGGGCCACGGTCGATTTATCGTCGCCAAAAAAAGGGAAAGCCATAAAAACGGAGGATAAGCGTCAACTGGCCAGGCGCTGGTAAGCCGCCCGGCCGCCACAAAATAAAAAGCAATAAATGAGGAGCCGGCCCGGCAGAATTTCACTAAAAGGTCTACAGCTCGTCGGGGGTGCCGAAGCCCTCACGCACCTCGGGGTGGCTAATCTGCCCGCCCAAGTTGCCGGCGCGGGCCAGCAGCCCAAAGCTCAGGGTAGCCCCTAGCAGCGTGGCCCAGGCTACCTGCCGGGCCCGGGCGTGGCGCTGCTTGAGCTGCACCACGCACAGCAGCGCCAGGGTAGCCGTGGCGGCCAGCACGTAGTAGCCCAGGCGGGCGGCCTGCGCGTGGTTTTTAATGAGCGCCTGGCTCACGCGGGGCATATCCTCCACCACTTTCGCCGCGCCAGGGCCGGTGAGTTGGGCGGGTAGCCCCAGTACCACGGCCAGCACCAGCGCCCACAGCCCGGCGTGCAGCACCGCATCCTGCCGCTTTAGCAAACCCGCGGCTAGCAATAGCACCCCGGCCAGAGCGCCGAAAATGGGTACGTGGTTGAAAATTAAATGCCAGTGAGCTTGGTTCATGGGGGCGCGGCGCTAGGGGAGGGGCAAAGGTAGCCGCCGCCCCGGCGCTGGCCGCGGGGCCTAGTCGTTGCGATGCGCCGCCAGCTTTTCGTGGTGGTTATCCTCCGCTTCTTCCACCGAATGCGTTTCGCCCAAGTCGTTGTCGGCCCGGGCTTTATCGGCCAGCAGGCAATAAAACTGGTGGATAAGCCGGATTTCCTCTTCCGAAAAATCCTGGGCGTTGATGAGGCGGTTGCTGGCACCTTTGGTAGCGGCTAGCAGCTCATTAAGTTTGAGGTGCAACACCAGCGAATCTTTGTTTTGCGCGCGCTGGATGAGAAAAACCATTAAAAAGGTAATAATGGTCGTGCCCGTGTTGATGACCAACTGCCAGGTTTCAGAATAATGAAATACCGGCCCCGTAACGGCCCACAGCAGCACAATACCCACGGCGCCCACAAACACGGCCGTGGAGCCCGAGTACTTCGTGGTTTTTTCGGCGAAGCGCCCAAAGAAGGACGCTTTACTAGCGGGCTGAGGAAAAGCAGACATAACAAAAAGCAAAAAATGCCAGGCTAGCACAGCAGCTAAGGCCTTGCCAAGTAAGCAACTAACAGGTGTGTAGTTGCTGAAGGCATGACTTTTTTTACGTAAAAAGCGCCGCAGCATTTGAAAAAATAGCGCGCCGTAGTACATTTGCACCCGCTTCGCCCCTCAGCGAAGCCGGTCTGCGGACCGTGCCGAGTTACCGATTGCCTTTCTGCGCACGTGGTGAAACTGGTAGACACGCCATCTTGAGGGGGTGGTGCCTTCGGGTGTGGGAGTTCGAATCTCCCCGCGCGCACGCTGAACAAAAAAGCCCGCTTTCGAGCGGGCTTTTTTGTGTCATTTTGTGAACGGCTGGCTTATTTCTCGAAGGGGTTGCCGGGCACTACAAGTACTACCCGCTCGCGCTCCACCAGTACCTGGCCCGGCAGGGCGCCCTTGGGCTTGCGCACAAATTTTTTGGGCGTCACCGTCACCGGGCACAGCGAGTCGTGCTGGCGGCGCGAGTACCAGCCCGCCAGCTGTGCGGCGTGCGCTACTACCGGCTCGGGCACCGTGTGCCCGGCCCGGTGCCGAATAACGACGTGCGAGCCGCTCACATCCTTGGCGTGCAGCCACAGGTCGTCCTTATGAGCGTATTTCTGCGTCAGCAGGTCGTTGTTCTGGGCATTGCGCCCCACCAGAATCATGAAGCCGTGGTCCTCAAACACTTTAAAAGGCAATTCGCTAGCCGCCTTGGCCGACGCCGGGTTGGGGTCCAGCGCGTGCAGCTTGCGCCAGGCGCGCAGGCCGCGCAGCTCGGCCAGCGCGGGCGCGGCATCCAGTTCTTCCAGTAACTCCAGGGCTTGCAAGGCCTCGGTTTCGCGGGTGGCGATGCGCATTTGCAGCTGGCGCTCCTCTATCTGCTGGTTTTTGGCCTTGCGATACAGGTTTTCGGCCGTGCGCTGGGGTTTTTCGAGTGGCTTCAGCTTGAGCACGACGGGCTCGTTGGTGTAAAAGTCAATGACTTCGAGCTGCGCCGCGCCGGGCGCAATGGCGTGCAGGTGGGCCATGATGAGGTCGGCGCGGTGGCGGTAGCCGGCCTCGTGGGCCAGAGCGTGCAAGCGCTGGCCGGCCAGGTGGGCACTGGTGCTGGCCTCGTCGGCCCGGCGCGTAAGCAGCTGCCGCAGCTGGCGGCGCTCGGTTTCGAGCGCGCGGCGGGCCAGCGCCAGCGGCACAAAGCGCCGCAGCGCGCCAATGGGGTCGTTGCCCGGCAGAGTTTCGAGCACCTCGCCCAGTGGCACCAGGCTCAGGCGGGTGCGGCCATCGAGGTAGAGGAGATGGTAGTGCGGCGGGCTTTCCAGCTCAGTCTGCAACTCGCGGGCTAGCCGCTGCTTTACCTCGGCGGGCGCTGGGTCGTAGCCGCGCTGCTCGCGCAGATAGCGCCCTGGCAGGTCGGCCAGGGCCGGGGGCAGCTTGCCGGTGGGCCCTACCGCCGGAGCTGGGGCATCGGCGGGTAGTGGCACCAGGTCGGCATCGGCCGCGTAACGCTGGTGAAAAAGCTGGGCCGGCGCGGCCGGCGCGGGCCGGAAAATAGCATTCGGCCGCGGGCCATAGAGCTTGAAGACGAGGCTAGCCGCGTGCTCCACAAAGTTGATTTGCACTACTCTATCCTGCGGCCAGACGGCGGCGCTGGCCACGGTGCAACCCAGCAGCTCGGGCAGCAGGTCCACCGAGTTCTGGCGGGCGCGGCGGAAACTCTCGGGCAAAGCCAGCGCCGGAAAGGCGGCGCCCAGCTGCGCTTTGAGCCAGAATTCGGTCCCGGCGGGGCTCAGCAGGCCAATTACCAACTCGTCTTTTTCCTGCGAAAAACAGCTAGCCACGCGGTAGCCGCGCAACTGCGCGGTGAGGGCGGGAGCTAACTGGCGCAGGAAATAATAATTGGTGTGCATAAGTAAGTAATAAACAGCCTTAGCCGCTAGGCAACAACTTGGCTGCGCAGGTTTAGCAGGTTAATCAACAGCTGCCTGACTTGCTTAAGCTCCCATTGATACTGCAATAGAAAGAGGGCAAGACCCACTAGCCAAGCCGCAACTGGTATTACTAAAGAAAGGCTTAAACCGCTCAGA
This sequence comes from uncultured Hymenobacter sp., assembly GCA_964385095.1. Classification (GTDB taxonomy): domain Bacteria; phylum Bacteroidota; class Bacteroidia; order Cytophagales; family Hymenobacteraceae; genus Hymenobacter. Next base: position 197,198 of record CAYLNN010000001.1, read on the forward strand.
AAGATTTTTGCCGCGATAAACGAAAAAATAAACAAGCCAATGACACCTGCTCAGCCGCCAATGGCTAGCAGCGCTCCAACAGATGGGTGGTAACGAAGACGCAGCAAGCAACCTTGGCTGCCTCGCAGGCGCAGATCCTCAACCCGACCAAGTGTGCCAGGGCCGTTCTGACGACCAAACCTGGTATTGTGGCTCACATAGAAGGAGTAGGTCGTTATCTTTCCGACCAATAAAAACTCTTCGGCGCTTAATAGCGTGCGCCAGCTAAGCGGCGAAGAAAGATTGGTTCGTACCTGCCGCAAAAGCTCGGCGGGGGACACGGAAGAATAAAATTCTTCTGTGGAAGAAGGAAACCGCATCGCGCTACACCTCCACCGCCAGCCCATCATAGGCCAGCCTAATCCAGGGTGGCAGCGTGGCCTCTACCTCGCGGTGGCGGCCTAGCTGGTGGCTGATGTGGGTGAGGTAAGCCCGGCGCGGCCGCAATTCTTCCAGCACGGCCACGGCCTCGCTGAGCGAGAAGTGGGAGAGGTGCGGCTCGTGACGCAGGGCGTTGAGCACGATGGTATCGCAGCCGCGTAGCTGCTCCATCGTACTAGGGGGCAATAAGTTGGCATCGGTGAGGTAGGCTAGCCCGCCCAGCCGGAAGCCTAGCACGGGCAGCTTGTGGTGCAGGGCGCGCAGCGGCTGCACGGCCAGCCCCAGCACGTCGAAGGGCTGCTGGTCGTCGAGTATCGGGTGCAGGCCCACCTGGGGAACGCCGGGGTACTTGTGCTCGGCAAACACGTAGGCGTACTCGCGCTTGAGCTGCTCGATAACGCGCGGCTCGGCAAAAACGGGCATCTCCTGCTGCTGCCGGAAGTTGAAAGCGCGCACATCATCGAGGCCCGCCGTGTGGTCCTTGTGTTCGTGGGTAAACAGGATACCGTCGAGCTGCGTGATGTGGGCCCGCAGCATCTGCTGCCGAAAATCGGGGCCGGTATCCACCACCAGGCTGCGCCCGGCCACGGCCAGGTGCACGGCCACGCGCAGGCGCTGGTCGCGAAAATCGAGCGAGCGGCATACCGGGCAGGTGCAGCCTATCATCGGCACCCCCGACGAAGTGCCCGTACCCAGAAAAGTCAGCTTCATAGAATTTAATTATGAATTATGGGTTAGAAATTATGAATTAGCGGGCGGTCTGGGGCGCCGTGCCCGACGGGAAATTCATAATTCATAATTTCTAATTCATAATTAAAAGTTTACCCCACGTACTGGCGCACTACGCGCACCAGGGCATCAAAATCGAGGGGCTTGGGCAGGTAATCAGTGATGCCGGCCTCGCGAAACTGCTCCATCGAGTAGTTATTGGCGTTGCCGGTGATGGCAATCACGGGCAGCTGGTTGATGCGCGCGTCGGCGTGGGACCGAATGTCGCGGGTGCACTCAATGCCGTTTCTTACCGGGATGTTGATATCCATTAAAACCCCGTCAACTTGCTGGCTTTCAAGCTGCTTAATAACCTCACCACCATTTTTGGCCAGCACAATGCGGTATTTCTGCTGTTCCAGAATCTTACGGGTCAGGCTAAGAATGACTGAGCTATCCTCAGCAATAAGGATGGTTTTGGGAGTAGCGGTGGGCGTCATGTGGAAAAAAATGGGTTCGAAACCAGCTTAAAATGAAAAGTAAAAAACACTGGCTAGGGCCTTTAGCCGGCGGCGAGGGCTAGCCAAGCGTGAGCAGGCCAGGATAATTAGCGATGAAAGTAGCGAACAGTTTATTGAGTTCGGGCAGGCCGCTGTCGATTACCTGCGTCTGCTGTTTTTTGATAGCTTTCTCCAAAGCTAAGGCCTGGGTAGCCAGCTTGGTGAGGCCGAGCGTGCCGGCGGTGCCCTTAAGCTGGTGCAAAAGCGGGTGGAGCTTTTCTAGCTCAGCGGCTTGCCAGTGCTCATTTATCTGAGTCATCAGGGCAGTGGTTTCCTCGATAAACTCGCCGTAGAGCTCGGCCGTGAATTCCTCGCCGCCCAATTGCAGCAGCTGCCGCAGCACCTCGGGGTCCACGATGGCCGGGTTGGGGTCGGAGGCTGGCGGGGCAGGCTCGGGCTCGGGGGGAGTGGCTATCCAGCGGGCCAGCGTCTGGGCTAGCTGCTGGTGCTTCACGGGCTTAGCCAGGTAGTCATCGAGGCCGGCTTCCACGAACCGGGCCGCGTCGTCGGGCATCGAGTAGGCCGTCATGGCCACGATGGGCGGGCTGGCCGCCCCCAACTGCGCTTTAATAGCCCGGGTGGCGGCAATGCCGTCGAGGCCGGGCATCTGGATGTCCATGAAAATGAGCTGGTAAGCCGCATCCGGCGCCGTGGCCCGGCTGATAGCCTCGTAGCCGTCGCTGGCAATATCGACCTCGCAGTTGAGCTTGCCCAGGAGCCGGGCGGCCACTTTCTGGTTAATAGTATTATCATCGACCAGTAGCACGCGGGGAGCGGGGCCGGAGCGGGTACCTACCGGCGGGGCCGGCTCAGGAGCAGCAACCACGGGCAGCGCCGCCGTGGCATTGGGCACTTGGCAGCGGATGGTAAACCAAAAAATGCTGCCCTCGCCCGAGTCGGATACCACCCCGATGGTACCCCCCAGCAGCTCAGCCAGCTCCTTGCTGATGGCCAGGCCCAGGCCCGTGCCACCGTAGGCCTTGCTAGGGGTAGTATCTAGCTGCGTGAAGCTGGTAAAGAGCCGCGCCGCATCGGTAGCCGAAATGCCGATGCCCGAGTCCTGCACCGCAAAGCGCAGCGTAAAAAAGTCGCCTTCGGCGCGCGTAGCCGACACCACCACGCTCACCGTGCCCTGCGCCGTGAATTTGATGGCGTTGGCAATGAGGTTGGCCAGAATTTGGAGCAGGCGCGTTTCGTCGGTGATGATGGTGGCCGGCGTGCCGGGCGCCAAATGGCAGGTGAAGCGCAGGTTTTTCTGGTTGGCCCGGTATAGAAACAAGGCCCGCAGGCGGTCGAGCAGCGGGTCGAGGGCTAGCGGGGCTTCGTTGAGACGCATCTTGCCAGCCTGGATTTTCGACAAATCCAGAATGTCATTTAAGATGGTCATCAGCGCCTCCGAGCTGGTGCCCAGCGTGTCGACATAATCGGCTTGCTCGCTGCTGAGACCAGTCTGGCCAAGCAGGTCAATCATGCCGATGATGCCGTTCATGGGCGTGCGCAGCTCGTGGCTCATGTTGGCCAGAAACTGCGTTTTGGCTTCCGAAGCGGCTTCGGCTTCTTCCTTGGCTAAGCGCAAATCGTCCTGAATGCGGCGGATTTCGGTGATGTCGCGCGCAATACCCTCGGTGCCAAACCGGGTGCGGCGGGCGTTGATGAGCACGCTCACCGGGTAGCCATCCTGGTGCCGCAGTTGGGTTTCGAAGTTGCGCAGCTCGCCCTGGCGCAGCAGCTTCTGGCGCAGCTCCAGGTGCTGCTCGGGCTGCCAGTAAAAGTCTTCGATGCGGTAGCTAAGGGCCTCTAATGGGCTGTAGCCCAGTACCTCGCGCAGCGAAGGGCTGAGGATAGTAAAGCGCCCTTCGCGGTCGGTACGGTAGTACACATCCTGAAACGACTCGAAGATGGAGCGAAACTTCTCCTCCTGCGCAGCTAGGGCCAACTGCGAGTTTTTGCTGGCCGTAATGTCCTGCGCCTGCGCTGTAATCTCCTCAAACGAGCCGTCGTTGAGATAAATGGGCGCCAAGTTGATGCTCAGCCAGATGCTGGGTAGCCTCGGCTGACGCAGTTGGGCCTCAAACTGTTGCGGCTCGCCGCGGTTGGCGGCCACGTAGCTGCTGCGAAACAGCTCGCGGATAGCTTCATCGGCTAGCGCCACGTCGGTCTCCAGCACGTTGAGCCCCGGCGTAGGCCCGGTGCCATTGCGGCGCTGGTAAAAAGTAGCGTAGTTGCGATTGAACGATACGAGGTTGCCGCGCCGGTCCACGTTCCATATCAGCTGCGAGCCGCTTTCAAAAATGGCACTCAGGCGGGCATTCTGACGAGCTACGTATTCTTCCTGGCGCTTGCGGTCGATGGCCAGTGCCACCTGCCCCGAGATAAAGTGCAGAATATCAAGGTCGGCGGGTGTGTACAGGTCCACCCGGTCGTATTCCTGCACCGTGAGCACGCCGATGGTGCGGTCGCCCACACTCAGCGGCGAGGCTAGCAGCACGGCCGGCAGCCGCCCAAAGGCCGTCATCTCGCCAGTGCGCATGAGGCGCAGCAAGTCAGCCTGCGTAAAGAACATGGGCTGGCCCTGCTCAATCACGTACTCGGTGATGCCGAGCGAGAACGGCCGGCCGTCGCCCTGCTCAAAATAGGCGTGCTGGTCAACGTAATACACAAATTGCAGCTGCGTGCGGGCATCATCGCAGAGCGCAATAAATATGTTGTTCGTTTCAATTACCTTGCCTAGCTCGCGGTGAATGGCACCGTAGAGCGCCGGCAGGTCGTGGGCCGAGATGGCTAGGTTGGCAATACTATAATAAACCTTTTGCAGGCGCTCGGCCTTAATGCGGTCGGTAATATCGTGCAGCACGGCCCGGGCGCTGGGCAGGCGCCCCGGTTGGTGCTCGCTGCTCACCGAGCCGATTAGGTGCACGGGCCGGCCGGCCTTGGTCAATAGTACTGTTTCTAACTTATTGAGCGCCTGTCCCTCATAGAGGCGACGCAGTTGGTAGAGGAGCTTAGCGCGGTAGTAGGGGTGCACCACGTCGGTGAGGGGACGGCCTAGCAGCTCCTCTTCGGTGTAGCCCAGCTTTTCCTGCCCGGCGCGGTTCACGAACAGCAGCAGGTTGGTGGCGCTCAGGTGCAGAATAAGGTCGTGCGAGCTGTCAAAAAACTCGCGCAGGTACGCCGGCTCGGGCAGCAGCGCTGAGGCCCGGCCGGGCTCGGTCGAGTTCAGGGTGTGGCCCACGGCCCACATGCCCGTGATGTGGCCCTTGGGGTCGCGCAGCAACTCCGACTGCCATTGCAGCAGCACTATTTCGCCGGTACGGGTTTGTAGTTCCAGCTCGTAATACTCCTGGCTAGGGGCTTCATCGCGCAGCACGCGCAGCAGGTAGGCCTGGCGCTCGGCCTGCTGCGCCGCAGGCGTGAGCACCCGGTGGTAGGCCTGCCCCAGCAGCTGCGAGCGCTCGTAGCCGCTGAGCCGCACAAAAACGTCGTTGACCTCCACGATGCGTCCGCCGCCGTCGAAAACCACGTAGGCGAGTTGCAACTGGTCGAACATGTGGGCGGTAGCCGGTAAGTGCGGCCCCGGAGAGTGAACGGGCATATAGGGTGGCAAACGTGCTGCCAGAGTTGAGGTTGCGGCTGGCACCGCGGCAAGCGTATTTTTGGCCGGAAATTACGGCTGCCGCGCCGCTTTACCTATTCCGTGCCCATTTCGCCTCCCCGCCTGGTCTTCGCCGTCACCACCGACCTGAGCTACGACCAGCGCATGCAGCGCATTTGCGGCAGCTTGGCGCGGGCCGGCTACGAGGTGCTGCTGGTGGGCTGGCAGCGCCCCGCCTCGGTGCCGCTGGGGCCGCAGCCCTACGCGCAGCACCGGCTGCGGGGCTGGTTTCAGCGCGGCAAGCTTTTTTACCTGGAGTACAACCTGCGGCTGCTGCTCTACCTACTGGGCCAGCGCGCTGCCGCCTGGGCCTGTGCCGACCTCGACGCCGCACTGCCCACCTGGCTGCGCGCCCGGCTAGGGGGCCAGCCCTTCGTGTACGACGCCCACGAGCTCTTTACCGAAGTGCCCGAAGTGGTGGCCCGGCCCCGCGTGCAGCGCCTCTGGCAATGGGTCGAGAACTGGGTGGTGCCCCGCGCCCGGCTGCGCTACACAGTGGGCCCGGCCCTGGCCCGGCTGTTCGAGGCCAAGCATCCCGGCTGCCCCTTTGGCGTGGTGCGTAATGTGCCGCTGACGGCCCCGCCACTGGCGCCGCGGCCGGGCCCAGCCTTGCCCGCGCCGGTGCTGCTTTACCAGGGCGCCCTCAATGTGGGCCGGGGGCTAGCCGAGCTGCTGGCGGCCCTGCCGCAGGTGCCAGCTAAGCTCGTTGTGTGCGGCGAGGGCGACTGCTCGGCGGCCCTGCGCGCGCAAGCAGCGCAGCTAGGGCTACTGGCGGCGGGAAAGGTCGAGTTCAAGGGCTACGTGCTGCCGGCCGACCTGCGCCAGCTCACGGCCCAGGCCACGGTGGGCATTATGCTGCTCGAAAATACCGGCCTGAGCTACTATTACTCGCTGGCTAATAAGTTCTTCGATTACGTGCAGGCCGGCATTCCGCAGCTCTGTATCGACTTCCCCGAATACCGCGCCCTCAATGCCCGGCACGCCGTGGCCGAGCTGGTGCCCGACCTGACGCCCGCCACCCTGGCCGCAGCGCTGGCCCGGCTGCTGCCCGGCGGCCAGCCCGGCGCGCACTACCAGCAGCTGGCTACCAACTGCCAGCTAGCCCGCACCGAGTGGAGCTGGCAGCAGGAAGAAAAAACGCTGCTGCGGCTGTATGCCGGCTTGGTGCCGGTGCAGTAAGCGGTAGCTTGCCAAATCATCTCTTTTCCACTTTTAACGGCAAGCAGAAGCTTCCCGTACTTTCTTCATGCTGCCCCCCGACCTGCTGGCCCGGCTAGCCCCCTCCGCCCTCGACCCGCGCCCCGTGCTGCTGACCGTGGCTGGCCCCACTGCCGTGGGCAAAACGGCCCTTACTGTGGCGCTGGCGCAGCAGCTGCAAACCGAGATTATTTCGGCCGATTCGCGCCAGTTCTTCCGCGAGATGAGCATTGGTACGGCCAAGCCCACACCCGCAGAGATGCAAGGCGTGCCGCACCATTTCATCGATTCGCACAGTATCACGGAAGAGTATAGCGCCGGGCGCTTCGCCGCCGAAGCCGAGGCGCGGCTGGCTGGCCTTTTCCAGCGCCACGCGGTGGTGATTGCCACCGGCGGCTCGGGGCTGTATCTGCAAGCCCTCACCGATGGCCTCGATGAGCTGCCACCCGTGCCGCCCGCCGTGCGCCAGCAGTTGCAGCATGAGCTGGCCGCCCAGGGGCTAGCCCCGCTGGTGGCCGAGCTGGCCGCCACCGACCCCGTGGCCCACGGCCGCCTCGACCGCCAGAATCCCCAGCGCGTGCTGCGCGCCCTCGAAATAACGCGTGGCACCGGGCAGCCGTTTTCGAGCTTCCACCTGGGGCCGGCGGCCGTGGCGGCCAAGGCGGCGGCCAGGCCCTTCCGGGTCGAGAAAGTGGCCCTCACCCGCGCGCGCGAAGAACTGTATCGGCGCATCGACCAGCGCGTGCTGCACATGCTGGAGGCCGGGCTGGTGGCCGAGGTCGAAAGCCTGCTGCCCTACCGCACCCACAACGCGCTGCAAACCGTGGGCTACCAGGAGATTTTTGGCTACCTCGACGGCACCTATGACTATGCCGAAGCCGTGCGCTTGCTCCAGCGCAACACCCGCCACTACGCCAAGCGCCAGCTTACCTGGCTGCGCCGCGACGCAGGGTATGAATGGGTCGAAATGTGAGGAATGAGAAAATGAGTTGCGCTAGTCATTTCCACATTTTCTCATTCCTCACATTAAATACCTACACGCTAAGTATCTCCACCATCCGCATAAAGCTCTGGTTGATGACCTTGCGCTTGTTGATGGTATCATCGAAGGGCGTGTACATGAGCTTGCGGTCGACAATGCCGGCCATCACGTTTTTCATGCCGTTGAGCAGGCCTTCCACGGCCGCAATGCCGAGCTGGGAGGCCAGCAGGCGGTCGGCCGCGGTGGGCGAGCCGCCGCGCTGAATGTGGCCCACGATGGTCACGCGGGTGTCGAGCTGCGGAATGGCTTCCTTCACGCGGCGGGCCACCTTATGCACGTTGCCTTCTTCCTCGCCCTCGGCCACGATGACGATAAACGAGGTTTTGTGGCGCTGGTAGCTGCTTTGCAGCGTTTCGATAACGGCCTCCACGCTCATGGCCGTTTCGGGCACCATCACAATTTCGGCGCCGCCGCCGATGGCGCACGGAATGGCAATGTAGCCCGAGTCGCGGCCCATTACCTCCACAAAGAAGCAGCGGTCGTGCGAGTCGGCCGTGTCCCGGATTTTGTCGATGGCCTCCAGGGCCGTGTTCACGGCCGTGTCGTAGCCAATGGTGTAGTCGGTGCCGTAGAGGTCGTTGTCAATCGTACCCGGCGCGCCCACCGTCGGAATGCCAAATTCCTTTTCAAAAATAGTTGCGCCCGTAAACGTGCCATTGCCGCCAATGGCTACTAGCCCCTCAATGCCGTGGTTGGTGAGCTGGTCGAAAGCCTCCTGCCGGCCTTCCTTGGTCATGAATTTCTGCGAGCGGGCCGACTTTAGAATCGTGCCGCCGCGCTGCACCGTATTCGACACCGAGGCCGAATCCATACGCACAAACTCGCCCTTAATCATGCCGCTGTAGCCTCGCATAATACCGTAGACCTCAATGCCGTGGTACACCCCCGCCCGTACCACCGCCCGCAGGCAGGCATTCATGCCCGGCGCATCGCCGCCGCTGGTAAAAACTCCAATTCTCTTCATGGTAAAATCAGCTAGTGCGCCCGCTGCCAAAGCAGGGTCGGTCGTAAGCCCGCAAAGGTCGGCCGCCGAAGGCACTTGCCGAAGCGGACGCAAAAATTTAACGCTGACATTTTTGCCCAACTTACGTAGAAGTACGGCGCCTTACCCGGCAGACGCTTGGTTATTAGGCGTTTCTTGCCTACTTTTCGCTATCTCATCGCCCACCTTCAACCCGCACTCCTATGTTTGGCTTTTTCGAAAACGAGCAGGCAAAAAAAATAAAAGGCCACCTCTGTAACCTCGCCGCCCTGGCCAAAGCCGACGGCAACGTGGACGACCGTGAGCTGAATTTTATCATCACCGTGGGCAAAAAAAATGGTGTGTCGGCCAGCGAAGTGCGCAAGCTGGTGGCCGGCCAAACTAACTGCCTGGCCGACCTGCCCGGCACCGATTCCGAGCGCTTCGACCAGATTTTTGACCTCGTAGACATGATGCTGGCCGACGGCATCGTGGACGAAACCGAAATGGATTTCTGCATTATGATGGCCGAGAAGCTGGGCTTCCGCCACGCCATTGTGGGCGTGCTGGTGCGCAAGATTTCGCAGGGTGTTAAAGATGCCGTGCCCCGCGAGCGCATCAAAGAAGAAAGCCTGAGCTTCTTGAATTACAATGACTTGCCGATGCGATAATAGCTGAGCCGCGGGGCTAGCGAATTTGTCGGCTTATGAAGATGAAGCCGACAAGCTGTCGTGAAACAACCAGAAAAGGCTGCTCAAACGAGCAGCCTTTTCTGGTTGTTGGCGCTTCTAGGAGGTGAGGAAATGTCGGCTTCAAACCCCAAGTAAGCCGAGAGTTCGCTAGCCCCGCGGTTCAGGCAATGGCCCGCAGCAGCCCGGCCACGGCCGCGTCAATTTCGCTTTCCGTAATGGTGAGCGGCGGGGCGATGCGCAACGAATTATCGCAGAACAAAAACCAGTCGGTCAGCACGCCTTCTTCGGCCAGCGCGCGGTCGATAATCGGTTTCAGCACCTCAAATGAGGCAAACTCCACGGCCATCAGCAGCCCGCAGTTGCGCACCTGCCGAATGGCCGGGTGCACCAGCTGGGCCCGCAGCCGCGCCGCTTTGGCAGCCACGCCCGCCAGCAGGTTTTCTTCCTGAATGACCTGCAAGGTGGCTAGCGAGGCCGCGCAGCTCACCGGGTGCCCGCCAAACGTGGTGCAGTGCCCCAGAATAGGATTAGTTTGAAAACCCACCATTATTTCGGGCGAGGAAATAAATGCGCCAATCGGCATGCCGCCGCCCATACCCTTGGCGCACACCAGGATGTCGGGCACCACGCCAAACTGCTCGAACGCCCACTGCGTGCCCGTGCGCCCGAAGCCGCACTGAATCTCGTCGAGGATGAGTAGGGCGCCGACCTCGGTGCAGCGCTGGCGCACGGCGGGCAGGTAGCCGGGCCGCGGCAGGCGCACGCCGGCCTCGCCCTGCACGGTTTCGAGGATGACGGCGGCCGTGTTTTGGGTGATTAATTCCAGGTCGGCCAGCTCGTTGTAGCGCAGGTGCGCCACGTCGGGCAGCAGCGGCCGGTAGCTGTTCTTGAAGCCCTCGGAGCCGGTGATGGACAGCGCGCCGTGCGTGGAGCCGTGGTACGAGTTGTGGGCCGACACCAGGCCCGTGCGGCCGGTGTGGCGCTTGGCAAGCTTGAGGGCGCCCTCAATGGCCTCGGCGCCCGAGTTGGTGAAGTACACCGTGTCGAGCGGGGCGGGCAGGGTGGCGGCCAGCGCGTGGGCCAGCCGGGCGGGCGGGGCCTGCACCAACTCGCCGTACACCATCAGGTGCAGGTATTTATCGAGCTGCTCCTGAATGGCTTGCAGCACGCGCGGGTGGCGGTGCCCCACGTTGCTGACGCCGATGCCGGAAATCAAATCCAGGATGGCGCGGCCTTCGGGCGTGTACATATACACGCCTTCGGCCCGCTCAATTTCCAGCAGCAGCGGAAACTCCGAGGTTTGGGCCTGGTGGCGCAGAAAAAGCTGGCGGGAGGTTAGCATAATGCCCGCAAAGGTACCGCCCACTATGTAGTGGGCCCGGTGGGGCCGCGCGGATGGCGGCTACGTGCGGCTCCGCCGGGCCCACGCTACGGCGTGGCTAGTCCGGGTCGGCCGGGCTAGCCACACGCCGCAGCACCTCCTTCGTAAAATCGCGCTCGGCCTGGTACAGTTGGGCTAGCTGGCGCAGAGTCAGCACTTTCTGCGCCCGCTCAAAATAATCCTTTTCTAGGTTCAGCTGCTGCTGGCGGAGGGCAAAATCCTGGGTGAAATTTTCGCGCAGCTGGGCGTCGCTCAGGCCCGCGCTACTGGCGTCGCGGCGCAGTAAGCGCGCCGTGCGATTGAGCTCGCGGCGCTTGGTCACAAACTCATTGTAGGTGGGCCAGAAGCGCTGGGCTTGGTCCTGGGTGAGCGTCAGGCGCGCGGTGATGAACGCAATCTTGGCATTATCGAGCTGGCTGAGGCGGCCGCCCGGCTGCCCCGCCCGGCCGCGCAGCTGGGCGTGGGCCGGCTGGCTGGCCGCTAGTGCCAAGAAGCCGCAGCAAATAGTAAATATGCGTAAGAAGTTCATGAACAGGCAGATAAATCTAGAGTAAGCCGGCTTCCTCGGCGGGCTGGGCATCGAGCGCATCGGTAAGCTCGGCCGCCGAGGGCTGCATATAGTGGGTGGGAAGGCCTAGCCGCTGGGTGGGCAGCTCGGCCAGGTCGAGCATATCCACGCGGGTTTCGCCGCTGGTGAGGTACTCCACGAGCTGGGCCTGTGGCACGGCATCGAGGCTAGCCGGCGCCGGCACCCTCGCGCCCCCTAGCCAGAGCGAGGCCGCGAAGGTGCCCAGCAGCAGCGTAGAGGCCAGGCCCGTGCGCAGGTAGGCCGGGGCCCACCACCGCCCGGCTAGCCCCGGCTGGTGCGCCGGGGCCGCCACCTGCGTCATAATGCGCGTGGGCAGCTGCTCGAAGTAGCCGGGCGGCGGGCTGCTCAGCGGCTGGGAGCCGCGGCGCGAGTGCTCGGCGAGGCGAAAAGGCGTTTGCATGATTAGTAGATGAAAAAATCGGCGCAAGGTTTAATCAGTCTCGCTGGCCGACCAGCCGGGGTTGTCGGCCTTGGTAACGTATTCCTCGATTTTGCGGGCCGCGTGGTGATAGCTGGCCTTGAGAGCGCCCACGCTGGTGCCGGTGACCTCGGCCATTTGCTCGTAGGGCATCTCGTCGTAGTAGCGCAAATTGAACACGAGGCGCTGCTTGTCGGGCAGGCGCAGAATGGCGCGTTGCAGCTTCAGCTCAATCTCGTCGCCGGCCAGGGCCGGGTCGGCCTCCAGCTTGGCCGCCAGCTCGGCGCCCACGTCGTTGAGGGGCAGAAAAAATTTGCGCCGCTTGCTTTGCAAAAAGCTCAGGCACTCATTGGTAGCGATGCGGTAAATCCAGGTGAACAGCTGGGCATCCTGGCGAAAGTTTTCCAGGTTCTTCCACACCTTCACAAATACGTCCTGCGTGAGGTCGTCGGCATCGGCGTGGTCCACCACCATCTTGCGCACGTGCCAGTACACCTTCTGCTGGTACTTGCGCACCAGCTGGTTAAAGGCCAGGTTTCGGCTGGCCGGCTCGTGAAACTTGGCGAGGATTTCGGGGTCTTCCAAACGCGGAAAGAAGGCAGTGTGCGGGTTGGACTATCAAGAATGGAGAGCGTTTAATGGCTAGCCCTACCCCGTGGGCCCTAGCGCCCGAAAATGCTCAGCGAGGTCGTCTGCGCCGAGCGGATGGTGAAGTTGCGCACATCCGTAAACTTGCTGCCGTTGCTGGTGGCCGTGCGGAAAACCAGCCGGTACGCACCCGGCTGCATGGCCAGGTTGACCTTGCTGCTGGCCTCGGGCAGGTTATAAATCCAGGTCTGCGACTCGTCGTCGTTGAGCTTATAGAGGCTGCCGAAGCCCTTGAGGTCAGAGGTAATGTTGAGCGTGCCGGGCACGGCGTAGGTGACGGTGGTGGTCTGGCCCTGGCGCACGCTCACGCGCTGGGTGGTGCGGGGTAGCGTCAGCACCTCCACTTCGTAGTTACCGGCTAGTATTTTCTGCTTGCTGCCAAAGGGCAGGGCTAGCCCGGTGGCCGCGCTGCCCGGCGCCCGCACCACGGCCTGCACCGCCCCGCCGTAGGGGTTGGGCGAGATATTGGCCGGCTGAAGCACCAGTGTGCCCTGCGGCGTCTTGAAATTCAAGATGTTAGCCTTGCCACCCCGGATAACCAGGTTGGCCTGCCGCACGGCCGGCACCGTATTTATCACCAGGTCATAGCTCTGCAAAGCGTCGATGTCGAGCACGTCGGCCTTGCCCTGGGCGTCGCGGTAGTGCACGTAGTTGTACTCGGGCTGCCCGGTCACGTTGTTCACAAACGTCATGTTTACGTTCGATTCCACCGGCCGGCCGGCCTCGTCGGTGAGGTTGATGGCGACCGTCGTTTTGGCCAGGGTTTGGGCAATCACGTCGTTGAGCACGGTCTGAAAGGTCTTGACCTCGGCCGCATTATAATATTTGCCCAGGCAGGCCAGCGCCTGGCCAAAGTCTTTTTCGGCCCCGATGCCAATCACGAAGGGCTTGAGAAACACGCGCTTGCGCTGTAGGGCTAGCGAAGCCGCGCAGGGGTCGCCCTTGCACGACTCAACGCCGTCGGTGATGAGCAGCAGCACGTTGCGCGACGTTTTATCCAGCGGAAAGTCCTTGGCCGACTGCTCCAGCGAGTACGTAATGGGCGTGTTGCCCTGCGCTTTCAGCGTCTTGAGCCGCGCTTTGATAGCAGCGGCATTTTTGGGCGCAAAAGCCACTTCGAGGCGCGAATCCTGGCAGTTTTGCTCGGCGTTGGGGCTTTGGTGGCCATACACGCGCAGGCCCAGCTCCAGGTTGGGGTAGGCGTTGAGCGAGTCGGCCATCTTGGCGAGCAGGCGCTTGGCCACGTCCCAGCGCGGCTGGCCTTCCCAGGGCGCCATCATCGAGCCCGAGGCATCGAGCAGGAACAGGATGCGCGTGACCTTGGGTTTTTCGGGCGGCGCGTTCTGGGCCCGGCTGGTGAAGCAAGCAGTCAGTAGCAGCCAGGCCAGCAGGCAGCCGGTAGCAGGGCGGGCAAAAAAGCGGAGCGGGAATAGCATCGCCGAAATTTACACCGGCGCCCGCAACTTCAAGCTGCGCCCTAGCGGGCTAGCGCCGACCCCTAGCGCCCGGCCGGCCGCGCCGCTGCTGGTATCTATAAGCGAGTAGTTCCTCTCGGCAATAAGCTGCCACTGACTACCGAAGCCCGGCTAGCCCAAGAGCGCGAGGTGCCCCAGGTGGTGCCGGCCGTGCCAGGCGTACTGCACCAGGGCTTGCTCCAGGGTGCTGGTAGTCTGGTAGCGCGGGTGGTAAAACGTGCGCTGCCACTGCGCCTCGCTCAGCTGCTCCAGTAGCGTTACCCAGCGCACGTGCAGGCTAGCCAGCAGCTCCAGCGACACGGCCAGGGGTGTCACGGCCACGTCGGGCAGCGCGGCCCAGGCCTGCTCGTCGAAGGGCCGCACGGTCGGGTTGTCCTCGGTGAGCGCCAGCCGGAAGCGGCTGTACAAATTGGGGTGCGTGTCGGCAAGGTGGTGAATTACCTGCCGGCCCGTCCAGCCGCCGGGGCGGTAAGGCTGCTCTAGCCGCTCGGCGCCAATGCGCTCGGCCGCCGCCCGCAGCAGCGCCGGAAACTCGGCTAGCTGCTGGAGATACGGCGCTCGTTCGGCCGGCGTGAGCGGCGCGGTCGGCAGCTGCGGCCGGCCAATGGGAAAGCGCAGGTGGTCGTCGGGAGTAGGGGAGGGCATGGCGGGAGGTTGCTAGGCCTCAAAAGTAGCGGGCAGGGCTGAAGCTAGCGGCGTGGCACTGGCGTGAGTTTAGCGCAGCGTAACTCGTGCCTCATTTACAGTGGAGGTTGTACCTCCACTGCTGCGCTAGCGGCAAATTGGCATTGCAAGGATGTTCGTTACTAGCAGCGCAACCGTAATTTGCCGCGTTGCGGCAGATGAGGTTCAACCTCATCTATACAAACAGTCACGAGTTACGCTGCGCTAAACTCGCGCCAGTGTGGGGGAGCCCCGGATTTATTTAAAACAATAGTTAAGCTTAATTTCCTCAGCCCACTTAGTCAAGTTTTCTTCGCTCAATGAGTAAGTGCTGATTGGTAACGCAACGTTGAATTTACCAATGATAGAAATGGCTTCTCTGTCGAAAACCTCTAGGTTACACTGATAACCCTCTGCGTAAAAAACCTCCATAAGAATTCTGAGGTCATCAACTCCGCACTCAGTAAACACACGGTGGTTAGTTTCAAGAAACGAAGCAAACCAAGCATGATACCTAGTGACTTGCTCGTAATCATCATCGACAACTGATTCCATAGGTGGAGCAATGAGCATTGCTCCTTGATTGTCAGCAATACTGCCAATTTCTTCTGGATTACAAATAGTGTAATTGCCTTCTAGTTTACCTACTAATGCAACAGACTGCAGCTCGTTTCCGCATAATATAAATACGTATCGAAAAATTCTCATAAACCATCAAGCAAAACCCCCGCGCCAGCCTCTCAGCCAACGCGGGGGTTTATTAAAATTGGCGAGTGCCAAGCTACTACATATTCTTAATAATCTCGTCGCCAAACTCGCTCGTTTTGAGCAGGGTAGCGCCTTCCATCTGGCGCTCGAAGTCGTAGGTGACGCGCTTGCTGGCGATGGCGGCTTCGAGGCCCTTGTTGATGAGGGCGGCGGCTTCTTTCCAGCCCAGGTGCTCGAGCATCATCACGCCCGAGAGGATAACCGAGCCGGGGTTCACCTTGTCCTGGTTGGCGTACTTGGGCGCGGTGCCGTGGGTAGCCTCGAAGATGGCGTGGCCGGTGAGGTAATTGATGTTGGCGCCCGGCGCGATGCCGATGCCACCCACGATGGCCGCCAGGGCATCGGAGATGTAGTCGCCGTTCAGGTTCAGGGTGGCCACTACCGAGTATTCGGCGGGGCGCAGCAAAATCTGCTGCAAGAAGGCATCGGCGATGCTGTCCTTGATGATGAGCTTGCCCTGGTCCTGGGCTTGCTTTTGCAGGGCGTCGGCCACGGCCACGCCTTGCTTGGCCACGATTTTATCGTACTGCGCCCAGGTGAATACCTTAGCGCCAAACTCCTTCTCGGCCAGCTCGTAGCCCCAGGTTTTGAACGCGCCCTCGGTGAATTTCATGATGTTGCCCTTGTGCACCAGCGTCACGCTGGGCAGCTTGTTGTCGAGGGCATACTTGATGGCGGCGCGCACGAGGCGCTCGGTGCCTTCCTTCGACACCGGCTTGATGCCGAACGACGACGACTCGGGGAAGCGGATTTTCTTCACGCCCATCTCGTCTTGCAGGAATTCGAGCATTTTCTGGGCCTGCGGCGTGCCGTTCATGTACTCGATGCCGGCGTAGATGTCCTCCGTGTTTTCGCGGAAGATGACCATGTTGGTCAGCTCGGGGTGCTTCACGGGCGAGGGCACGCCGTCGTAGTAGCGCACGGGGCGCACGCAGGCGTAGAGGTCCAGCTCCTGGCGCAGGGCCACGTTGAGCGAGCGGATGCCGCCGCCCACGGGCGTGGTCAGCGGGCCCTTAATGCCTACGAGGTATTCGCGGAAGGCTTCCAGCGTATCGGCGGGCAGCCAGTTGTTGAGTTGCTTGTAGGCTTTTTCACCGGCCAGCACTTCTTTCCACACCAGCTTCTTTTTGCCGCCGTAGGCTTTTTCTACCGCGGCATCAAATACGCGCTGCGAGGCCCGCCAAATGTCCGGCCCAATGCCATCGCCCTCAATGTAGGGAATGGTGGGTTGGTCGGGTACATTCAGCTTGCCGTTTTTAATGGTGATTTTTTGCTCTGCCATGAGGAAAAAGATTGTCTAGTATTCTGTGTCAGTTCAGGTGGGAAGTCAGTCTTTTCGTTGCCAGTGTCATGCTGACGAAGGAAGCATCTTGTCAGGTTAGCCAAGGGTTTAACTAAGGCTGACGGAAAGCAACCCTAGCGAGATGCATCCTTTGTCAGCATGACAGACGAGGGGGTATTCGTAGTAAAATCAATACCCGAAAATCTCTTTCAGGGTCAGTTGCTGCACGGTGCCATACTTGGCCAGCTCCTTGAAATTCAGCCGGTCCTTGGCGCCGATAACCAGGATAACCTGGTTTTGGCCCCGAATCTTAGACTGCTGAAATTTCTGCAATTCGGCAAACGTCATGTTTTGGGTTTGGTCATACACGTCGCGGCGCAGGTCGTAGTCGAGGCCTAGCCGGCGGGCACGCTCATAGCTGAGCAGCACGCCCTCGTGGGTAATGCGGTCAGTGGCGATGCTATTACGAATGCTCTGCTTAGCGATGGCCAGGTTGGCGTCGGCTAGGGGCATATCGGTGAGCAGGCCTTCCATGCCGGCCATGGCCTCGGGCAGCTTGTCGCTTTGCGTACCGATGTAGCTGAGGATGTAGTTCGAGCGGCCCGTCTTGTCGGCGTTCGCGTAACGCGACATGGCCGAGTAGGCTAGGGCCTTGCTCTCGCGCAAATCCTGGAAAACGATGCTGCCCATGCCGCCGCCGAAGTATTCGTTATAAAGCGCCACGGTGGGCGCCATTGCCCGGTCGTACACGTCGCCTTTGGTCAGGAACAGGATTTCGGCCTGTAACATCTTGTAGTCCACCCAGTAGACTTTTTTGTCTTTCAGCGGCTGCTCGGCAAAATCTTTGGCGGGCGGGGTCGGCTTGAGGCTAGCGGGCGTGCGGTGGGCGGTGCGGAGTACGTGAACAATGGAGTTGTCCATATGCTTGCGTACTGTCGTAATCTGGCCCCCTTTAATGGTATCGATAGGGGTAGCTTGATTGCGAGCATCTACTTGAGTAAGCGCACGCGGCCCGTAGTACAGCACGCGGTGCTGATACGTCGGCAACGACTTCAGCAGGCTCGTCAGTTGCTCGGGCTTCAGCGCTTTCAGCTGCGCCTCGGGCACAATGTCTGTAAACGGGTTGCGCGGGCCGTACTTGACGTAGTTCAGCATGGCCTGATTCAGAATCACGCCCTTGTTGAGCTTGGCATCCTGGCGCTGCTTCAAAATGCCAGCCACCTGGTTTTTGAGGGCCGCCGCATTGGGGCGTGGGTTGTTGAGCAGTTGCTCAAACAGCGTCATGGCCGGCTCCAGGTTGCTATCGAGCCCGCTGAGGCTGATGAGCACGCGGTCCTGGCCGCTACTGACCGCAAACGAACACCCTAGCTTGTAGAACTCCTGTTGCAGCTGCGCCGCCGAATACTGGCCAGTGCCCAGGTACTGCAAATAGTCCGTGGCTACGTCGAGCAGCGGGTTATTATTAGTACCGAGGTCGATGGCGTAGAATAGGCTGAACAGGCCGTTCTCGGTATTCTTAGTGTAATACAGCGGCAGGCCGGGCTTAATATCGGCCGTTTGAATGTCCTTTTTGTAATCGAGAAAAACCGGCTTCAGCTCGGTGCTCGGCAGCTTCGACACTTCGGTATAATAAGCCGAAGCCGCGTCGCGGTTGGCGGGCACCGGCGTGATGGCCGGCTTCACCACCTTCACCTTGTTTGGGTCTTCCCCAGTGCGCTTAAAGACAGCCACGTAGTTCTGACCGTAGTTGTCATTGGCAAACTTGACGATTTCGGCCTTCGTGATGGTGGCAAAATCATCGTTCTGCTTCACGTAGTCGGCCCAGCTCACGCGCTCGATAAAGGCCTCGTACATGGCGCTGGCCCGCGCCTCATTGCTTTCGTAGCTCTTGGTGCGGCTCAGCTTCTCGTTGTTGACAATGGCCGGGATGAGCCAGTCGGGGAAGTCGCCGCGCTTCACTTTGGCTACCTCGGCCAGCATCAGGGCCTGCACGTCTTCCAGCTTCTGGCCCTGGCGCGGCGTGCCGTAGAGCACGTGCGTCGAGTAGTCGTCGTTGAGGTCGGCAAAGGTCTGGGCTTGCAGCACTTTCTGCTGCTGGTTCAGGTCGAGGTCAAACAGGCCGGCCTGGCCGTTGGTCAGGATTTTATCCAGCATCCGCAGGCGCAGGCCGTCGCGGCTAGCCTTACCGGCAAAGCGGTAGCCCAGCATCACGTTCTCCGACTGCGGGCCTACTACTTCCTTAGTGATGGGCGCCGTAATAGGTTTCTCCACCGGGGCCACAAAGGCTGGGGCCGGTTTACCCTGCCATGCGCCAAAGTATTTATCAATCAGCCGAATAGTCTGGTCGTAATCCAGGTCGCCGCTCAGGCAGAGCGCCACGTTGCCGGGCACGTAATACTGGCCGAAGTACTTCTTAATCTCGGTTATCGACGGGTTTTGCAGGTGCTCAATCGTGCCGATGGTCGTTTGCGTGCCATACGGGTGGCTAGGGTAGAGGCTGGCGTTCAGCGCCTCGAATTCCTTGCTGAAATCAGAATCCAGCCCCCGGTTCTTCTCCTCGTACACGGCCTCCAGTTCGGTATGAAACAGACGCGGCACCATTTCGGTAAAGCGCTCGGCCTGCACGGCCGCCCACTTCTCAATCTGGTTGCTCGGAATATCTTCCTGGTACACCGTTTCCTCGTTCGAGGTGTGGGCATTCGAGCCCTTGGCCCCGATGCTGCCCATAAGCTTGTCGTACTCGTTGGGCACGGCATAGCGCGCGGCCACCCCCGAGATGGAGTCAATCTGGTGGTAGGTGCGCTTGCGGGCCACCGGGTCGTTGCGCTCGCCCCGATATTTCTCGTAGAGTGCCTCAATCTTGTCCAACTCCGGCTTTTCCTTGCTCCAATCCTTGGTGCCGAGCTTCGAGGTGCCCTTAAACACCATGTGCTCAAGATAGTGGGCTAGCCCGGTGGCGGTGGCAGGGTCGTTTTTGGAGCCGGCGCGCACGGCCACGTAAGTCTGGATGCGGGGTGCGTTCTTGTAATCCGACAAATAGACGGTGAGGCCGTTGTCGAGCTTGTACACGCGCACGCCGAGCGGGTCGTTGGGCGCGGTTTCGTAGCGATACTCCTTGGGAGTGGCTGGCACCGAGGCCGGAGCAGTAGCGGCGGCCGCAGTGGCAGGCTTGCTCGATTGGCATTGGGTGGTCAGGCCCAACGCTGCCAAGGCGGGCAGCAGGAGCAGCAACGGTTTATTCACAAACTTACTAGTCAGAGCGCGGGGGAGTTTACAGGGGCACAAAGGTAGAAGTTCGTGCGGGGAATAAAAAACAAAAAAATCAATTCCGCAGTGTTACCTTGCGCAGTTGTGACAAGCATACTAGATGCTTAAAAGACACGCATTTGCAAAAGGGCACCACGTCGCCGGCCCCCGGCCGCCCCTTGGTGTAGGACCACCTGCTCATACTTATTTACGGTATTCGTAGTCGCGCTGGGCTAGCCCGCCAGGTGCTCCGAAAGCCCAGGCAAGCTGACCGTTTTAGGCCGTAAGCGGCGGTCCGGTACTGCCTACGCATACCTGTTGCCCACGGCCAGCCGCTGGCCTCGCCCGCAAAGCACAAGCCCGGTCAACCGCTGGTTGACCGGGCTTTATCTAAAATTCGGCTGGCGTTTAGGAGGCGCTACTCGGCACTAGGGGCGGCCGGCGCGTCTGAGGTAGGCGTGGGCGTAGAGCCATCCGCAGGGCGCGGGCCTTTGCCCCGGTTGCGGCCCCCGCGCTTGCGGCGGCGCGGGCCTTCAGGCTTATCGCCATCGGCACGGGGCTCGCGTGGAGTGGTATTTTCAGGGCTGGCCTCGGGGCGTGGCTCGCGGGGCGGGCGCGGGGCCCGCGGCGGCTGGCCTGCGGCGGCCTCACCCTCGGGGCGCGGGGCTCGTGGAGGGCGGGCTTCGCGGGGTGGGGCTACGTAAGCGGCCACCGGCGTTTGGCCGGCGTCGATGGCCGCCAGGCGGGCGGCAGCCTGGGCCAGCCGCTCGGCACGCTGCGGGTCATTTTTATCGCCGCCGTCGCGGCGCGGGCCCCGGTCGCGGCCGCTCCCCTGGCGGTCGCCTTCGGCGCGGGGCGGGCGCGGACCGCGGTCACCCTCGGGGCGCGGGGCGCGGTCGCGGCCACTCCCACTGCCGCTGCGGCCACCCTCGCGGGGGCCGGTTTTACCCCGCAGGCCGCTGAAGCGCTTGGGGTCAAACTCGGGCGCCGGGCCGTAGCCTAGCCCTTCCGTAATGGCCTGCTTCTCAATCTCGCGCTCGATGAGCTTCTCGATTTTGACGATGCGGTCCTGGTCCTGGTCGGCGATGAAGGTGATGGCCGTACCCGTGGTAGCGGCCCTAGCCGTGCGGCCAATGCGGTGCACGTAGTCCTCGGCGGCGCGGGGCACGTCGAAGTTCACCACGTGGCTCAGCGAGTCAATATCAATGCCCCGGCTCACTACGTCGGTGGCCACTAGGATAGGAAACTGCTTGTTCTTAAAAGCGCGCATGGTGGCCTCGCGCTCTTCCTGAGTGCGGTCCGAGCTGATGCCCTGCGCCGGGTAGCCCAGCTTATTTAGCGAGCGCACGATGCCGGCCACGGCCGCCTTTTTGCTGGTAAAAAGCACCATGCTCTGCACGTCCTGGGCCTTGATGAGGTGCTCCAAAACCGGCAGTTTCTGGTGGTCGAAGGTCATGTAAAACTGCTGGTTGATGCCCGCGGCCGGCTTGCTTACGGCGAGGCGCACCTCGTCGGGCTCGTGCAGAATCTGCTGCGAGAAGTCGCGGATTTTGCTCGGCATAGTGGCCGAGAACAAGAGCGTTTGGCGCGTCTTGGGCAGCTGGCGCACGATGTTAAGGATGTCATCGGCAAAGCCCATGTCCATCATTTTGTCGGCCTCGTCAAGCACCAGGTATTTGAGGTCGTCGAACTTAACGTACCCTAGCTGCATGTGGGCAATGAGGCGGCCGGGCGTGGCGATGATGATGTCGGCGCCGCTCGTGAGGGCGCGCTTCTGCTGCTCCCAGTTTTCGCTTTTGCCGCCGCCATAGATAGCAATGGACGAGGCTTCTACGAAGTAGCCAAAGCCCGTTACCTGCTCGTCAATCTGGGTGGCCAGCTCGCGGGTGGGCACCAGCACTAGGGTAGACGTGGTGCCGTGGCCGGCGTGCGAAATTTTGTCAAGCAGCGGCACCAGGTAGGCGGCTGTTTTGCCGGTGCCGGTCTGGGCGCAGGCAATGAGGTCTTTGCCGGATAGAATTTTGGGAATCGCCTGCTCCTGAATGGGCGTGGCGTTGAGGTAGTTCATGGCTTCCACGCCGGCCAGCAGGTCGTCGTGAAGATTGAATTCGTGGAAAGTCAAGGTGCAGCTAATGAAGTGAGGAATAGGGGCTGACCTTGTATTTCCGGGCCAGCAAACCGCTTGAGCGAAAACAAAGGTAAGCCGGATAAGTGCCCCGCTGGCGGCCCGTTGCGTAGGGGTAGCGTTAGCTTGCTGCTTTATCGGCTAGCCCCGGCGGCGGCAAGCTCGCGCTACTCCTACATTCCTATGGCCCTCGACCGTTTTTCCGCCCAGGCGGCGCAGTATGCGCGCTACCGCATTGCTTATCCGAGCGAACTCTACGCCTGGCTCTTGCCGCAGGTAGCCAACCGCCTGCGGGCCTGGGACTGTGCCACCGGCAACGGCCAGGTCGCCACCGTGCTGGCCGGCTACTTTCGCGAGGTAGAAGCTACCGACCTTAGCGCCGGCCAGCTAGCTGAAGCGCCACCGCTGCCTAACGTGCATTACCAAGTGGCCACGGCCGAGAACCCGCCTTTTCCCGACGACCATTTCGACCTCATCACCGTGGCGCAGGCCGTGCATTGGTTTGACCCCGAAGCCTACCACCGCGCGGTACGCCGAGTGGCCGGCCCCGGCACCGTACTGGCCGAGTGGGGCTACGGGCTGGCCCTCACCGGCGAGGCGGCGCTCGACGCCCTCATCCGGCGCTTTCACGACGACACCGTGGGGCCCTACTGGGATGCCAACCGCTGGCACGTGCTCGACGAATACGCCCGGCTGCCTTTTCCCTTCGCCAGGGTGCGCCGGGCGCGCTTCGAGGTGCGCAAGCAGTGGTCGGCGGCGTGGTACCTCGACTACCTGCGCACGTGGTCGGCGGTGGCCAACTACAGCCGCCAGCACGATGGCGCCGATGCTGTGCTGCTGCTGGCCGACGAGCTGACGCACAGGTGGGGCGCGGGCGAGCGCGAAATTGTATTTCCGGTATTTGCCCGGGCCGGCGTGGTGTAAGCCGCCGGGGGCGTAATGAAGCTGACCCCCCCAGCGATGCAGCCGGCCACCCTCAAGTCAACTACCAATGTCTGCCAACTTACCTTTTGATGGCCTGCGTGTGCTGGAGCTGGCGGCCGTGCTGGCCGGCCCGCAGGTGGGCCAGTTCTTTGCCGAGCTGGGCGCGGCGGTGCTCAAGATAGAGCCACCCGCCGGCGATGTCACGCGCACCTGGCGCACGCCCGGCGACGACCCCGACAGCTCGGTATCGGCCTACTTCGCGGCTTCTAACTGGGGCAAAACCTCGCTGGTGCTCGACCTCACCGAGCCTGCCGCCCTGGCCGAGCTGCACCAGCTAGCCGCCCAGGCCGATGTGCTGATTGCCAGCTACAAGCCCGGCGATGCCGAAAAGTTTGGCGTGGGCTACGCCGCGCTGGCCGCCGCCAATCCGCGCCTGATATATGCCCACCTCACGGGCTACGGCCCGGCTAGCCCTCGCGTGGGCTACGATGCCGTGTTGCAGGCCGAAACGGGCTTCATGCACCTCAACGCCGCCAGCCCCGCCGACCCGCCACAGAAGATGCCCGTGGCCCTCATCGACCTGCTGGCCGCGCACCAACTAAAGGAAGGAATTCTGACGGCGCTCTACCAGCGCGAGAAGACCGGCCGGGGCGCCTTCCTCACCGTGAGTTTGCTCGATAGCGCGCTGGCTTCGCTGGCCAACCAGGGCGCCACCTGGCTGGTGACGGGCCACGACCCGGTGCCGTTGGGCTCGGGCCACCCCGGCATTGTGCCCTACGGCACCGTGTACCGCGCCGCCGATGGCCAACGCCTCGTGCTGGCCGTGGGCACCGATGCGCAGTTCCGGCAGCTGTGCCTGGTGCTGATGCGCCCGCACTGGGCCACCGAGCCGCGCTTTGCTACCAACCCGGCCAGGGTGCGCCACCACTACGCCCTGGAGGAATTGCTGCTCGTGCGCATTGCCGAGCTCAACGGCGCAGCGCTGCTGCACGAGCTGGCGCGGCTAGGGGTGCCGGCCGGCGCAGTGCGCTCGGTGGGCGAGGCCCTGGCCCACACCTCGGCCCAACCTATGCTGCTGCCCGCGCCCAGCCGGGAGTTTCCGTACCAAGGGCTGCGCACGGTGGCTTTTCGCAGCAGTACCTGGCCGGCGGCGGCGCACCTTGCCGCGCCGCCGGCCCTAGGGAAGGAATAGGGCTAGCCAGGCGAATAAACTCGGCAGTGCAACGCCGGATGGGCCTTTGCCGTTGAGCCAGTTCTTACTCTTCTTTCATGACTTCTGCATCTACGTCGCGCTTGCTCGGGGGGCTGCTGCTAGGGCTGTTGCTGCTGGTGCAGCGCCCCGCCCAGGCCTATTCGGTACTCAGCCACCAGGCTAATATTGACTCGTGCTGGCTGCCTTGCCTGCGGCCCGCTATCGAGCGGCGCTTTCCGGGCGGCACACCCGATGAGCTGCGCGATGCAAAAGCCTACGCCTATGGCGGCTCCATCATTCAGGACATGGGGTATTATCCATTTGGCTCGGCGCTCTTCACCGACCTTACGCACTACGTGCGCTCGGGCGATTTTGTGGAAAACCTGCTGCGCGAAGCCAAGGACCGCAACGAGTACGCCTTTGCGCTAGGAGCGCTGGCGCACTATGCCGCCGATATCTACGGCCACGAGATGGGCATCAACAAGTCGGTACCGCTGCTTTTCCCCAAGCTCAAGGCCAAATACGGCCCCATCGTAACCTATGAGCAGGACCCCGTGGCCCACGGCCGTACCGAGTTTGCCTTCGACGTGACGCAGCTAGCCGCCGGCAAGTACCGCTCGGCCGAGTACCACGGCTTCATCGGCTTCAAGGTAAGCAAGGACTTGCTGGAGCGTGGGTTTGCCCGTACGTATGGGCTGGAGCTGAAGCAGATTATTTTTAACGTCGACCTGGCGCTGGGCTCGTACCGCTTCGCGGTGCGCAACCTTATTCCGTTGGCTAGCCGGGCTGCCTGGCGGGCCAACCGCCACGAGTTGCGCAAGGTGAACAAGCGCATTCGCCGCCGCGACTACGTGTATAAGGAGAGCAAGGAGGATTTCGAAAAGGAGTTTGGCACGAGCTACGAGCGGCCCGGCTTTGGGGCCCGCATCGTGGCGGGCATCATCCAGGTGCTGCCGAAAGTGGGTAAGCTGCGGAGTTTGAAATTTATTGCGCCCTCGCCCGAGGCCCAGGCACTGTTCCGGGCTAGCTTTCGGCAGACGATTACTACGCTTTGCCAGTTTTCGGAAAACCAGACCGCTACCCTGAGCCAGGCGCCAACCTTGCCCAACACCGATTTTGATACCGGCCATCCTACTAAGCTAGGCGAGTATAGCCTAGCCGACCGCACCTACGGCGAATGGGTGCGCGAGCTGGACAAAAATAAATTTAAAGACATTTCGCCCGTCATGCGGCAGAATATCCTAGCCTTTTTCTCCAATGATGCAAGCGAACCGCTTGACCTGGAGGAAAAAGAGAAGGAGAATCTGCAAAAGACTCGGGAGGCCCTCACTCATCTGCGCGCCCTAAAGCTCTGAGCAGAGGCTAGCCTAGTCGTCGCCCCGGTTGCCGGGCAGGCCGGGCGGCGGCGTGCCTTGGTTGCCCCGAATGGTGGGGATGCCCATCTTCTCCTCGCGCTTCTGCTGGTAGCGGGCAAACTGCGCGGGCGTGAGCACGTCCTTTAGCCGGTCGAGGCGGGCTAGGCTCACATCGTCGATGTAGCCGCGCAGCTTGGCCGGCTCCTGGCCGTAGCGCTGGCGAGCCGTTTCGACATTGCGCACGGCGGTGCTATTGATGGCACGAACTTTCTCCTGCTGAGCGGGTGTCAGGCCCAGGGCCTGGGTCATGTTGGCAGTCAGGGCCTCGGCGCGGGCTGCCGCGCTGGTGGGCGCGGAGGCTTTGGTATCGCGGGAAGGCGCTGCCGTAGCGGCGGTAGTTTGAGCCGTAGCGGGCACCGCGAGGCCTAGCGCAAACAGCAGGCCCAAAGAGTTTTTAGCAAGCATAAAGTAAACCAGAAGAAGCCGCAAAGGTCGGCAGAAAACGAACGTTGGCGCAGCCTGCCTAACAACCCTAGCCAGCCAGTTAGTGCGCCGGCTAGCCCCTAAAACAAAAAGGGAGCCACTGTTTGCACAGTGGCTCCCTTTTTGGCAAATGCGAAGGGCGGTTGCCTTACTTCACCGTGAAGCTAGCCCCAGTGATTTTGTTTGAAGCGTCGATGGTGCCCGGCGTGAGCACGATGGTATAGTTACCAGCCGCTGGCACTGCGATATCAGAGCCATTCTGCATCAGGGTAGCCCCGGTGGCGCTCCAGGTGCCACCCAAGTTCAGGTCATCTTTCCACTGACCGCCGTAACGGAACTTGAATTTATCAGCCTTGAGCGGACCAGTGTAGGTGTAGGTTTTGGAGGCGCAGTCGTACTGTAACTTAACCTCCGTATCCCAGCTCACGCCGGCCGGGCCGATAATTGCCCAGGCGCGGGTGGCGGCGGGCTGCTCGCAAAAGGCGTACGGCGTAGCCGATACGCTGCTGGTGGCCGATACTACGGTGGGGGCCGCCGCGCTTACCGAGGCAACAACGCGCATATCAACTGCCGTGGCAACCGGGGTGGTAGCCGCGCTCACCAAGCCTTTGCTCTGGTACACCGAGTTGAGGTCGGCAACGGTGAGCGTTTTGGTGGTGGCCGTGCCGGCATCAAACGCTACCGGGCTGCTGAAATCGCCGCCTTTCTTGTCGAATTGCAGGGAGTAAGTCACCGGCGTCGAGTAGCCGAAGGTCACCGGCGTCCAGGTGTAGGTAACGGCGTTGTTAGCACTGTTAGGTTGCAGCAGCTCGATGTTGGTCTTGGCCGACGAGGTGACGGTGGGCGCGGCGCCAGGTTGAATGACGGTGCGAACCTCGTCTTTCTCGCAGGCAGTCAGCGAGAGCAGGCCGAAGGCCAGGGCGCCAAAAGCGAGTTTAGTAGTCCAGATTTTCATGCTAAGCAGGGACAAATGAGTGGGAAAATGGTGCGTAAAAAAGTCTTAGGCTCCGGAATGCTTCGCACTAAGAAAAGATTCCGAAGCCTAAGAGATTATGCTGCTAGCCTAGTAGCCGGGGTTTTGCGGCAGGTTAGTGTTGAGAACCCGCTCCGTGTTGGGGATGGGGAAGAGGGTGCGGAAAGTTTCGATGTCCTTACCCGTGCGCACGCCGCCTTTGAACGACCAGTTGTAGCCGGTGGTGTAGCGCTCGAAGCGGATGAGGTCGGTGCGGCGGAAGCCTTCCCAGTACAGCTCGCGGCCGCGCTCGGCCAGGATGTCGCTGAGGGCCACGGTGCCCAGCTCGGGCACCTTAGAGCGCCGACGCACATCATTGACCTGGGACAGGGCCGTGCCCGAGGTGCCGCCCGTGCCGCCGCGCAGCACGGCTTCGGCGTACATGAGCTTCACGTCGGCGAGGCGGAACATGAAGAAATCGGTATCGGGGAAGTTGCCCGAAGGGTCGGAGCCAGCCGCGCCGGTCGAGGTCACGTTGCGGAATTTCCGAATCAGCACCCCGCTGCTAAAGGCGGTTAGCGTGTCCACATTCGGGTTTTGCCCTTTAGTGAAGAACAGCGCCCGGTTGTCGGTGCTGCTGGTGCCGCCATCGAAGAGATTAACGAACTGCTGCTTGGTGCGCAAGCCGCCCCAGCCGCCGTTGACGCCGGCCGTGGCGGGGTCCAGGGCCCGACCCACAGGCGCGCGCACCAGGTAGGTCATGCCGCCGTAGCTGCGGGTGTTAATGCCGTCGAAAGTGACGGTGAAGATGGACTCGTTGGCCGAGGTCACGTTGTTGTCGGCAAGGAACAGGTTAGCGTAGGTAGGGGCCAGCGTGTAGCCGCCCTGCTTGAGCACCTTGTCAGCGTAGGTAACGGCGTCGGTCGCGCGCTCGGCGCCGGTGTAGGTCTTGGCGTTGAGATAAAGCTTGGTCAGCAGTGTCCAAGCTAGGCCCTTGTCGCCGCGGCCGTACACCGCGCGCGGGGCTTGCAGGTCGCTGCCCGCGTCGAGGTCCTTCAGCTCCGATTCGATGTAGGTAAACAGCTCCGACCCTTTGCGGTAGGGCGGAATAGTGGTAACCACCAGCGGGTCGTTCTCGGTGATGAACGGGCCGCCGCCGAACAGGTCAAGCGCGTGCCAGTAGCTGAGGGCGCGCATCAGGCGAGCCTCGGCGCGGTACTTGCGCACGGTAGCCGCGTTGGCTTCCGTGATGCCGCGGCGGGCCAGGTTGGCATCCGAAGTCTGCTGGATGAAATCGTTGCAGAGGCCAATCTGGAAATAGATGCGCTGGAACGTAGCGCGCACGTACTCGTTGTCGGCGTTCCAGGTGTTGGTGTTGATGGCGGGCAGGTTGCCATCGTTCCAACCCAGAATAGCCTCATCGGTCGTGATTTCCTGAAGCTGCCAGTAAGTACGGATGTAGTTGGAGAAGCCCCCATCGATACCCGAGATATCGGAACTGCCGCCCTCACCACCCTGGCCGCTCACGGCGTACGTAGAGTAGATGCGCGTTAGGAGCTGAAAAATCTGATTCGGGTCGGCGTACACTACATCTGGGCTGCTAGCCAGGTAGTTGGGCGTTTGGTCCAGCTCCTTCGAGCAGGAGGTCGATAGCGCGGTGAGGCCGGTGGCTAGGGCCAGCAGTCCCAATGAGCGAGTGAAATATGAACGCATAAGAAGTGGGGTGGGAAATTAGATGCCGAGATTCAAGCCAACGGTGAACGTACGAGGGCGGGGGTAAATCGTATTGTCGATACCCCCAACTACCTCCGGGTCAAGGCCTTTGTACTTGGTCACAACGAACACGTTCTGAACTGCAAACGAGAGGTTTAGGTTCGTGCCTTTCCGCACCAGGCTGCCAAAATTGTAGCCTAGCGTAGCGTTGTCCATGCGTAGGAACGAGGCGTTCTCCACGAAGTAATCGGAGAAATACTGGGCGCTGTTGAAGCCAGTGTTCAGCACGTCCACGTTGCGGTTGTTCACGAAGCCGGTCGAAGACTGGTCGAAGAAGGAGTTCGAGCGCACGTTATTGTACACGTAGTTGCCCAGGTTGGCGCGCAGCGAGAACGCCAGATTAACGCCCAGGTAGCTCACGTTGGCACCACCACCGAGGATGTAGTCGGGGCGGGGCGACTTGTAGCGGTACAGGTCGCCGCTGCTCGAAGTACCATCGGCGTTGCGGTCCACGTACACACCCTGCAGGGGCTTGCCGTTGGTGCCGTACACCTGCTGGTAGAGGTAGAAGGATTGGGTGGGGTAGCCCACCGAGTTTACCTGCACCTGGTTGCCGGTGCCGCCCGAGATACCGCCGGTTAGCTGGCCTACGTCGCTGGGCGAGTCGGTGAGCGTGAGCTTGGTGAGGCGGTTGCGGTTGTAAGTAGCGTTGGCGTTCACCGTGATGTTGAGGCGCTCGCTCTTCACTACGTCGAGGTTGATGATGGCCTCGATGCCTTTGTTGGTGAGCGAGCCCACGTTGTAGTTGCCGGCGTTCGACACGTTGCCGCCCACCTGCACGTTAGTGAAGTTGAGCAGGTTCTTGGTATCGCGCTGGTACACGTCAACCGAGCCGTACACGCGGCCTTCGGCAAAGCCGTAGTCCAGGCCCACGTTGTAGGTCGTAGTCGTTTCCCAGGTGATGCCCGCGTTGTAGGGGTCGGGGCGCAGCGTGCGCACGAAGCGGGGCGAGCCATCGGCGTTGTAGCCAATCTGATAGTTCGAGCCGGGGCCGCTCAGCGTGTAGCTACCCAGGAAGGGGTAGAAACCGCCAATGTCCTGCTGGCCGGTCTGGCCGTAGCCGATGCGCAGCTTCAAATCCGAGATAGTTTTGCTATCCTTCAGGAAGTTCTCGCCTTTCAGGCGCCAGGCAAAAGCACCCGACGGGAAATAGCCCACGCGGTACTGCTCCAGGAAGCGCGAGGTCTCGTCGCGGCGAATGGTGCCCGTAAACAGGTACTTATCGTTGATGTTGTAGTTCAGGCGGCTGTAGAAGCTGCGCAGCACGTTCACGGCGAAGGCCGAAGAGCCCCCCGTAATCTGGTTGGCCGGGTTTTCGGCCCGCACGATGGTGCCGTCCAGTGCCCGGTCGGGGAAGGAGTAGAAGTCGTTCTGGAAGCGCTGGAACGAATAGCCGGCCAGCAGTTCAAACCGGCCGGGGCCGATGGTGCGCTCGTACTTGGCGTAGGTTTCGAGCAGGCGGTTGCTGAGGCCCTGGCGGTACTGGTTGTTCTGGCCGCGGTTGGCACCGTAGCTACGGAAAGCCACGGCCGAAGTCAGGGGCAGCAGCACCGTGCCTTCGCCGCTTTGCACGTCGTAGCCCAGGTTTACGTTGGCGCTCAGGCCCGGCACGAAGGGCAGCTTGTAGTCGAGCTGAATGTTGC
Organism: uncultured Hymenobacter sp.; assembly: GCA_964385095.1. Lineage (GTDB taxonomy): Bacteria > Bacteroidota > Bacteroidia > Cytophagales > Hymenobacteraceae > Hymenobacter. The sequence goes on from CAYLNN010000001.1 coordinate 227,347, forward strand.
CGATGCTGCGGCGCACCGTGCTGCGGTTGCGGGTCTGCTCAATGAGGCCCACCGGGTTGAACGAGGTTAGTGAGTTGAGGCTACCATTGCCGCTAGGGTCCAGAAACTGGAAGTAGCCGCCGTAGGGTGCGTAGCGTGGGTCCGCAGACCGAACAGATTGGGTGGGGTCGAAGCCTACGGCCGCGCCCACGGCATCTTGATTCGAGAAGTTGTTATCAATCCACGAGCCGCGCACGTTCAGGTTGATGCGCAGGCTGCCGTCGAGCAGCACCGGGTTCAGACTCACCGAGCCCGTGTAGCGCTTCAGGTCGTTGCGCTTCAGCAGGCCCTCCTGGTAGAGGTAGCCCACCGAGGCACGGTAGGGGAGTTTGCCGGCCGCGCCGCTCAAGCTCACGTTGTTGTCGGCCGAGTAGGCATTGCGGTAAATCTCCTTCTGCCAGTTCGTGTCCGAAGTACCCAGGGTGTTTACCTGGCTAGCCGTGCCCTGGGTGCGCACCAGGTCGCGGAACTGCTGCGTCGAGAGCACGTCTGAATACTTGGCTACCGTGGCAATCGACTGCTGGGTCGAGGCATTCACGCGCAGGGGCTCGCCCACTACGCCACGCTTGGTGGTTACGATAATGACGCCGTTCGAGGCGCGCACCCCGTAAATAGCGGTCGAAGAAGCATCTTTCAGCACCGTAATGCTCTCAATGTCGTTCGGGTTAATCTGCGTTAGTGGGTTCGAGCTACCGGCAATGTTGGTGTTATCAACCGGCACACCGTCAATCACGATGAGCGGCTGGTTGGAAGCGTTCAGCGACGAGCCCCCGCGGATAAGAATCTGCGAGCCAGTGCCGGGAGCCCCGTTGTTGGTCGTGATTTGCACGCCGGCCACCTTGCCCTGCACCAGCTGCTCGGGGTTGGTTACCTGACCTTTCACGAATTGCTTTTCCGAAATTTGCTCCACCGCGCCGGTCAAATCCTGGCGGCGCTGGGTGCCGTAGCCAATTACTACGGCCTCGCCGAGGGCAGTAGCATTTTCGCCGAGCCGCTGGGCGGCCACGTCGGTGGTTTTGCCCGCAAATACCGTAACTGGCACGCGAGTGCTGGAGTACCCTACAAACGAGATAACGAGGGTGTGCCCCCCGGCCGGTACGCCCGAGATGGTGTACACCCCCTCGGTATTGGTCGAGCCACCAATCGTGGTGCCTTCTACAAGAACAGTTACGCCGGGTAGGCCTTCATTTTTGGTGTCCGTTATGCGGCCGCTAACGGTGCCGGTACTTGCCTGGGCCCAAGCCCCTAGCGAGGCAGTGAGACCGAGTAATACAAAAAGGAGAAACCGTAGCTTCACCAAGTAAGGTTGTTTCATAAATTTGAAACTGGGGTGGGGAAAAGTGAAATGTAAATAAGTTGCCTTTGGCGGGCTTGGCAGGGGTCTGGCAACCGGCCCGCGGGGGCAGTTGCCCGGGCCATCACCAGGGCCGATGCCGACCGGCACAACCTGCAATCGATTGCAGAAAAAGGGGGCGAAAAAATTAAAAAAGTTTAGGAATTCACAACAAGATAAGCCATTTGCCGGCCAGAAACCAACTTTTAAGGCCCGGGAAAGGCGGTTGCCCGGCTCGGTTTTAGGCGCTAGCCCTAGCAGCCGAACTAGGAAGCAGGTAGCTTTTTACTAGGTATTGGATAAGCTGAATTAGAAAGAATAAAAGTCGTGAAATTTCAGCCAGACGCTGGTAGTTGTGCAAGAAATTGACGCTTAACAATTTGGTAAAGTCGGTTGCAAACAGGGCAGGCTAACTGCCGGCTAGCCTAGCCAGGAGGCTAGCCACGCGGGGCCCCACGTGGCTGCGCGCCGGGGCTCTTTACCAAGAAGCGAGTGGGTGGAAAAAAGTCGCTGATGCCCCGTAATAGCGGGAGGGCGACCACCAAATGAGCTGCGCAAGTGGGGCGGCAAAGGTACGGCCGCTGCGAGTGCTAGCTTTCGTCTTTTGAAACGACGTGCCCAACGCCACTCGGGAAATAGTAACTTCTTAAGAAGCCGGGTACTTGCCCGCTACCAATTGCGCTCCGTACTTTTGAACGAATTCGCCCCTTACTCATGAAGCCAACTCCGTACGCGCTAGCTCTCAGTCTGTGGCTGCTTGTGGCCGCTGCAAGCGCCGGCGCGCAAACGCGCCGGCCCACGCCGGGCAAGCCCGCGCCCGGCAAAACTGCTCCTAAAGGCCGGCCCGGGGCTAAAATAGCCGCGCCGCCCGCGCCTATGGAGGAAGCCCGGCGCATAGACCCGGCGGCCAATGAAGACAAGCCGCCGCTGGTTATCAGCCGCATAAAGCTCAAGAGCCCGGTGCTGGTATTTTATCAGCAAGCCGGCGCGCCCAATGCCGTGCAGCAGCTTCTGATGGATGAAAAGAGCATGGAGTTGCTCAAAACCACGCCCCTCGAAACCCTGGTGGCCCGCCGCGAGGTGTTTGTGGATGGCCTAGGCAACTACGACCCGCCCCAGGGCGCGGCCGACGCCCAAAAGTTTCGCCTCACCGGCGTTAGTATTCTGGCTAGCAGCGAGAAGCACAAAACGGCGCCCGATGGCCGCAGCACCTACGCCCGCCTCAAGGTGCCTAGCCCCGGCGACCTGTACGTGGTGCGCGAATCGGCGGAGGAATACCGGCACTTCGTAAGCGGCCCGCAGAAGAAAGGTTCGCGCATCGACTTCAGCATTAATGGCTTGCCAGGGGTTGACTCTGTGCGCGCTGTGTACACGCTGCGGAAGATTGACGTGTCGGAGCGGGGCGCGGGCGACGTGGTGCGCTAACGCAAGCAGCCAGCAACAACATAGAAGCCAGTGCATACCCGCTACTTACCGGCCCGCCCGAAGCTGGGCTTGAGCCTGTGGCTAGCCCTGGCCGGTCCGGCTGCCTCGGCCCAAACTACGCTGCGCGTAACGGCTATTCCCGCGGCTACTCCTGCCGGAGCGGCGTTGTACGTGGCCGGCTCGTTCAATAATTGGCAGCCCGCTGACCCCGCCAGCCGGCTGGTGCGCCAAGCCGATGGCAGCTACCAGCTTACGCTGCCCGCCAGCGTGCGTGGCCCCCAGGAATTTAAGTTTACGCGGGGCGCATGGGCCGCCGCCGAGGCTAGCCCCCAGTACCAGCCGGTGGCCAACCGACAAGCGACGCTTACCGGGGCGCCGGCCACGCTCACTTTCCAACTCGCCACCTGGCAGGACCAGCGCCCGGGTGGTGCCCCGGCGCCCAAGGCCCATACCCTGGCCCCCGGTGTGCAGGTGCTGGCCGACTCCTTTCGCTTGCCGCAGCTAGGGGGGCGGGCGCGCCGCGTGTGGCTGTACCTGCCGCCGGGCTACGCGGCTAGCCCGCACCAGCGCTACCCGGTGCTGTACTTGCAGGATGGCCAGAATGTGTTTGATGAGGCCACCGCGTTTGCCGGCGAGTGGGGCGTAGACGAAACGCTCAACAAGCTAGCCACCGAGGCAAACAGCCAACCGGGCTGCCTTGTGGTGGCCGTGGACAACGGCGGCGCGCATCGCCTCGACGAGCATTCGCCCTGGGCAAATGCGGAGTACAAGCAAGGTGGGGAAGGGGCGGCGTACACCGATTTCCTGGTTCGCACCCTCAAGCCGTACGTCGATGCCCACTACCGCACCCGGCCCGACGCCGCGCATACGGCCATTGCGGGTTCTAGCATGGGCGGACTCATTGCCTTCTATGCGGGCCTGAAATACCCGCGGGTATTTGGGCGGATAGGCGTGTTCTCGCCCGCCTTTTGGTTTGCCAAAGACTCGTTGCTGGCTTATCTGCGCCGCCGGCCCGTGCCACACACCAGCCGCTTCTATTTCGTGGCCGGCCCGGCCGAGAGCGAAACCATGGTGCCCTTGATGAGCGAAGTGCGCAATGACTTGCTGGCTAGGGGTATGAAAACGAGCCACATCGCCTTTAAAACGCCTGCCGATGGCCAGCACGCCGAGTGGTTTTGGCGGCGCGAGTTTGGGCCCGCCTACCGCTGGCTGCTGGCTAAGTAGACTATTAAGCCGAAGTGGTTTTTTTGTAAGGAGCCGTTGTAGGGTTGCCGGTATAATCCCGGCTTGTATATTTGCTGCCACATGAACCGCCACCAGCTAGTCATTACCGCGATGTATTGCCGACCCAAACCGGGCCTCGGAATCGCGCGTCATGGCCAGCTGCCACGGGTACTCAGCAACTAAAATGCTCCGGCCCCCACGTTTCAGCTAAGCTTCGCAGCCCGATTCCAAGTCATTGGAATCGGGCTTTTTTTTGGTGTTTCCCTTTCATTACCGCTATGTCACTGCACTTGCTCGCCCGCCCACGCCACCCCGCTGCGCCCGCCTCGGGCATGGTTTGGAAGATGTTGTTCGACCGCCAGCAGGCGCTGCTGCACCGCTGGGCCAGCCCCACCTTCGTCCGCGCCCTCACCGAATTGGGCCTGCGCCGGGAGGCCTTGCCTAACCTTCCCGAAATTGCCGCCCTAGTGCGCCAGCGCACCGGTTGGACCTTGCTGCTTACCAGTGCGCCCCTCAGCGAAACGGTGTACTATGCCGCGCTGGCCCGCCGCGAGCTGCCCATCGTATCGCGGCTGCGCAGCTTCAGCGAGTTTGACCAGCCGCCGGGCGGCCCCGATTTATTTGCTGACCTTTTTGGGCGGCTGCCTTTACTGCTGGAGCCCGGCTATGCCACGGCGCTTCAGGCAATAGGAACTGCCTGGGAGCTAGCCACTACGCCCGCAGCCGCTACTCTGCTGCGGCGCTTCACCCGCGCCACATTCGATAAGGGCCTGCTAGCGCCGGTGGCCGAGGGCCGCCCGCACTTCTATGGTGTTCAACTGCTTACCTCCGCTCGCTACCTGCACGCGGCGGCCGCCGCCGATGCTACAACCCAGCAGCCCCTGGCTGGCGCGGTGCGCAGCCTGAGCCAGCCTCTGGCCGCTGAGCTAAGCCTGACGGCCGTGGGCCCGGAAACGTATTTTGTGGCCGCCAGCTGGGCCGACCTTGCCGCCGCCGTGCAAGAGCTGCGCCAGGAGCTGTTAAAAATGCAGCGCCAGGCCCTGGCCCACCGAGCGTTGCCCTTCGCCGCCGTGCCCACCGAAGCTACTGGCCGCGGCCGGGCTTTCGCCGCCCGCATCCCCGGCCGCTGGCTAGCCGAGTAGCTAGCCCCCGGCCTGCAAAAAGAGGCCCCGCTTTCGCACGAAAGCGGGGCCTCTTTTTGCCCCACAGATTTGCCGCGCCTACCTCTGAAACCACGGCGGCGCGGCGGCGCACCCGCTACAGGCCGCGCCCTACGCTTTGAGGCGGGCTTTCAGGTAAGCCAGGGCCTTTTGGTGGGCGTCGGTGGCTAGCTCCTTGTTATACTTGGGGTTAGAAGGGTTGGCAAAGGCGTGGTCGGCGGGGTATTCTTTTACCGTCACCTTTTTGCCGGCGGCGGCCATGTCCTTCTCAAACTGCTTCACTACCTCGGGGTTAATCCACTTGTCTTGCTCGGCAAAGAGGCCTAGCACGTCCGAGTTCAGCGTTTTGAGCTTGGCGACATCCTTTTCGGGCATGCCATAATACATAACGCAGCCCGCGGTTTGCTTGCCGCCAAGCAGCGCGCTTTGCAGGCTCCAGCCGCCGCCAAAGCACCAGCCCACCGAGGCAAACTGCGCCTTGGGGCCGGCATACAGCTGCGCCCCTTTGATGATAGCCGCCGCGCGCTCGGTTTTCACGCCCTGCATCAGTTTGCCAGCTTCCTCGGGCGTCGTAGCTACCTGGCCGTCGTAAAGGTCGAGGGCGATGATATTCACCCCCGGCATTTCCTGGGCGTAAGTGGCCGCTTCTTTCTTGATGTAGTCATTCAAGCCCCACCACTCGTGGATGACGAACAGGTACTTGTTGCTGGGCTTGGCGCTCTTGATTTCGAAGCCGTGGCCGGTCTGGCCATCGGTCGTTTTAAATGTTATCGGCTGGCCCTCGCCAGCATACGAATAGGGTAGGGGCGCATCGTGGCCGCCCGAAAAGTCCTTGTCGGTGGCTAGCATAGCAAAAGCTTCAGTAGCGTTGGGGCCAGTGGGCCGGGCGCAGCAGCTGAGCGCACTGGTAGTTTGAGCGGCGGCACTGCCCAGCGAGAAGGCCGCAGCCAGCAAAAGAAGTAGTTTTTTCATGGGTGGCGATGGCGATAAAAAAGAATGGTCCGGTAGGCTAGCCTAACCGGACCATTCCGCAGAGGTTTCAAAAACAGGGCTAGCCGCTAGCCCTGGTACTGCGTGCGCACCACGGCCCCTAGCTCGGTGAGCAGCGAAAACAGGCCCACGTACGTCCGGTTCAGGTACACGAAGTGGGCCGAGCCGCGGGGCTCGCGCTGTTGGCGCAGGTCCTGGTCCTGCATCAGGTCGTCGCCCAGCGCGTAGAGACTCTGCAGATACGCTGGGTCGCCAAAGTCAAAGGTTTCCTGGCGGAAGGGCCGGCCCACCAGCTCCAGTGACTGCGTAAGCGTGCGCAGGTACATGGCGCGCAAAGCGGCCGGGTCGGCCGGGCGCAGCACCCCGGCCTCCACGAGCAGGGTTTCCAGGCGGCTGGGGTCGGCTAGGGTCGCCGGGTCGAGCAAGGCCAGAAATTGCTGCTGCTCCAGGGGCGGCACATTTTTCACGCAGCCAAAGTCGAGCACACCCACGGTGCCACCAGCAGTAAGGCTAAATAAGAAATTGCCGGGGTGCGGGTCGGCGTGCAGCTGGCGCAGCTCGCGCAGCTGATACTGGTAAAAATCCCACAGCGCCTGGCCGAGCTGGTTGCGCACTTCCTGGCTAGGGCTGCCCGCCAGAAACTCGGTCATGTGTTGGCCGGGCAGCCAGTCCATGGTCAGAATGCGCGCCCCCGAAAGCGCTGGGTAATATGTCGGAAATTGCAGGTGCGGCAAGTGGCCGCACTTGGCCGCCACGGCCTGGCCGCGGCTCAGTTCGAGCTTATAATCAGTTTCTTCGAGCAGGCGCGCCTCCACTTCGGCAATGTAAGGCCGCAGCGTTTCCTCCTTCAGGCCCATGATGCGCAAGGCCACCGGCTTCACCATCGCAATGTCCGACTGAATGCTGGCTCCCACGCCGGGGTACTGCACCTTTACGGCGAGGTCCTTGCCCATTTTGCGGGCAAAGTGCACCTGCCCAATACTGGCCGCTTGCCGGGCTTCGGGCTCAAACTTGTCGAAAATCTGGCTGGGGGAATGCCCAAACGCGTCGCGAAACGCCTTGACTACGAGCGGCCCCGAGAGCGGGGGCGTCTGGTATTGCGCCTGCTTGAACTGCGCGGCGTAGGCCGGCGGCAGCAGGTTTTTTTCCATCGCCAGCATCTGCGCCACTTTCAGCACCGAGCCCTTCATCTCGCTGAGCGTGCCGTAGAGCTCGGCGGCGTTGGCCTCGTGCAGGTCGGCCGTGGGCGAGTCGGCCCCCACGGCTTTTTTGGCGTAGTGCTGCACGTAGTTGGCGCCCACTTTGAAGCCGGTCTTGGCGAAGCGCGCGGCGCGCGCCACCTTGGAGGTGGGCAGCGATTCCTGAGATTGGTCGGCCATGACTAAGCGCGCTTTTGCAGCAGAAAACGGCCAAAATCAAGGGCTGAGTCGAACGTGTTGCGGCCCACCAGGTCGAAGCTCAGCGTCACGGCTTTTTCCACGGCTGCATCGGTACGCTCGAAATTGGCCGACTCGTCGCGCACGAAGTAGAGCAAAATAAATTGCAGCTGACGCAGAAAAATGCGCCCGTAGCCATCCTGCAAAAACGGCCGGCTAGCCACCTCGCCAGTAGCGCGGCCTTCCTGCAAAATCTCCTGCACAAACTCCTTAAACTCGTCTTCAAAATTGCCCAATACTTTGGGTATCAAGGCAGGCTTGCGCTTTTGCGAGCGCCCCAGCGTAAGCAGCACGAAGCTGCGGTTGTTTTTTAAGATTTCGAGCAGCGTGTAGTAAAAAGCCAGCAGCTTTTCGCGGGCGCCGTAGCCCTGCCAAGCCGGCTCCTCTGCGGCCTGGGTGCGGGCCTCGCGGCCAAAATCAACCCACGCCTCGCGGTCGATGACGGCAAACGAAGCGTAGTGGCGGTAAAACTCGCCCTCCGTAATGCCCTGCGCATCGGCAAAGGCGAAAACGGTTTTGGGCGCGCGGCCGTGGCGGCGCAAATAGTCGAGGTAAGCGGGCTTCAGCAAGGTTGGCTCCATGCTGGTATAACCGGCTGGCTAGCCCCCTGGTTCAGGTCGAACGACTTATCAACTACCTGCCCGCGTGCGCACCCGTAGGGGCTGCGCTATGCTACTTGCGGCTTTTGCGAATAAGGTCAAGGGCGCGCTCGCGGCCAAACTTGTGGTCCACAATGGGGGCGGGGTACTTGTCGGTGCCGAACTCGGGCACCCATTGCTTCACGTACTCGTAGTCGGGGTCGTATTGCTGCTGCTGGCTGTCGGGGCTGTACACCCGAAACCAGGGTGCGGCCACGGCGCCGGTGCCGGCCATCCACTGCCAATTGCCGACGTTGTTGCTCATGTCGTAGTCGAGCAGCTTCTCGGAAAAGTAATGTTCGCCCAGCTTCCAGTCGATAAACAATTGCTTTACCAAAAAGCCCGCCGTGGCGATGCGGGCGCGGTTGTGCAGGTAGCCAGTGGCGTTGAGCTGGCGCATGCCCGCGTCAACGAGCGGGTAGCCGGTGCGGCCTTCGCACCACGCTCTGTACTGCGCTTCGTCATCGCGGTAGGGCAGGTGCCGCATTTTGGGGTCGTAGGCTTCCGTGGCCGTGTTGGGAAAATGCCAGAGCAACATCATAAAGAAATCGCGCCAAATCAGCTCGTTCAGCAGCTTATTGTTCAGCTCCTGCGCCTGCTGCATAAGCTGGCGAATGCTGACGGTGCCGAAGCGCAGGTGCACCGACAGGCGGGTGGTACCGCGCTTTTCGGCCGGTAGGTCGCGCACTTGGTCGTAGTTCTCCACCACCTTGGCCGGGGGCAGGTGGGCGGGCGGCGTCCATTGCTCGTGGCGCTCAAAACCCATTTCCTTGAGCGTGGGCCGGCTGGCATCGCCTTTTTGGGGGCTAGCCAGGTTTTCCTTCTTGAACAGGCGCGCCGAGGGGTGGGGCTTAAAATCGTCGGGCGTCACCTTGGCCTGCCACGCTTTCGAGTAGGCGCCGAATACTTTGGAAGGCTTGCCGTTTTTGGTCAATACTTCGTCTTTAGCGAAAATGACCTGGTCTTTAAAGGCCTTAAATTCAGCGCCGTGCTTTTCCACAAGCTTCGCAATGACCGCGTCGCGCTCGGTGGCGTAGGGCTCATAGTCTTCGTTGGTGTACACGGCGGCCACGTCATAGGCTTTCAGCAGCGCCTCGAATACCGCTTCCGTCTTGCCATAGCGCGCCAAAAAGCCCCCGCCGGCCTCGCGCGCCTCGTGGGCCAGCCGCTCTACCTGGTCGAAGATGAAGGTGAGCCGGGCATCATCCGGGGGTAGTTTCTCCAGAATAGTCTGGTCATAGATGAAAAGCGGCAGTACCGGGTGGCCACTTTGCAGCGCCGCGGCTAGCCCCGCGTTGTCCGCAAAGCGCAGGTCGCGACGGTGCCAGAAGATGGTGATTTCCATGAAGATGTACTAGAAATGGCCCGGACTCGCCACGTCTGGGCGGCACTTATTTCAGCTTGCCCATGCCGCCATCCACGGCCAGCACCTGGCCGGTGATGAATGTTGCCTGGTCGGAGAGCAGGAACGCTGCCATGTTTGCCAGGTCGCTAGCCCGGCCCACGCGCTGCAAGGGATGGCGCTTGGCGCCGGCCTCCGCTTTTTCGGGCGTGTTGAGCAGCGCGGCGGCCAGGGGCGTGTCGGTGAGGCTGGGGGCCAGGCAGTTGACGCGCAGGCCGCTGCCAGCGTACTCGGCGGCCAGGGCGCGGGTGAGGCCCTCCACGGCGGCCTTGGCAGTGGCAATGCTGGTGTGGAAGCTCATGCCCACGGCGGCCGCTACGGTGCTGAACAGCACTACGCTAGCTCCTCCTTCGGCCTTTTTGAGGCGCTTGGCGGTGGCTTGCAGCGCCTGCACGGCCCCGAGCACGTTCAACTCAAAATCGGCCCGAAAATCCTCGACGGGCACCCGCTCGAAGGGCCGCAGCTTGATGGAGCCGGGGCAGTACACAAGGCCGTGCAGCACCTCGGGCAGCGCCTCGAAGGCCGTGCCCACGGGCTGGGTAGCGTCGTACGCCAGGTGGGTGGTGCCGAGCGTGGCCAACTCGGGCGAGAGGTGGCGCGAGGCCGTAAAAAGCGTGGCGCCGCCCGCGTGCAGCAGCTGGGCCGTGGCTAGCCCAATGCCCGACGAGGCACCGACCACCAGAATATTCTTACCAGTAAAATTCATCAGTCCGGAAGCAAGCAAGTTGGTGCGCTTGGCTAACGGCTGAGCTAGGGCAAGGTTATGGCGCGGGGCCGGGCGCGCCGCAACGGGCAAACGGGGCTAGTGCGGAATGGCTACGCGGGCCATTTCGAGGGGCAAGCCGGGGAGCTCGGGTTGCAGGGCGGCATCGAGCAGGGCTTTCTCATCCAGAAAAATAGGGTCATACTCGTTGGCCAGGTTCCAGGTGCCCACGTAGTGCAACTGGCCCGCGGCTACCGTAAACAGGTAGCGCGTGGCGCCCAGGCCGGCGGTGGGCTGGCGCGCGCGCGGCTTGCGCAGGCTCTCAAAGTGCAGGTTGAGGCCGCCCAGCACGGGGTCGGGATATTCGTAGATAAACAGGGCGTAGCGGCCCGCGGGCAGGGCGTAGCAAAAAGCATTTTCGCGGCGCGATTTCAGGATGGGTTTTACACTGATGCGCACCGCCTTATGCGTAGTTAAGTTGACCAGGCGCACGTACTGGCCCATGCCGAGGCCGTTGGTGCCCAGGCGCTGCAAGCAGCTGCCGTAGATGAAGCCTTTGCCGGCGGGCAGGCGCGCCAGCCGGCCCGACCACCCCCCTAGCGGCAGCACCAGCTTTTGGTAGGGGCCGCTATCAAGCGAGTCGAACGGCTCGCCATTGCGGCCCACGTTGCCCGCGCTAAAGGTCAGCGGCACGGTGTAGGCCACGCGCACGGGCCGCCCATTCTGGGTGCCCGGCCGCCACTGAATAGCCTCCAGCCGGTGTGCATTGCGCAGCACGGCCGAGTCAACATCGGCTCGCAGGCCCTGCACCAGCTTGATGTCGATGGTGTGCCCCTGGGCATCGACGGCGAACGAAAACTTGACCTGGCCCTGCACCCCGTCGCGCAGGGCTTTGGGCGGAAACATCTTGTCCTGCTCCAGAAACCGCTTGAGGCGCTGAAACGTGTTGCGGGCACTGTCGGCGGCCTCGCGGGCCGGAAAAACCGGCAGGCGCTCAGTGTAGGTGTAAACCTTGGGCTTGGTGCTGTCGGCCGCCGGCCGGCTAGCCTGCCCAAAGGCCAGTGGGCTAGCCGCCAGCCCGCAGAGTGAGCCCAAAAAACAAACGTAGAGTAGCCGCATACGGCCCTAAGTTAGCCTGGCTAGGGTCGTATGCAGCTACTCGGGGGCGGCCTCGGGCGCCCGTGTGGGCGCGGGCTTGCGGCTCACCAGCCACACGCCCACGAAAATGAGCGCCGCCTGCCAGGCTTTGTCTAGGGTAAACCGGTCTTTGCCCGAGGCCACGGCAATGAGCACTGCCAGCACCGGCTGCAAGTAAATGTACACCCCTAGCAGCGCCGGCGAGGCATACTTCAATGCCCAGTTATTCAGAAGGTAAGCCAGGATAGTGAGGAAGAAAACCATGTAGCCGAGCTCGGCCCAGATGTAGAGCGGAAAGCTGCCATAATCGGCCGCGATGGCCTGCGGCAAGCCAATCGGAATGGCAATGACGCCGCCCACCAGAAAGATGCGCGCCAGCACCGTGAAGGCGTGGTATTTCTTCATGAGCGGGGCGGCCAGCACCAGGTACAAGCCAAACACGGTGGCGTTGAGCAGCAGGTAGAGGTTGCCGGCCAGCGCATCTTTGGCCTCGGCGCCGTTGCTGGGTCGGCTCAGTATGAGGGCCGCCGCGCCCACCGCGCCCAGCGCAATACCCGCTAGCTTGGACACCGTAATCCTATCCTTGAGCAGCACGGCCGAGGCCAGCACCACTACGATGGGCGAAATGGTTTGCAGCAGCGAGGCATTGATGGGCGTGGTGAGGTTGAGGCCCGCAAAAAACGATAACTGATTGAGCCCGATGCCCAGCACGCCGCAGGCAATGGCGCGCATATTATCGGCCCGGCCGGCGATGCGCTCGCCGGGCGCCACCACCAGCTTAATCAGCCCAAAGAACAGCGCCGCCCCGGCAATGCGCAGCGTCACGATGCCCAGCGGCTGCATGTAGTGCGGCATAATATCCTTGGCCAGGCTATACGTGCCGGCGTAGATGAGCGAAACCAGGAACAGCGCGGCGTGCAGGCGAATTTTAGCGAACATGAGCAGTAGCGCGAACTTTGTAGTGCGCGGTTGGTAGAATACGTCCGGATGAACGCGAACTACAAAGTTGGCTCCGCTCTTTTCAAGTCACGCTACTTGCGCTACTCGGTTCATGGCTTCCCTTTTTGATACTCCCCACACCGCCCCGCTGGCCGAGCGCCGCCGCCCGCGCCGCCTGGCCGACTACGCCGGCCAAACCCACCTGCTGGGCGAGCAGGGCGTGCTGCGCCGCTACCTGGCCGCCGGCCGCCTGCCCTCCCTCATCCTCTACGGCCCGCCGGGCGTGGGCAAAACCACCCTGGCCCTGCTGCTGGCCGAGGAGCTGAAGCGGCCCTTCGCCATGCTCTCGGCCATCAACGCGGGGGTGAAGGATGTGCGCGAAATCATTGAGCGAGCTAAAAAGCAGCCGGGCACCGTCTTGTTTATTGATGAGATTCACCGTTTTAGCAAGGCGCAGCAAGATGCCCTGCTGGGCGCCGTGGAGAATGGCACCGTTACGCTCATCGGGGCCACCACCGAAAACCCGTCGTTTGAAGTAATTCCGGCGCTACTTTCTCGCTGCCAGGTGTATACGCTGGAAGCGCTAAGCGCTGATACGCTGCGCGAAATCGTGCGCCGTGCCCTGGCCGAGGACGACCAGCTCAGCCAGATTCCGACCACCGTGGTCGAAGACCACGCCCTGCTCGCCCTCAGCGGCGGCGATGCGCGCAAGCTGCTGGGCCTGCTCGAATTGGTGGTGCAAAGCACCCCACCCGACCCCGCCACCGGCCGCGTGCTACTCACCGATGAGGCCGTGCAGCGCACCGCCCAGCGCCCGCTGGCCCGCTACGACAAGGGTGGCGAAATGCACTACGACGTCATTTCGGCCTTCATCAAGAGCATCCGCGGCTCCGACCCCAACGCCGCGCTCTACTATCTGGCCGTGATGCTCGAAGGCGGCGAAGACGTCAAATTTATTGCCCGCCGCCTGCTCATTCTGTCGTCTGAAGACATTGGCAATGCCAACCCCAACGCCCTGCTGCTGGCCACCAGCTGCTTCCAGGCCTGCACCGTCATCGGCCTGCCCGAGTCAGACTTAATTCTCTCGCAAACGGTTATTTACCTCGCCACTTCGCCCAAGAGCAATGCTGCCTACACGGCCATTCGGGCGGCGCAGGCGCAGGTGCGGGCGCACGGCGTGCACCCCGTGCCCATGCCGCTGCGCAACGCGCCCACCAAGCTCATGAAGGAGCTCGGCTACGGCCAGGCCTACCAGTACTCGCACAATGGCGAAGGCAATTTCGCCTACCAGGAATTTATGCCCGAGGCCCTGAGCGGCACCCGCTACTACGACCCCGGCGACAACCCCGCCGAGGCGAAAATCCGCGAGCGCCTGCGCGCCTGGTGGCAGGAAAAATATGAATATTAGCAGTGCCCGCCGCCTTAACGGACCGCAGATTTAACGGATTTAACGGATTTCGGGGATACGCCCGCTGCCGCGGGCTGGCTAAGCTAGGGTGAAGGCGGCTGTCTGGCTGTCTGGAGTTGGTGTTACTACTCCTACTAATGCTATTGCTTACTGAGCGCAGTTGGCCCAGATGGCCAGACCACGAAGAAATATCGCTGTAATGCTAGCGCCAGCCCCGCGATAACCCCAGTAGCTAACCAGTAGCTATGGAGCGGCTGTATCTTGCCGCCCAGCCAGCAAGTAGCTGCGCCTAGCTAGTCAGCCCGCGCAGCGGGCGTATCTGCGAAATCCGTTAAATCCGTTAAATCTGCGGTCCTGTGAGGCAATTTTTTAAGTTTGTGCTAGCCACGGTGGTGGGGCTGGTAGTGTTTTCGGCGCTCGGTTTTATTCTGCTGGCGGGGCTAGCGGCGGCCGTGGGCAGCGGCGCCGACAAAACGGTGGCCAGCAACTCGGTGCTGGAGCTGAAGTTCGACAAGCCCATTTCGGAGCGCAAGCAAAGCGCCGACCTGCTGGGCAGCGGCGGTGCCACGCTCGGGCTGGTGGGCATCAAGGATGCCATTCGGCAGGCCAAAACCGACGACGACATCAAGGGTATTCTGCTCAACCTGGAGCTGGTGCAGGGCGGCATGGCTTCGCTGGAGGAAGTGCGCGACGCGCTGCTCGACTTCAAGCGCTCGGGTAAGTTTATCGTGGCTTACCACGAAATTGCTTCCGAAAAAAGCTACTACCTCTCCTCGGTGGCCGACCAGATTTACCTGCACCCGCTGGGCTCGCTCGAGTTCAACGGCCTGAGCTCGGAAGTCATGTTTTACAAGCGCCTGTTCGACAAGGCCGGCATCGAGCCTTACATCTTCCGGGTAGGCTCGTTTAAGAGCGCCGTGGAGCCGTTTTTCCGCGAGAATTTTTCCGATTCGGCCCGCTACCAAACAGTTTCGTACCTCAACTCGCTCAACGACCACATGCTAGGCCAGGTGGCCGAGAGCCGGAAAATCCCGGCCCCGCGCCTCAAGGTTATCTCCGATTCGATGCTGGTGCACAATGCCAAAGACGCCCTGCGCCTGCAACTCGTGACCAAGCTCGGCTACTTCGACGAGGTGCAGGACTACCTGCGCAGTAAACTAGGGGTGAAGGCCGACAAGAAGCCTAGTGTGGTGAGCCTGAGCGACTACCAGGGGGCTAGCAAGGACGACGACGAGAAAGAAGGTAGCACCAGCGGCAACCGCATCGCCGTTATCTACGCCGAGGGCGACATCGTAACGGGCCGTGGCTCGGACGACAACATCGGCAGCGACAAGTTTGCCGAGGCCATCCGCAAGGCGCGTCTCGATAATAAGGTGAAGGCCGTGGTGCTGCGCATCAACTCGCCGGGCGGCTCGTCGCTCGCTTCCGACATCATTTACCGCGAGGTGGTGCTCACCAAAAAAGTGAAGCCCATTATCGCTAGCATGAGCGACGTGGCCGCCAGCGGCGGCTACTACATTGCCATGGCCTGCGATACCATTGTGGCCCACCCAAACAGCATTACCGGCTCCATTGGGGTGTTTGGCGTGCTGCCCAATATCCAGCCGCTGCTGGCTGATAAGCTCGGCATTACCGTGGACCGCGTGACCACCGGCAAGTTCTCCGACCTGCCCACCATCACCCGCTCGCTCACGGCCTACGAGAAGCAACAGCTTCAGTTAGAAGTAAATGAGATTTATGCCGACTTCACGGCTAAGGCCGCGCTAGGCCGCCACATGCCCGTCGAGCGCCTGCGCCGCATTGCCTCGGGCCGCGTGTGGAGCGGCAGCGAAGGCAAGCGCATTGGCCTCGTCGACGTGCTGGGCTCGTACGAAGACGCGCTCAAAATCGCCGGCGCCCGCGCCCACCTCAAGCAGGGCGACTACCAAGTGCAGCGCCTGCCGCGTACCAAGTCGGCGGTCGAGAAGTTCTTCAGCCGCTTCACCGGTGGCGACGACGACGAGCAGGCCGCCGCCGAAGCCCGCGTGCTGCAAGTCAAGCTCGGCCCACTGTACCCCGCCGTGCGCCAGTACCAGCAGCTCATGCAGATGCGCGGCGTGCAGGCGCGTTTGCCGTATGAGCTGGAAATCAAGTAGGTAATAGTGGTCAGAACACCATCAGCTCGTCTGTCAGGCTGACGAAGGAAGCATCTTGCCAGGGCTGCGTCACGGTAGCTTCGCTCTGGCAAGATGCTTTCTTTGGCAGCCTGACAGGCGATTTTACTTTCAATTAGAACAGAATGCGCCCACTACTTCTAAGTGCCCTTGCGCTGGCTAGCCTCGCGCCCACTGCCCAGGCCCAAACCAGCCTTTACCAACCCCGCGACATCAAGCGCGCCTATGCCAAGGGTACCCGTGCCGCCGATGGCCGCCCCGGCCCCAAATACTGGCAAAACACGGCCCGCTACGACATTACGGTGCAGGCCGCCCCACCCGCGCGCGACATTCGGGGCCGCGAAACAATAACGTACTTCAACAACAGCCCCGATACGCTGAAAAGCCTCGTTATCCGGCTGATTCAGAACATTCACAAACCCGGCGTTTCGCGCGACGGCGACGCTGGCCCCGACTACCTGACCGAGGGCGTGAGCATCGACTCGTTTGCCGTGGGTGGGCAAACCAGGCCTTACAAAGGGCGCGGCAGCGCCACTGCCCAAACCATTGCGCTGCCCAAGCCGCTGCTGCCCCACGACTCGGTGCGGCTGGCCTTCGGCTGGCACTTCCCGATTTCGCAGGAAAGCGGGCGCGAGGGGATGCTCGATAAAACGACGTTTTTTCTGGCCTACTTCTACCCGCGCATTGCCGTGTACGACGACTACAACGGCTGGGACCGCCTGCCCTTTGTAGACAGCAAGGAGTTTTACAACGACTTCAACAACTACACCTTGCGCGTGCGCGTGCCGGCCAACTATATCGTGTGGGCCACCGGCACGCTGCAAAATCCCAAGCAGGTATTGCAGCCCGCCTTCGCCAAGAAACTGGAAAAATCCATGACCAGCGATGCCATTATGCACATCGCTACGGCCGCCGATTTGGCCAGGAAAAACATCACCGTTCAGCAGCCCTTTAACACTTGGGTGTGGAAGGCCAACGACATTTCGGACGTGACGCTGGCCCTGAGCGACCACTACGACTGGGACGCGGCCAGCGTAATTGTGGACCCCGCCACCAAGCGCCGCGCCAGCGTGCAGGCCGCCTACGCCGACTCGACGGCGGATTTTCGCTCGTCGGTCAAGTTCAGCCAGAACGCGCTGAGCTGGTTTTCGCGCAACTGGCCGGGCGTGCCCTACCCATTTCCGAAGATGACGGTGGTGCAGGGCTTTGCCGATATGGAGTACCCGATGATGGTGAACGACAGCCCGCAGAAGGACCTCAAATTCGCGCAGCTGGTGCAGGACCACGAAATCGCCCACACGTATTTCCCGTTTTACATGGGCATCAACGAGAGCCGCTACGCCTTTATGGACGAGGGCTGGGCCACCACGTTTGAGCTGCTCATCGGGCGGGCCGAAAACGGCGTGGCGGCGGCCGATGACTTTTACCGCCGCTTCCGCGTCACCAATTGGATAAACGACCCCAGCACTGCCGAAGACCTGCCCGTTATCACGCCCAGCAGCGAGCTACGGGCTGGCTACGGCAACAATTCCTACGGCAAGGCGTCGCTTAGCTACCTGGCCCTCAAGGATATGCTAGGGGATGAGTTGTTTAAGAAGTGCCTGCACACCTACATGGACCGCTGGCACGGCAAGCACCCCATTCCGTGGGATTATTTCAACTCGATGAGCAATGCCGCCGGGCAGGATTTAACCTGGTTTTTCAACAACTGGTTTTTCAGCAACGGTTACATCGACCTAGCCCTTACCAAAGCCACTAAAACGGGCGAAGGCACGGCCATCACCATCCAAAACGTGGGCGGCTTTGCCGTGCCGATTGACCTGAAAGTAACTTATGCCGATGGCAGCAGCGAAGCCTTGCACCGCTCTCCCGATTTCTGGCGTGCCAATCAGCAGCAGGCCAGCCTCACCATCCCAGCCGGAAAAGCTGTGCAAAGCGTTGCCTTCGACCACGGCCTCTACCTCGACGCCGACCCTAGCAACGACCGCCTAACGCTGTAGCCAATGGCGCGAAGCTTCCGCTTTGCGCTACTTTCCCTCTTTCTATGCAAACTATCCGAGAAGCCGTTGCCTACATTCAGGCCCACTCCAATAATTTCGAGCCCACCACCGGCATCATCCTTGGCACTGGCCTGGGTGCACTAGCGAAGGAAGTCGAAATTGAGTACGAAATCAGCTACGCTGACATTCCCAATTTCCCGGTTTCGACCGTGGAGAGCCACGCCGGGCGCCTGCTGCTAGGCACCCTAGCTGGGCAAAAAGTAGCCGTGCTGCAGGGGCGCTTTCACTACTACGAGGGCTATACCATGCCGCAGGTAGTGCTGCCCGTGCGGGTGCTCAAACTACTGGGCATCAAGCAATTGTTTGTGAGCAACGCGGCCGGCGGGTTAAACCCGGAGTTTGCCATCGCCGATTTAATGCTCATCGACGACCACATTAACCTGCTGCCCACCAACCCACTCATTGGCCCTAACCTCGACGAGCTGGGCCCGCGCTTTCCCGATATGCACGCGCCCTACGACGCCGACCTGCTGGCCCGCGCCCGCGCGGCGGCCGAGGCGCTAGGGCAGGGGCGCACCACGCAGCGCGGCGTGTACGTGGCCTGCCCCGGCCCCATGCTCGAAACGCCCGCCGAGTATCGCTACCTGCGCATCATCGGAGCCGATGCCGTGGGTATGAGCACGGTGCCCGAAGTTATTGCGGCCCGGCACCTGGGCCTGCCCGTGCTGGCCGTGTCGGTCATCACCGACCTCTGCTACCCCGGCCAACTCAAGCCCGTGCAGCTACCCGAGATTCTGGCTGCCGCGGCCCAGGCCGAACCGCGCCTCACGGCTTTGATGAAGGCCGTATTGTAGTAAAAAGCACAAACTACCAGGGGGGGAAGAAGCACTTCTTCCTGACCGCTCCCCCTGGTAGTTTGTGTAATCTTGGCGCTGGGTTATTTCAGAATAACTCGCCGAATATCGCTCACCAGCACCGTGAAGACCCCTAGCCCGCCCTGCACCGTGCTGTGAATGCCGGAGGGCTGGGCAAACGGGTTGCCGTTGGCGTTGCGGGCGTTGCGCACCGACTGGCGGAAGTCGAAATACAGCGAATCGACGTGGTAGAGCGTGGCCGTTACAGTGTCGCCCTGCTGGAAGCGGTAGGTTGTCACTTGCGCGTAGGACTGCCCGTTGAACTGCTTGTCGCGGATGTCGGTGTCGGTTTCGGAGTTGTTGGCGGGCTTGCCCTTGTGCAGCATTAGCCGGTAAAAGTCGGTGGTGGCGGCTGGGTCGGTCCATTTGGTTTGGAAATAGGCTTTCCTATTCTCGCCCGTTAAGTCGTTGAACTTGTACTTTACGGAGTCGATAAGAATCCGCGTGGGCACAATAGTGGTGCCCGTAAGGTGTCGCCCCCGCTTGTCCTGCGCATCGAGGCCAAGCTGCTGGCCCACCTTGATTGCCAACGGCTGCGTGCCAATGTGGGTGTAATACTTGCCCGTAGAAGCATCTATACCAGGACTAAACCGGAGCGGCACCGCCCGCCCGCCGGGCAGCGTCAGGGCCACGGTCACATCGGTGGGTAGCTGCACGGTTTGGCCATTTGCCAGCGGAAGTATCTGCGAGCCCGCCGCCACGGCCTGCCCATTATCCAAATAAGGGACTGACTCAGTAATAGTTAAACGCGGAATGACACCATTTTCAAGATAGCACTCCGCCACGAGCTGGTTGGCATAAGTGGGCAGCGGCACATTGGCATCGTTCTGCAAGCTCTTGCATCCCGCCAGCCCCCCTAGCAGCAAAAGCCCAAGTGCACCCTGGTAGTTAAGTAAACCCATGCCTAATTAAATAAAAAGTGGAAAGCCATCCCACGCAGTGGGCGTATCCCCGAAATCAGTTAAATCCGTTAAATCTGCGGTCAGAATTTAAAATTGTACGTTACCGAGGGGATAAACGGAAAGAGCGATACCTGCTGCGCCCGGTAGCCGGTCACCTTATCGGTTGCCTTGTCGCGCGTTTGCTCGAAGTAGATGAAGTACGCATTGCGTCGGTTATAAGCATTATAAATGCTGAACGTAAGGTCGCGCTGGCCGCCAATACGCGAGGGCCGCAGCTTGTATACCATGCCCAGGTCGAGGCGATGATAGGGTATCATGCGGTACGAATTGCGGTCCGGATACACCGGCACGGCCTGAATGCCACCCTGGTAAATATCCTGAATGGCAAAGCGCCCGAAAGGTAGTGTGGTGGGGGCCCCGCTGGTATACACAAAGCTGGCCGTGAGCGAGATGCGCGCATTCAACTCGTGCATCACCACGACGTTAATATTGTGGCGCCGGTCGTAGTTTGGGTAAAAATCCTGGCCGTTGTTGATGCCCGTAGTGCCTAGCTGGGGCGGAAAATTGCGCTTAGTCCAGGCCAGGGTGTAACCAATCCAACCAGTGGTTTTGCCGGTTTTCTTTTCGAGGTACAGTTCGTTGCCGTAGGCCCAGCCGCGCCCGAACAGAAACTGCGAGTCGAGGTCGTTATTGGCAAAAATCTGGGCGCCGTCCTTGAAATCAATCTGGTTGCTGGCCCATTTGTAGTACACTTCATCGGTGAGCAAAAATTTGCCACCGCCGAGCAGAAAGCTAGCCCCGGTGCTCACCTGCTGCGAGCGCTCGGGCTTCACCGACAGCCGCGACGGATACCAGATATCGGTGGGCAGCGATGCGCCGGAGTTCGAAACCAGGTGAACGTACTGGTACATAAGGGCGTAGCTGCCCTTGAGCGAAATATTATCCGAGAGCGAATAGCGGGCCGAGGCGCGCGGCTCAAGCCCCCCAAAGCGGTTGGGGCTGCTCTGAAAGCCCGTGGCGCGCAGGCCAAGCTCGGCTTGCAGCTTGTCCGTAACTTTAATATTATCAGTGACATACAGCGCGCCTTCCTGACCGGTGTAGTTGACATCGGCGCCAAAGTTGACGCTGTTATCCTGCGAGCTGCGTTGCAGGCGGCCCACCCCAAACTGATGGTGCGTGAGCGACGCGCCAAACTTAAGCGTGTGGCGGTCGCTGGCCAGGTAGTCAAAATCGGTGCGCAGGTTGTAGTCCAGAATAGTCGAGCCCAGGTCGAAGCTGAACTGGTCGATGCTGTTACCTAAATTGTACTTGTAGGAGCTAGCCGAAGCCGTTGTGTTCATCGTCAGCTTGGGCGAAAACACGTGTTGCCAGCGTAGTGCCCCTAGCGTGTTGCCCCAGGTAAAGCTGGCCTGAAAGCCATTGGGCGAGGTAAAACCAAAAATATCGCGCCCCAGGTAGCCCGTAAAGAACAGCTGGTCTTTCTCGCCCAGCGTATAATTAGCCTTGGCGTTGAAGTCGTAGAAATAGTAATCCGGGATGGGCCGCCAGTCTTCTTTGCCCGCGTTGGCCCGGTTGAGAGCGCGCGTGAAAACGTCGAAATACGTGCGCCGCCCGCTCACGATAAAAGAGCCTTTACCCTTTTGAATGGGCCCCTCAAAGCTGAGGCGCGACGAGATGAGGCCGATGCCGCCGGTGAGCACGTACTTTTCGCGGTCGCCCTCCCGCAATTTTACATCAACTACCGACGAGAGGCGCCCCCCGAACTGCGCTGGAAAACCAGCTTTGTACAAATCGACGCTTTGCACAGCGTCGGAGTTGAAAACCGAAAATAATCCGAATAAATGGTTAGGATTATACACCAGCACATTGTCAACCAGCACCAGATTCTGGTCGGCCGAGCCGCCGCGTACAAACAAGCCACTGCTGCCCTCGCCCCCGCTTTGCACGCCGGGCTTGAGTTGCAGGGTCTTTAAAATATCGACCTCGCCAAACAGTGCCGGCAACAATTTGGCTTCCCGAATGCTGAGGTGCTCGACGCCCATCTGAGTCGATTGCAGCTTTTCCCGCAATGTTTGCTGGCCCCGCACCACCACCTCGCCCAGCTCGGCAGTAGAGGCTGCTAGCGTAAAGTCGTGCAGCCGATTGCGCTGTAAATTAACGTTCAGCGTTTGCGAGGTATAGCCCACAAAAGACACCACTACCTGCTGCGGGCCTGCGGGTAGCGATAGAGCGAATTTTCCATCGGGCGCGGTGGCAGTGCCCAGGCCCAGCGCGGGCACCGCCACCGAGGCACCTGGTAGCGCAGTGCCGTCGCTGCCGCGCACCACGCCGCTAAGCGTGTGCAAAACCTGGGCCCGGGCCACCTGCGGCAGCGCCCCGAATAGTAGAAAAAGAATGCTTAGCTTATACGAACGAACAACTCGGAGCATACCTGCAAATTACAACGCCCTAGGAGCGTGCATTGCCAACGCACCCCTGGGTCGTTAAGTTTGCGGCTGGCTGCTATCTTAAAACTATTATAAATAGGTGCTTACTGCCTGCGTGAGCTGGCCGGCTGGCACCACGCCCGCCTGCCGCCACACTGGCTGCCCCTTGTGAAAGAGAATGAGCGTGGGAATGCTTTGCACCCGAAATTGCTGCGCGACAGCCTGGTTTTTGTCCACGTCGATTTTAATAATGCGCAGCTTGCCCTCGTGCTGGGCCGCTACCTGCTGCAAAATGGGCGCCATCGTTTTACACGGGCCGCACCAATCGGCGTAAAAATCGACCAGCACAGGCATACCAGGGCTGTTGATGAGCTCAGAAAAGGACTTACGCGGCATAACAAAAGAAGCTAGGGTAAATTTGCGGGCGAAAGCCGGCCCGTTGCTTTCGTAGTACCCGCACTTGCTTGTTTCGGTTTCGTTTTGCTGCTGCTCAATCCGCTTACCCGCCCGCCCGCCTGGCTGCGCCCCGTGTTTCCGGGTAGCGAGTGGCACGGGGCACCGGCTAGCCCCACCGGCCGGCCGCGCCTCTACCTCACGTTTGACGATGGCCCCATCCCCGAAGAAACGCCCTGGGTGCTGGAGCAGCTGGCGGCGTATGGGGCGCGGGGCACGTTCTTTTGCGTGGGCGATAACCTGGGGCGACACTCCGAAATAGCGCACGCCGCGCTGGCTGCCGGCCATCGCCTGGGCAACCATACCCAGCACCACCGCAGCGCCTGGAATACGCCCCGCGCCGAGTACCTGGCGGGCGTGGCCGAGTGCCAAAAGCTGCTGCTAGCAAGCTCGTTGCTGGCAGTAGACCCGCGGCTCGCAACCGAAAAGCTGGGGGTTGCTAATCAGCTAGCGGGTCGGGATAAGCCCCTTTTTCGGCCGCCCTATGGTCGCCTGACCTGGCCGGTGCTGCGGCAGTTGCGCCCGCACTACCGCGTGGTAATGTGGTCGCTGCTCACCCGCGACTACGACCCCGGCCTAGCCCCCGAGCGCGCCCTGCGCCTGGCCCTGGCCGCCACCCGCCCCGGCGATATTATGGTGCTGCACGACTCGCGCAAGGCCAGCCGCTCGCTGCGCTTTTTGCTGCCGCGCCTGCTTGCCCACTATGGCGAGCTGGGCTACGAGTTTGCGGCGCTGTAGTGGCGACGGCCAGGGCGCGGGTACTTTTGCAGTTTGCTAGCCGGGTTGTTGTGCTCCTCTTTTCTCTCCTGTATTGTGGCCTGTGGCTGCTGCTGATGGCCTACGCCACCGGGCGGCTGGCGGCCCGGTGCGGCGCGGCTAGCCCAGTGGCGCTGCCCGAGCCCTGGCCCTTGGTGAGTATTCTGGTGGCCGCCCGCAACGAAGAAGCCAACCTGCCGCGTTGCCTGGCTAGCCTGCGCGCGCTCGATTACCCCGCCGAAAAGCTGGAGATACTGGTGGGCGACGATGCCAGCACCGACCGCACCCGCGCCGTGGCCGCGGCCGCGCTGGCGGGCTTTGCCGGCACCTGGCGGGTGGTGCCCATCGAAAAGAACCTGGGGCAGGCCCGGGGCAAGGCCAACGTGCTGGCCCACCTGGCGCACCACGCCCGCGCCGACTATCTCCTCCTCACCGATGCCGACATTGCCGTGCCGCCCACCTGGGTGCCGGCCATGCTGCGCCATGCCGCGCCCGGCGTGGGCACCGTCACGGGCCTCACCGTGACGGAGGGGCCCGGCTGGCTAGCCCGCTTGCAGCGGCTCGACTGGCTGCTGTCGCTAGCCCTTATTCAGGTAGGCACCGAGGCCGGCCAGCCCATGACGGCGATGGGCAACAACATGCTCATCACCCGCGCGGCCTACTTGGCCACGGGCGGCTACGAAGTACTACCTTTCTCCGTGACCGAGGATTTTGCCCTCTTCGAGGCCGTTAATGCGCGGGGCTTTGGTTTTCGGCAGCTGTTTGAGCCGGCCGTGCGGGCCACTTCGCAGCCCATTGCCTCGTGGCAAGGGCTAGTAAAGCAGCGGCTGCGCTGGCTGCGCGGCGTGGCGGCGCTGCCCTGGCACGTGCAGGCAGGGCTTGTTTTTTTCAGTGGCTACTGGCTGGCGGTGGTGGGCGTGGGACTAGCCGGTGGGCTGGGCCTGGCCGCGGGCGCGCTGGCCGCCAAGGTAGCCAGCCACTACGCGCTGGCCCTGGCCGCCAGCCGCCGGGCCGGGCTGCCGCGCCCCGCCTGGTGGCTGCTGCCCGCGTTTGAGCTCTATTCAGTAGTCCTCACCACGCACCTCACGCTGAGCCGCCTGCTAGGCCGGCGCGGGGTAGAGTGGAAGGGCCGGCGCTATGAGTAAGGGCGGGGCTAGCCCCGCCCGAATGCCAGTATCAGGTTCATTATCAAGCCTACTATTCACAACAGCGCCAGGCGAGGCAAGCCTCCGCCCCCTGCTTATGACCATCGAACCCATTGAGCCGGCCCAAACCTACGCCCTGCGCCACGCCGTGCTATGGCCCGCTAAGCCGCTAGCCTACGTGCAGCTGCCTGAAGACGAGGCGGGCCAGCATTTCGGCGCGTTCGTAGCGGGCGAGTTGGTGGCGGTAATTTCGCTGTTCATAGGCGCCGATGGTGTGGCGCGCTTCCGCAAGTTTGCCACCGCCCTGGCCTGGCAGGGTAGGGGCGTGGGCACGGCGCTGCTGCACCACCTCATTGCCGTGGCGCACTGCCAGGGGGCTAGCCAGCTGTGGTGCGATGCCCGCCAAAACACGCTACCCTTCTATCAGCGCTTCGGGCTAGCCCCTGAGGGCGCGGTTTTTTACAAGGGTGAGGTGCCCTATGTGCGCCTGCGCCGCTCTTTGTTATCGATAACTAGCTAGCCATGAATTTAGTAGAAACCCACGCCCACCTATACTCCGAGCAGTTCAAGCCCGACCAGGCCGAAGCCCTGTATCGGGCCGTGGCCGCCGGGGTCGGCACCATCCTGATGCCCAACGTGGACCGCACCACCATCGACGCCATGTTGGCGCTGGAAGCCGCCGCGCCCGAAACCTGCCAGGCCATGATGGGCCTGCACCCGTGCTCCGTGGGCCCCAATTTTGAGAAAGAATTGCAGCTGGTGCAGGACTGGCTGGCCCGGCGCCCCTTTGTGGCAGTGGGCGAGTGCGGCATCGACCTCTACTGGGATAAAACCTACCTGCCGCAGCAGCAGGAAGCCCTGCGCACCCAGCTAGCCCTGGCCAAGCAGTACGACCTGCCCATTGTGCTGCACACCCGCAGCGCCTTTGAGGAAGCGTTTGCGCTGGTGGCCGAGGCCCAGGATGGCACCCTGCGCGGCGTGTTTCACTGCTTTTCTGATGGGCTGACCGAGGCCGAGCGCATCATCGCGCTCGGCGGCTTCAAACTGGGTATCGGCGGCGTAGCCACGTTCAAAAATGGGGGGCTCGATAAGGTGCTGCCGCACCTCGACGTGGCCCATCTGGTGCTCGAAACCGACTGCCCTTACCTTGCGCCCGTGCCCTACCGCGGTAAGCGCAACGAGCCTGCCTACCTGCCGTTGGTGCTGCACCGCGTGGCTAGCCTGCTAGGCCAAGCCCCCGAGGCCGTGGCCGAAGCCACTACCCGCAACGCCCAGGAGTTATTTCGGCTAGGGTAATAAGTCCGACACTACCACCGCTAGCCTTTCTTTGCGGCCATGCTTCCCGATTTGCCTTTGCTGACTCTCCCTACGGCCGCCGCGCCCACCGACTTGGCCACGCCGCGCCTGCTCATCCTTTATACTGGCGGCACGGTGGGGATGGCCGTGAACCGGCGTCAGGAGCTGGTGCCCATGCGCTTTGGTAAGCTCGACCGCAAGATGCCCGAGCTGCGCCAACTGCCCTACCGGCTGGAGCTGCTAACCCTGCCGCAGCTCATCGACAGCAGCAACGTGACGCCCGCCGACTGGCTGCTGCTGGCCCGGCTCATCGGCCAGCACTATGCCGATTTCGACGGCTTTGTGGTTCTGCACGGTACCGATACCATGGCCTACTCGGCGGCGGCGCTCAGCTTTTTGCTCGAGAATCTGGGCAAGCCGGTGGTGTTTACCGGGGCGCAGGTGCCGGTGGGGCGCACCCGCTCCGATGCCACCCGCAACCTGCTCACGGCCCTGGAGATAGCCGCCGCCCGCCGCCCCCTTGCCCACACCGTGCGCCTGCCCGAGGTCGGCGTTTTCTTCAACGATGTACTCATTCGGGGCACCCGCGCCAAGAAAGTTGAAAGTCAGCAGTTTGCCGCTTTCAAAAGCGAAAACTACCCGCCGCTAGTGCGCGCCGGCATCGGCTTGACGTTCAGCGATAAAGATATTCGCCTGCTGCCTGCTGGCCCGCTCAGGGTGCACACCCGGCTCGAAGAAAAAGTAGCCGTGCTGCCCTTGTTTCCGGGTATCACGGAGGCCGTGATGGAGGCTGTGCTAGGGGTGCCCGGCCTACGCGGCTGCGTGCTCGAAACCTATGGCTCGGGCAACGCGCCCACAGCCCCGTGGTTTCTGGATAGCCTGGCCCGCGCCCAGCAGCGCGGCCTGGTTGTGCTCAATGTGAGCCAGTGCGAGGAGGGCCGCGTGGTGCAGGGTCACTACGAAACCAGCGCCCGCCTCGGCAGCCGGGGCGTGGTGGGCGGCGATGATATCACCACCGAGGCTGCCATTACCAAGCTCATGTTTGTGCTGGGGCTAGGGCTGGCCGAGGCCGAGACCCGCCAGCTACTCAGCCAGGATTTGCGCGGTGAGATAAGCCCCGCTTGAGGCAATAGTGCCGTAAAAATCCCCTGGCTCATAACCAAAACCCCCAACCGTACCCTATCTTTGCAGCCCCATTCAGAGAGGTGTCCGAGTGGTCGAAGGAGCACGCCTGGAAAGTGTGTATAGCCCAAAAGGTTATCGTGGGTTCGAATCCCATCCTCTCTGCAAAGCAAAATACCCACTGTAGCTTAAGTGCCTGCAGTGGGTATTTTGTTTTCGCAGAGAGGATGGGATTCGAACCCACGATAACCTTTTGGGCTATACACACTTTAGTGAGTCGCTTGCATAAATTTACAAAAAAAGGGTTGGCCGCCGGCCAACCCTTTTTTATTTTCTATAGCAATAAACTATTCTACTGTCAGGCGCTTGCTCAATTTGCCGCAGCGCAGGATGTAGAGCCCGGCCGGCAGGTCGGTGAGCGACAGCGTAGTTTCGTCGCCGTTGGCCAGGGTAGGCTGGGTGCGTACCCGGCGACCCAGCGAGTCGAACAGCTCCAGCGGGGCAGCCGGGGCGGTGCCTAGCAGCTGTACCCGCACCGTGCCGTGGGCTGGGTTGGGGAAGGCTAGCAGCTGCGTCGGCGCATCCTTCGCCTTGCCAAGCTGCACCGACCGCACGGGCGAGAAGGTGGTGGTGCCATCCAGGTCAACCTGGCGCAGGCGGTAGTAGAATACCGTGGCGCCAGCCGGCAGCTTGGTATCGAGTAGGTCATAGCTGCGGGCAATGGCGCTGTTGCCGGCACCCGCCACGGTGCCGATGGCCGCAAACGGCTGCCCGGCCACGCTGCGCTCCACCGTGAAGCTGGCGTTGTTGGTTTCCGAGGCCGTGGTCCAGGCAATGCGCACGGCGGTCGGGCCGGCAGTTTGCGCCGTAAAGGCGCTCAGGCCCACTGGCAGGGGCGTAGTG
The DNA here is from genome assembly GCA_964385095.1 of uncultured Hymenobacter sp. Lineage (GTDB taxonomy): Bacteria > Bacteroidota > Bacteroidia > Cytophagales > Hymenobacteraceae > Hymenobacter. The sequence continues at coordinate 255,251 of CAYLNN010000001.1, forward strand.
CCGGGCAGCAGCGCCCCGAACACGGTCGTTTGCGCCGGCCCTTTGTAGTTCTCCGCGTTGCTAATCAGCGTGGTGCCCGGCGCGCCGGGGTTGTCGGGGTCGTCGCCGGTCAGGTTCGTGCTATTGTAGTCAAACACGTAGGCGTAATACGTCGTCTGGGAGTTGAGGCCGGTAATGGTTGAGCTTGGGGCCCCGCCTGCCGCTACCACGTAGTAGGCATTGCCTTTAGAATCATACAGAATGCTTTGGCCCGGGCCCTGGAAATTGCCGTTGCTGGCGTTGTAGTCCGTGCCATCCTGGGGCAGTACGTCCGGAATGGTGAGCGTAGCGCTGGTGCTAATCAGCACAATGTGAAATTCACCGTAGCCAGTGAGGTTAGGGTCGGGCTGGTAGGTAATGGTGGCCGACGCATCGCCAACGTTGCGCGAGGCCACAAAGGGCGTGTCGCGGGTTGGCTCAACATCAATGGCCGTGCCGTTGAGTTGGTTGGCCGTCGGCCCGGAAAAGCTGCTTACGATGGGAGTAGTGGTGTTGGCCGGCGAAGCTGTGACGTCCGGGGTCAGGTACTGCAACACGGCCTGCGCCGCGCCCACGCGGCTGGGCGCGTAGATGACGTAGATGTCCTGGTCGATGACGTTGGCCGAGTTAGGTACCAGCTGAATGTATTTCTTGCTGGGGTTGGTGGGGTCAGTGTACGTAACGCCGTCCGTCGAAATCCGGAACTGGGCGTAACCCTGCGGGTTGCCCTGCGCGTTCAGCGACTCGCCCGAAACGGAGATTTGGGTAGGGCTGCGTACCAGCTCGGCGTGAATGCGAATCAGCTGCGGCGCCGACGGCCCCTCAGTAATAACAAGCGGCGCGGGCCGCGTGTAAATCGTCCGCGACTCGATAGTGCCGATGCTGTTGGCGGCTACCGTGGTGCTGACGGAAGTAGCCGGCGAGCTACGGAAATTAACGGCCGTGCCACTTTCCCGACCGGCGACCAGGGGCACGTAGCGAATGTAAACCGACACGTTATCAACCTTGCCGTCTACTGGCGTTATGGCCACCGAATTGCCCGTAACCGTGCCCGCGCCGCCCGAGTTCAGGCCAGGGAAGGCTGGGTTCAGCGACACCTGGAAGTTGCTGGGCGCTTCAACCACAATATCATTGATGAGAAAGCTGCCGCTCACCAGCACGCTCTGGCTAGCCGATGCTTTCTCCGGTACCGTGCTGAACGCCTGCAACGGCTGGCCACCATTAGGCCGGGTCACGGTGAAGGTCGAGGAGCTGTTGGCACCCGAGAAGGGGTTGTTGCCCGTCACTTGCACCACGTTGCTAGGGGCTGCTACGGCGCTGCCGCTCGTGGCCGTAATAGTGCCAGTAAAGTTGCTTTGGCTTGCAATGGGGCCAACTATGCGGACCTGAATAGTCGTTTGGGGTACCTGGCCATTAACCGAGCGGAGCCTTAGCGGAAGGCTGGAAAAAGCGTTGGAAGCAACGGCCGGGTTACGCAGCTGAATAAAGCCCGAAGCAGTGCCATTGGTAAGCGCCGGGGTGAGCGTGATGGCCGTAGTGTCGAGGTTGCCGCCCCCCACAACAAACGTCAGTGTTTTGCCCGAGCCGCTGCCCGAAAGCTGCCCAAAGGCCAGGGTCGTGGGGTCCACATACACGTAGGGCCCACTCGGGGAAGTGCCGTTTACTGCCACCGTAGCCGTGGTGCTGCCATTGGCTGTAGGAGTGCTAGCCACGATGGTGCCCGCGTAGTTGCCCGCGCCAGTTGGGTAGGCACTGGAGACAACCGGGGCAAACTGCACGTCAATATTCGTGGCGCTAAGCGTGCCGGCAGCAGGTATCAGCTTGATAGCAGCACTGGAAAACGTGCCGCCACTTACCCGCAGCTGAAAGCCGGTAGGCGGGGTTAGAGTAACATTGTCGGTCAAATCGGTGCCACTCACCAGAAAAGACTGGAGAGCCGAAGTGCGGTTGACGGGAATATTGCCAAAGCCTTGCAGCGGCAGCGTATTACCCGGCGCGGGCTGCACCACCAGGGTCTGGGCCTGCAATACTACCGGCAGCAGCACGCACCAAAAAAAGAGGCAAGCCCGCTGCACATAGCGAAAGTAAGCCTGCGAATAGTTGTGTTTCATGTAGTAGCCTTATGGATAGATAATCGATGCGTGGAAGTTGATTGTAAAGGTAAAAAGAATTTGAACATAATCCGTTACAATCTTTTTCAATAGTCTTTGAAGCAATAATTTTTTAGGATTATACTAATATTATCTTGTCTTAACTTGCTTTGGCGTAAATAGGATAAAAAAGAGAATAAATTGTTGATTGCAATCATTTAATGGCCCGTAGCTCCATAAAAAGGTTAACATGTGATGAATTTGTTGAGTAAATCACGTGCTAAACCTCCACAACATTTTATTTTTGCAACGCAGCCCGAATATCGCATCGCAAACCCTGCAAAGTGGCTCGTGAATCGGACGGCTGTTCGCAAGGGTGTGCAGCCGGTTCTAGCATGAACCTACCCGGTTGAGCCGTTGCGAAGCAGCCACCGGCCCAGTCGGGTAGCTTACACGCGTAAGCTAGGTACCGCCAGGGGCTGCCCCCATTAAGCTCAATGATGAGAGAGGCTACACTGCTGCCAGCTAGGGCTCACACCCGGCCCGTTCCCCTAGTCGGGATGAGAAGTCGGCTACCCTGGTTGGACTATTTCGACCGGCCCGGCAATATGTTTGGCTGGGGTCGAGCCTCGTGCGCTTTCACTCCTAGCTACCTAAAGTCTTTGGCAGAGGGCAGTTATTTGGGTGTGAATTGTTTTGATAGCCGGCTATACTCGCTGACTATCGCCCGCCGGCCGCCGCAAGCGCTCGGCGCCGAGGCTAGGCCCTGCCAATAGCCTATACCCTCAGTGGCCGGCTGCGGGCGTTTGCTCGAGCCCACCTAGCAGCACGGTAATAATGTTGTTTTCCAGCTCTTCAGCCGTGAGGCCCCGGCCTGGCCGGTACCACAGCTCGACCCAGCGCACGGCCGAAAGCACCGTAAATAGTGCCACTGAGGCATTAACTGGCCGAAACTCGCCGGCCGCAATACCGGCCTCAATGAGGGCCGCAAAGCCCCGCTCGTAGCTCTTGCGGGCCTCCTTAAATTCGGTGAGACGCGGCTCGGGTAGGTATTTCCAGTCGTGGTTGGCCACCGATACGGCGGCGCTGTCTTCTACCATCAGCCGGATGTGCAGGCGCACCAGCGACTTTATTTTCTCGCTGTAGGGGCTAGCAGTATGCTCAATCTCGCGCAGTTGCGAAATGTACGTGTCCGAAATCCGAAAGCAGATAGTATCCAGCAACTCGTCTTTCGATTTGATGTGGTTGTACATGCTCGCGGCTTCCATGCCCACTTGCCCGGCCAGGTCGCGCATGGAGGTGCCGCTGTAGCCCCGGTCTTTGAATAGCTTGGCGGCTTCGGCCAGAATAAGCTCGCGCTTGGCCGATTTCTTCGTTTTGAGCATGGGTGGGAAAGAGGAGAGCTAGTAAAGCAAAGTTACCCGCTGCCACTCCGGCTAACAACTGTTTGTTACAGGTTGTCAACCTAGCGCGGCGCTTCGCCGCTCACCATGCGCGACACCAAGCCCCGGTCGTTGTAAATGTCGGCCCACACCACACCCACCACGTGCAGCACAATGTAGCCGATTATCAGGTACATCGTCACGTTGTGTACTTCTTCTATGGTGTGCTTTATGCTACCTAGCCAGGGCACATCATCGGCAAAAATTAGGGCTAGCCCGGTCATTACCATGATAGTGATAAATAAGTAAAATGCTGCGTACGTGAGCTTGGCCAGCAGCGCGTGGCGGGCGTCGGCGTGCTCGGCCGGGGCTGCCAGCTTGTAGCGCCGGGCCGCCGCCATCAGCCGCGCCCCGAAGCGTCGGCCGGCGGGGTCCAGCGCCTGCATCACCGTCCAGAACAGCCAGAAAGACGCCAGCGCCACGCCCATCCAGATGTGCCACGCCCAGATGCGCTCGCTGATGACGTGCGCCACTGCCCGGCCCTGCTGCTCGCTCAGCGTGCCACCGCCCTGGCTAATGGCCGCCTGAAACTCGGGTACTGCGTGCTTAGCATTCACAATAACTTTCTGAAACAGAATAGTTAGCAACTGGCCCGATACCAGCGCGGCGTTCACCCAGTGCCAGAGGCGCATGGGGGCCGAGTAGTCGTGGGTAGCGGCAAGGGGCGGCGCGGTCTGGGCTTGCATTAAAAAGCATTAAAATGTAGCCCCTCAGACGCAAAAGCGCTGCGCGAGGTTATCTGGCAGCCGCTGCTTCTTCCGTTTCCGGCACCGCCGCCAGCGTGCGTCCGGGGTAGGCTAGTAGCGCGTGCTCCAGGCAGGTGAGGGCCGCGTCGAGGTCGGTCAGGTTCAGAATATAGGCTAGCCGCACTTGCTGGCGGCCCAGGCCGGGCGTTTGGTAAAAGCCATTGGCCGGCGAGAGCATCAGCGTCTGGTTTTTGTGTTCGAAATCCGTCAGCAGCCACTCGCCGAAGCGTTCGGCATCGTCTACCGGCAGGTGGGCCATCACGTAGAAGGCACCGCCCGGCACAGGGCACCGCACGCCGGGCATGGCTTGCAGGCGGCGCACGGTGAGGTCGCGGCGGGCCTGATATTCGGCGCGGTTCTCATCGAAATAGCTCTCCGGCAGGGCCACGGCCGCCTCGCCCAACAGCATCCCTAGGCCGGGCGGGCTGATGCGCATTTGCGCAAAGTGGAACGCGGCCTCAAACACGGCTTGGTTGCGCGTCACGAGCGAGCCCACCCGCGCCCCGCAGGCGCTGTAGCGCTTCGAAATGGTATCGAGTACTACTACGTACTCCTGGCCGCCGGCTAGGTTGAGCGCGCTGATGGCCCGGGCGCCGTCGTAGCAATATTCGCGGTAGGCCTCATCTGAAAGCAGGTACAACTGGTGCCGCTGGCAGAGGCCTAGCAGGTCATCCAACTCGCGCTGGGTGTACACGTGGCCCGTCGGGTTGTTGGGATTGCAGAGCAGAATGGCCTTGGTACGCGGCGTAATAACGGCCTCAAAATCAGCCAGCGGCGGCAGGGCAAAGCCATTGTCGATGCTAGCCGTAACGGGCACGATATTCACGCCCGCCGCGATGGCGAAGGCCGTGTAGGTGCCGTAGAATGGCTCCGGTATCACTACTTCGTCGCCGGGGTTGAGGCAGGTGAGCAGCGCAAACAGGATGGCCTCGCTGCCGGCCGTTGTTACTAGTATCTCATCGGTAGTTACCTCAATACCCGCCCGGTGATAATAGGCGGTCAGCTTCTGGCGGTAGCTGTCGGTGCCCGCGCCGTGGGTGTAGGCAATTATCCGCAGGTCAGCTTGCCGCAGGGCCTCGACCGCGCTGGCCGGGGTTGGAATATCGGGCTGGCCGATGTTGAGGTGGTACACCCGGCGGCCCTGCGCCTTAGCGGCCTCGGCAAACGGAGCCAGCTTGCGAAACGGGGAAACGGGCATATCCTGCCCGCGCTGCGATACGGATAACGACATAATTATAAAATGTGCGAATGTAAAAATGTGCGAAATGTAGGAAATTTGGAAAGGCAATACTTGCTGGCCTTCCTGATTTCCCACATTTCGCACATCCTCACATTTTTAATTAACTGACTCTAGCTGTTGCGCTTGTCCAACTCGTCCCGAATTTTGGCGGCCTTCTCGTAGTCTTCCTTCTCGACTGCCTGCGCCAGCATCTTGGTCAGCTCATCGAGCGACACCTGCCCGCTGGGCTCGCGGGGCTCCGAAGGGCGAGGCTCGGGGCGGGGGCTATCGTCATCGTCCTCATCTTCGTCGGTGTCGTCCTCATCCTCGTCTTCGCTAGCCTCGTCGAGGTCTGACAGGATAATACCGGCTTCGCTGAGTACGCTCTCAACCGTGAAAATGGGTACCCCGAAGCGCAGGCCAATAGCGATGGCGTCGGACGGCCGGGCGTCAATCTCGAAGGTGGTGGCCCCGTCGGAGCACACAATGCGCGAGTAAAACACGCCTTCCTTAAGGTCGGAGATAACTACTTCGATAATCGTAACGTGCACGTGCTCGGCAAAAGCCTTGAACAAGTCGTGCGTGAGCGGCCGGTTGGGGCTGATTTTTTCAATCTGGATGGCGATGCTCTGGGCCTCAAACATGCCGATAATAATCGGCAGGCGGCGGTTGCCGTGCTTCTCGCCCAAGATGAGGGCGAACGAGCCGGACTGCGACTGTGAGGAGGACAGGCCCAGAATTTCGAGCGGAATTTTTTTCAAGGGTCGCGGGGACGGTCAAGTCCAGGAAACTGGTACGGGAAGTTCTGTACGACAAATTAAGCAACAACGGCCGGAACCAGCCGCTTAAAGATGACGAATTATTACAGAAGTAAAAATTAAAAACGTCATGCTGAACGAAGTGAAGCATCTCGTTCGGGTCGTTTAGGATACATCCAACGACTCCGGCAAGATGCTTCACTTCGTTCAGCATGACGTGTCAGGGTAAGGCACCGGCCACGCAGCTAGCCTACCCGGCCTAGCCCAGCTCCTTCACGGCGGCCGTTAGCTTGGGCAATACCTCAAACACGTCGCCCACGATGCCGTAGTCGGCCGCTTTGAAGAAGGGAGCCTCGGGGTCTTTGTTAATGACCACAATCACCTTCGACGAGTTGACGCCCGCCAGGTGCTGGATGGCGCCCGAAATGCCGCAGGCAATGTACAGGTTGGGCGACACCGTGATGCCGGTTTGGCCCACGTGCTCGTGGTGGGGGCGCCAGTCCACGTCGCTCACCGGCTTCGAGCAGGCCGTAGCCGCGCCCAAGGCCTTAGCCAAGTCCTCGATGAGGTTCCAGTTTTCGGGGCCTTTCATGCCGCGGCCGCCGCTCACCACTAGGCCAGCCTCGGGCAGCAGAATGCCGCCGGCCTGGTCCTGCATCACTACTTGCTGGGGCGCATCGGCAAAGTCGGCGTCGCTGAGCTGAGCAGCAAAGGCCACAACCTCGGCCGTTTTGCCGGCGTCGTGCTGGGCTTCGATGGAGTTCTTTTTAACGGCAATAATCTTGCGGTCGCCGGTCAGCCCCACGTCCGAAAACGCCTTGCCCGAGAACGCACCGCGCTTCACCGTAAACTGGCCGCCGTCGGTTTTGGGCAATTCTACCACGTTGGTCGCCAGCGAGGCTTGCAGGCGAATCGACAGGCGCGAGCCCACGGCCGCGCCGATGTTGCTGTTAGCCAGCACAATTACCTTGGCATCTTCCTGCTGGGCGGCCGTGGCAATGAGCTTGGTGTAAGCATTGTTCACGAAGTCCTTCAGGCGGGGCTCCTTGTCGTAGAGCACCTTGGTGATGCCCTGCTCGCCGAGCTGGGCGAGGCTGGCGTCGGTGGCTTCGCCCACGGCAATGGCCGTGGCGCTGGTACCGAGCTGCGCGGCAAGCTGCGCGCCGTAGGTAGCCACTTCGAGCGAAGACTTTTTCACTTCGCCCTTATCGCATTCAACTACTACTAAAACGGACATAATCTTAAATTTTTGTCATCCTGGGCACCGCGACCTTATCACGCAAGTGCCATTGGGGGTAGGAGAGGGCTAGCGAAGGCAGCCGTGATAAGATGCTTCCTTCGCCGGCATGACAGACGATAACTAGATTACTTTGGCTTCGTTGCGGAGCAGCTTAATCAAGTCGCCGGCGTTGGCGGCGTCGATGAGCTTCACGCCCTGCTTCTTGGGGGGCAGCGCGAACTCGGCTACCTGGGTGCGGGCGGCGCTGCCGGTGGCGGGTACCACTTTCAGCGGCTTGGTGCGGGCCGTCATGATGCCGCGCATGTTGGGGATGCGGGGCTCGCACATGGGCTGCTGGCACGAGGCCACGAAGGGCGCGTTCACGGTCACAATCTCCTTGCCGCCCTCGATTTCGCGCTCCAGCGTAGCAGTGGTACCGCTCATGTCCAGCTTCATAGCCGGCGCTACCGTCGGGATGCTGAGCAGCTCGCCTACCATGCCGTGCACCTGGAAGCCGTTATAGTCAATGCTTTCCTTGCCCATCAAAATCACGTCGTAGCCGCCTTCCTTAGCGATGGCCGCGATTTGCTCAGCCACGAAAAAGGCGTCGGTCGGCGCAGCGTTCACCCGGATGGCGTCGTCGGCCCCGATAGCCAAGGCCTTGCGGATGTTGGGCTCGGTGTCGGCCTCGCCCACGTTGAGCACCGTCACGGTGCTGCCGGGGTTGGCTTCTTTCAACTCGATGGCGCGGGTGAGGGCGTATTCGTCCCAGGGGTTAATCACGAACTGCACCCCGGCCTTGTTAAACTCCTTGTTGTCGGGCGTGAAGGTGATTTTGGTGGTCGTGTCGGGCACGTTGGAGATGCAAACCAGAAACTTCATCTAAGCAAAGTAAGGGTGAGAAGAGATGCAAAAGTAGTCGGCTTGCATAACATTCACCAAGCCGAAAAAGGTCTTTCGACCCGATATAAACGAGAATGCGGCGCGGGGGTCGCAATTTCGTCCCAAAGATAGTTAAAACTCATCCCCATGACTGCCCCCAGCCGCTTACAACAGTTGTTAGCTTTTTACGAAGCCGACCCTACCGATGCCTTCACCATGTATGCCCTAGCCACCGAGTACCGGGCCGCCGAGCCGCTGCGCGCCTGGGAGTTTTACGAGAAGCTGCTCACCGAACACCCCGACTACGTGGGCACCTACTACCACGCCGGCAAGCTACTCGAAGGCTTCGGCAAGAAGGACGAGGCCGAGCAAGTATACCGCAAAGGCTTGGTAGTGAGCCGTAAGGCTGGCCAGCTGCACGCCGCCAGCGAGATTCAGCAGGCGCTGAACAGCTGCCTGGGACTGGATTATGAGGACGACTAGCCCCAGCAACTGAGCAACTCAGGGCTTCAGTTCGACAAGCTTTTTGCCATAAAAGCGGCCGGGCGCGCTATTCTTCAGCTCAGGGCTAAAGGCTTCGTAAAGTGGGGCCACCACAGCGTATTGTGGCGGCCCCATCATGCTGAGCTGAGCTAGTTGTTCTAAGCTAGCCCAGGCGGTGGGGTTGGCTTTAATAAAGACTAAGGCAGTTTGTATATATTCTTCAGTAATTGCCTTAGATTCTTCCTTAGTATGTGCTGTTTTGGCCTTAGCCGCAACCGCCTTCAACGTCGCGTCGAGCCGCTGGTAGGCCGCGAGTTGCGGGCCGCCCGTGAGGCGGGCCTTGGGTAGCGAGTCGGGGCTAGTCACGGTCACCGGTTCGGGGCTGATGAAGAGCGAAACGCGCTCGGGCGAGGTCCGATGATATATGCCGTTGCGCACACCCTCGCGCAGGTGGCCCTGGCGCTCCAGCACCAACTCGGCCGAGTGCGGCCAGCCGTTGGAGCCGCGCAGCTCAAACTGCCCGTTTTTTAGCGTGGCCGAATCCAGCACCTGCGGGCCGTAGACGAGGTAGATTTTAGCTGGGGCATTCAGGTGCCCAACCTGACCTTTCACTAAAAAGAGCGGGGCAGCTTGAGCGCTGGCCAGACCTGGCGCAAGCAGCAGAAAACCAAGTAGGTGCTTTTTCATGCAGTATAGAAATGAACGCGAGCGCAAGTAACGCCCAAAGCCCTGCATATGGTATGCCCTAGCCGGTGCCGTTACTTTGCAGGGTATGCCAACCAAAATACTGTTAGTCGAAGACGAGCCTAAAGTGTCGGCCTTCATCCGCCGGGGCCTGGAAGAGGAGGGCTACGAGGTGGAAGTGGCCTACGACGGCACCTTTGGCCAGCGGCTGGCGCTAGGGCAAGAGTTCGACCTGCTTATTCTGGATGTGATACTGCCCGGCCAAAGCGGCCTGGAGGTGCTGAAAGCCGTGCGCGCCCAGGACCAGGAGCTGCCCATCCTGATGCTCACCGCCCTAGGCACTACGCAAGACAAGCTGCTAGGCTTCGACGGCGGGGCCGACGATTACCTCGTGAAGCCCTTCGACTTTGTGGAGCTGCTGGCTAGGGTACGCGCCCTCACGCGCCGCCGCGACCGCCGTTCGGCCAAAGGCAACCAGCTCACCCTAGCCGACTTAACGGTGGATACGGCCGCCAAAACCGTGGTGCGCGCGGGCCAGCCCATCAAGCTCACCGCTCGCGAGTTCAACCTGCTCGAACTGCTGCTGCGCCACCAGGGCCGCGTGCTCAGCCGCGGCGAAATAGCCGAGCACACCTGGGAAGAGTCGTTCGATACCGGCTCCAACGTGATTGACGTGTACGTGAATTACCTGCGCAATAAGGTGGATAAGGGATTCTCTAAAAAGCTCATTCACACGGTGGTAGGCATGGGTTATGTGTTGCGGGAAGAATAGCGCCCGGCTGGCCAGTGGTACCTGACCGCCCTGGTACCCCTAGCCAGAAACCAAAAAAAGCCTTTCCCTGGTTGGGAAAGGCTTTTTAATTGGCTGCGAACAATGCTTAGTTGCGCGTCATCAAGTTGTTGGTTGACAACTCGGTGGAGGGAATGGGCCACACGTAGTTGGCAGCGGTAGCGGGTACTGCGCTCACCGTACCCTTGGCCGGAATGGTGGCATTCAGGCGCATGAGGTCAATGTTGCGGATGCCTTCGCCCAGGAACTCAATGCGGCGCTCCAGCAGGATGGCGTCAATCATGGCAGTGGTGGATGCGCCAAAGCCGGCGGCCGTGTAATCGATGGATGGCGCGCCGGCGGCCAACGGATTCGAGCGATTGCGCACGGCATTAAGTAGTGCTAGGGCCCGGATATCGATAGTATTGGTGGTGCGGACCAACGCCTCGGCTAGGCTTAGCATCACTTCGGGGTAGCGGATAACGGGGGCCTTATCAGTGTAAGGCGAACCCGTAGGATACTTAGCCAGGAAGCGCTCGGCGCTGGTGGTGCCCACGCGCACAACAAAGTTGGTGCGGCGCAAGTCGTTAGCCAAGAAGCCGGAATTGCTCACAATGCCGCCTGGTGCCGTGTTCAGGCCATACTCGCCGTTGCCACCAAGGGCGGTTGGCAGGTAATAGTAGGCGAGCTGGTTTTGGGTACCGGGCGCATCCTGGGCAGTAAAGGGAAAGGAAAGGATGCTTTCTGTGGTTTCCTGCGGCGCCGCAAACACGCTGGTAACCGATGGGTTAAGGGCGTTGGGCACGCCGCTGGCGGCGACATAGGGCGCGGCAGCGGGCACGAGCTTGTTGGCCTCCCGCACTACGTCGTCGTAGAGCCCCATAGTGAGGTACACGCGGGTTTTGAGCGCAATGGCCGTGTTGCGGTGTGCGCGAGTTACGTTGAGCGTGGACACGGCGGCGCTGCCTTGCGAGGCGGTATAGGCCAACGGCAGGTTTTGCTCGGCAAAGTTGAGGTCCAGCAAAATTTGTTCGTAAACCTTCGCTACCGTGCTGCGGGCCAGGTCGTTGTTGCCCAGGTTGGTTTCGGGAGTCAGGCGCAGGGGCAAGCCAGGGCGCGAGCCATTGCCGTCGATGTAGGGCCGGGCGTAGAGCTGCAAGAGCGCGTAGTAGCTCAGGGCGCGCAGCAGCCGGGCCTCGCCCCGGTAGTTGGCCACGGTGCCGGCGTAGTTAGTGGGGAAAGGGGCAGCCGAGAGCTTGTCCGCATTGGTATCGAGGCCAGCCAGGAAAATATTGACCTGGTTGATAGCCGCGTAAGCATTGCCCCACACGCTCACCACGTCGTTCTGCGACGTTTCGGCTAGGGTGTGGTTCCACACTGCCAGGCCGGTTACCGAGTTGCTGGTGCGGTTGATGAAGTCGTTGGCCCGAATATCACCATAAATCTGGTAGCGGCCACCCAAAAAGCCGCCCACCTTCACGTAGCTGTACAAGCCATTTACCTGGGCTAGCACGCGCGAAGGCGTATCAAAGGCCAAGCCCGCGTCGAGCAGCGTTACGGGTTTTACGTTGAGCAGGTCGTTCTGGCACGAGAAAGTACCCAGGCCTAGCAGGGCCGTGCAGGCTAGCGCCGCGGCCCGCTTGCGAAATGCATATTTCATAAAGTATACTAGCTGTCAGATTAGAAGGAAACGTTGAGGCCGGCCGTGTAAGTGCGGGCCTGGCCCACCGAGTTGCGGTCGACGCCGGGCGCCAGGTTGCTGCCACCGTTTACCGAAATCTCGGGGTCAATACCGCTGTATTTAGTGACAACGGCCAGGTTTTGCGCCTGTACGTATACGCGCACATTGCTCAACTTGAGTGTGTTAACCACCTTAATCGGGAAAGTGTACCCTAGCGACACGTTGCGTAGGCGGGCAAAGTCACCCTTCTCCACGTTTTGCGACATCACGATGGTGGAGCCGTTCGACACGTTGTCGCCAAACACTACGCGCGGCCATTCGGCATTGGTATTTTCCGAAGTCCAACGGTTCAGGATGTCGGTGCGGTTGTTCCAGAAGCGCTGGTCGTGCAGGCCCGATTTGGTGCCGTTGTAGATGTAGTTGCCGCCCGAAAACTGGATAAACACGCCCAGGTCAATGCCCTTGTAGCGGAACGTGTTGTCGAGGCCGCCGTACCAGGTCGGCAGCACCGGGCCGTAGTACACGCCGTCGGCGAGTTGGGTGGGCGAGGTGGTGTTGGCGCCCGTGGTACCGTCGGCATTCACGATTGTCCAGCCCGTGCCGGTGGTACCCAGGTGGTTATACTGCACCCGCGTGCCGTCGGCCTTCACTAGGATGCGCTGGCCGTTTAGGGGGTTGATGCCCGCGCTGGGCACGGCCAGGATGGAGCCGATGGAGCGGCCCACGGTGGTGTAGTTGGCCGTTTCGAGGCCCGAAGTAGTGCCGGCAATGCGCTGAGCGTCATCCAGCAGCGACAGCACCTCGTTGTTGAGCGTGGTCAGGTTGCCGCTTACCGTCCAGGTAAAAGCCTTGTCCTGCAACACATTGTAGCGTAGGTTCACTTCGAAGCCCCGGTTGCGCATCGAGCCCACGTTGGCCGGAATTGAGTTGCCGGGAATACCGCGCGAAGGCGACTGGGGCACGTCCAGAATCAGGCCGTCCACCAGGTTGTGGTAGTACGTAACGTCGCCCGTGAGGCGGCTCTGGAGAAAACCGAAGGCGACACTGGCATCGGTTTTCTTGCTCATCTCCCACGTAATGTTGGGGTTAGCCCCCTGCGTGAAGTAGAAGGTGCCGGCGTTGCCGTACAAAAACGAGCCGTAGAGCGGCAGCGACACAAAGTCGTAGATGCCCTGGTTGTTGCCGGTGGTGCCGAAGCTGCCGCTAATCTTCAGGAAATCGAACGCATTGGCGAAGCCCGAGTTTTTCCAGAAGCCTTCTTCCGACACGATGTAGCCCGCCGACAAGCCGTAGAAGTTGCCAAACTTCTTGGCCCAGGCCGAGTAGCCGTCGCGGCGGCCAGTAGCCGTAAACAGGTATTTACGGCCGTAGTTGTAGGTGAAGCGCCCAAAGAACGAGGCCAGGTAGTTGGCACCCTGCGAGTTGCCCGAGGCCGCAATATTGAGGTAGTTGCCCTGGAACGTAGTGAAGAAGGGGTCGGCTACGCCGGTGCGGTTGGCGCCCCAGCGCTGCACGTCGGTGTACTGCTGCTCGTTGCCAGCCAGCAGCGAGAAATTGTGCTCACCGGCCGTCAGGTCGTACTGGGCCGTGTTTTGCCAGTTCCAGCGCTTGTTGGTGCGGTAAAAATCACTGGCCGAGCCTATTGTCGAAAAGCCGTCGCCGGCAAGGGACGTGTTGTAGGATTTATCCTCAAAGTTGAGGTTGTCGATGCCGTACTGCGTGCGCAGGTGCAGCCCCTTGATTACTTCCAGGTCGGCAAAGAGGGCGCCTTGCAGCGAGTTGCTTTCCGAAGTGAAGTAGTTGTTTTCCAGGTCCACCACCGGGTTGTAGTAACCCGGCAGCAGGGCCGTGCCCGTGGTCGGGTTGATGTTGGGGCCCGCTCCGATGCCCGCCCCGTTGGTATTGTAGGTGCCATCGGGGTTGAAGGGGGCAATGTTGGGGGGCAGCACCAGCGGAATACGGCCCAGGCCGGCCGTGCCGAAGGCGCCATCGCCCACCGAGCCCGAGTTGGGCGAGGAGTTAATCGAGTTGGCGTAGCTCACACGGGCGCCCACCGTGAGGCGGTCAAACAGCTTATGCTCCACGTTGAGGCGGGTGGAGTAGCGCCGGAAATCGTTGCGCACCAACATCCCGTTCTGGTTGGTGTAGCCCACCGAAGCCAGATAGGTAGTCTTATCGGTACCGCCCGAGAAGCTCAGGTTGTGGTTTTGCGAGAAGCCCGTGCGGTAGATGTAGTCGTACCAGCGCGTGTCGGCCGCGTTGCCGTTGGCATCGGTCAGGCTGAAGCCCTGCACGTTGGTGCCCGCCGTGCCGGTGGCCGCCAAGCGGTTGGCATTGAGGTTGCGCACCGCCTCGTTTTTGATATCTACGTATTGCTGCGCGTTCAGCAATTCGAAGAGGCGCACGGGCTTGGAGATACCTACCCACATATCGTACGAGAGGCGCGCCTGGCCTTTCTTGCCCCGCTTGGTCGTTACCAGGATAACGCCGCCGTTGGCCCGCGAGCCGTAGATGGCCGTGGCCGAGGCATCCTTCAGCACCTCAATGTTTTCGATGTCCTCGGGCGCAATGTTGGCTAGGGGGTTGTTGGGCACGCTGCCCACGGCCGAGTTGTTGCCGCTGTAAGTCGGCACGCCATCAATAACGTAGAGCGGGCTGGAGCTGAGGGCAATGGAGTTGGCCCCCCGGATGCGCACCACCGGCGGGTTATTAAGCACGCCGTTGGGCGTGGTGATAGACACGCCCGAGGCCCGGCCCTGCAAGGCCTGGTCGAAGCTCTGCACCGGCGAGGTAGCGATTTCTTTGCCCGTAATAGTGGCCACCGAGCCCGTTAGCTCGCGGCGCGACTGCGTGCCGTAGCCCACTACCACGGCCTCGTCGAGGCTAGTCGAGCTCGACTCCATCGACACGTTGATGGGCCCATCGCCAATCTTAGCCTCGCGGCTTTCGTAGCCCACGAATGAGAAAACCAGCGTAGTAGCCGAGGCGGGTGCCGCCAGGCTAAAGCGGCCGTCGCCGTCGGTGGCGGTGCCCTGGCGGCCGCCCTTCACTAGTACCGTAACACCCGGCAAGCCGGTGCCATCACTGCCTACCACACGGCCGGTAAGGGTACGCTGCTGCGCGTGCAGGTCCCGGGCACCCACTACCAGCACAATAGCGGAGAGGGGGAGTAACAGTTTTCTCATACTCAAACGAAGAATTGTGAAGAAAAAGTGGAGCGATAAATATAGGGGGTGAAAAACCATTCAAACACCATCCGCTGGGTGGAGGAGGTTGAAAAAAACGCTAAACCACAGCAAAAACTATCCGAACGCTATGCGGAGGCCTCCAAAAAATACCTATACCAAGAAAAGTAGTCTTTTTCCGGTGCGGTAACCCTTTTAAAATAAGCTCGGCCCTGGCGGCGAGGTAAGTGCAGCGTTCCATAGTAGGTGCTGCTCGCTAGCCCTTACCGTGGCCGGGCGAGTAACTTGCCGACCTCTTAGACTATCTGTAATGACTATCCGCAACCGCCTCACCTGGCTTTTTCTGAGCATAGTAGCCGTGTTGCTGCTGGCCGTGCTAGCGGTTGTTTTCGTGCTGCAGTTTAATTCCTCGCAGCGAGAATTCCAACAACGGTTGCGCGAGCGTGCCCAAGTAACGAGCTACATATACCTCGAAAAGGACGAAATGCGGGCCAGCGCCTTTCGCGATTTTGAAAAGAAATACCTACAGGCGCTCAGCAACGAGATTTTGCAGGTGTACGACGCCGACGGACGAGTGCGCTTCGTGGCCGAGGATGAGCGCGTGCGCCTCTCCGACGCCGTGCTCGCACGCATTGTGCTCAGCAAGGAAACCTATTTCAGGCTGGGTACGCGGCAGGCGGTGGGTATTTTTTACCGCGACAACCAGGGCGACTACGTAATTATCGCCGCCGCCGAAAACGTGTATGGCCACCGCCGGCTGCAAAGCCTGGCCACTATTATGGCCGTCATCTTTGTGGTGAGCCTGCTCGGGATATACGCAGCGGGACGGTTTTTTGCCGGGCGGGCGCTAGCCCCCATCGCGGCCCTCAACGACCAGGTAGACCGTATTACGGCCCAGGACCTGCACCAGCGCGTAGATGGGAGCTTTTTGCGCACCAGCGAGCGCGACGACCTCACGCGCTTGGCCCGCACCTTCAACCGCCTGCTCGAGCGCCTCGAAGCCAGCTTCGAAGGCCAGCGCACCTTCGTGCGTAACGCCTCGCACGAGCTGCGCACGCCGCTCACCGCCAGCATTGGCGAGCTGCAGGTGCTGCTGGCCCGCGAGCGCTCGGCCGCGGCCTACCGCGAGGGCGCCGCCTCGGTGCTGGGCGAGTTGCAGCAGCTCAAGGCACTGATTAACAATCTGCTGGATTTGGCACAGGCCGAAAGCGCCGTGTCGCTTACCGATGAGGTGCGCCTCGACGAGTTGCTGTGGGAAGTGCGCGAAGACGTGGCCCCGCCCCAGCGCGCACGGTTGCAGGTAGACCTGGGCGACCTGGGCGACCTGCCCGCCGACCCAGCCGCCTTCGTTATCATGGGCCACCGCGGCCTGCTGGCGCGGGCGCTGGGCAACCTTGTCGATAATGCCCTCAAATACTCGGGCCCCGACCAAAAAGTGCTGCTGAGCCTGCGCTGCCAGGCTGGCGGCGGCTGCGTAGTGTGCGTGGCCGATGCGGGCGTGGGTATTGCGCCCGAAGAGTTGGCGCAGGTATTTCAGCCGTTCTTTCGGGCGGCGGCGGTGCGCGGGGTGGTGGGGCACGGCGTGGGGCTGCCGCTGGCCCTACGCATTGCCACCTTGCACGGCGCCACGCTCACGCTGCGCTCGGCACCGGGCCAGGGCACGGTAGCTGAACTGATATTTGTGGGAGAAAGATGAAAAAAAACAGCTGGCTAGCTGAAAAATTCATCTTTCTAATGCGCCTCTAATGCGGCTCTAATAGCAGCCTAATGTGGGTAGGGGACCTTTGGAAGGTCTTACAACTGCGGTTGCCGGCCGCCGCCTGATAAGCGGTTGCCCGGCGCCCCGCCTACTTAGCTGCTTCAACAATGCTTGTTAACTTCTGGGGTCAGCTGCTCGCGCAGCAGCCACTAGCGAGTGGGGGGCTATCCCCCCGCCGGGGGGCTGCCCTGGCCCGGCCCGCCCGCCTACTGCGCCGCGTGGGCCTGCTGCTCGCCGGGCTTAGCCTGGGGCTAGCCTCTGCCGCGCAGGCCCAAAGCCCGGCGCTGCCCATCGATACCGTGCGCCTGACGCTGCCCGACGCCGAGCAGCGCTTTGTGCTCAACAACTTGCAGGTGCTGGCCCAGCGCTACAACATCACGGCGGCCCAGGCGCTGGCCGTGCAGGCGCGCCTCATCGACAACCCCACCATTACGCTGGACCAGAACGTGTTGCAGCAGGCCATTCACCGCCAGGATGCGGTGGGCAATAACCCCGACCTCAACCGCAACCAAGTGGCCATTCAGGCCCAGCAGCTGTTTGCGCTGGCTGGCCGGCGCAGGGCCGCCGGCCGCGTGCAGCAGCAGGCCGCCGTGGTCGAGACGTATAACCTGCAGGACCTGGTGCGCAACCTGCGCTTTCAGTTGCGCACCACGTTCTACGACATCTACTTCCGCCAGCAAACGCTGCGCGTGTACGACAACGAGATTCCGCAGCTGCGCCGCACCGTGGAGCTGTACCAGGGCCAGTTTGATAAGGGTAATATTGCCCTTAAGGAAGTTATCCGCCTGAAAGCCTTCTTGTTTACCCTGGAAAGCGAGCGCCTGGGCCTCGTCACTGACCAAGCCAACTCGCAAGCCGACCTACACGTGCTGCTACGCGACTCGACTCGCTCGGCTTATCTGCCCATAGTAGATGGCCGCCGCGTGCGCGACCTCTCGCTAGCCCCATACCCCGAGCAGCAGCTCACCGACACGGCCCTGGTGCGCCGCGCCGACTTGCTGAGCCGCCGCGCCGAAGTGCAGCGCCAAGAGCTAAACCTGCGCCTGCAGCGCGCCGTGGCCACCCCCGACCTGGCCGTGGGCTACAGCTACGACCGGCTAGGGTCGTATTTCGACAACTACAACTCGGTAACGCTGGGCGTGGCGGTACCCATTTTTAACCGCAACCAAGGCAACATTGCTGCTGCCAAAGCGCAGATTGGTACTGCCCAAGCGCAAGCGCAGGAGCAGCAGCTCGTGGTGCGCCGCGATGTGCACGAAGCCTACCAAGTGGCTCTGCGCCAAGATGAGCTCTATCAGCACACCAGCCGTGACACTACGCCTTTCTCGCGCCTCATCGACAACATCGAGCAGGGCTACACCAAGCGCCTCATCACCATTGTAGAGTACCTCGACTTTTACGAGGCCTACAAAAACAACGTCATTCAAATCAACACCTTGCGGGCCAACCGGATGCGTGCTTTCGAAAGCATCAACCTGGCTACGGGGCGCACCTTCTTCCGCGCCGACTAACTCCTTTCTCACCAGCTTCGACTGGCTAGGGTCCCGGCTGCCGGGCGCGCCTTCGCCACTACCTCTATTTCATGAACCGCGCTGCTTATTTCCTGCTGTTAACCTTGGGCCTGGGAGCCTGCTCGAAGTCGTCGGAAACCACGGCTACGGAGGCCACCGCCGCCAAGAAATTCTCCCTCTCTGACCAAACGCTGAAAGAACTGGCCTTCGATACCGTGCGCCTGGAGCCGGTGCGCAGCGAGCAATCGTTTTCGGGCCAGGTAGTAACCAATGGCGATAAAACCGCCAAGATTTTCCCGCTGGTGGGCGGGGTGGTTGAAAAGCTCAACGTGGAGCTTGGCGACCATGTCACGGCTGGCCAGGTGCTGGCTGTGGTGCGTTCGGGTGAAATCGCCGATGTGCAAAACCAGAACAGCACTGCCGGCACCGATGTAGCCATTGCCAGCAAAAACCTCTCGGTGGCTGAAGACCAATTTAAGGCCGGCCTAGCCGCTGAGCGCGACGTGGTGCTAGCCCGCGAAGAGCTGCGCAAAGCCCAGAGCAACCTGGGCAAAACCGGCAAGCAGCTTGGCATCTACGGCGTGTCGAAAGATGGTCATTACGTGATTAAAGCCCCCATTTCGGGCTTTATCACCGATAAGAACGTGACCCAAGGTATGCAGTACAGCAATGCCAACGTGGACGCCGACGGCTTTTTTACCATTGCCAACCTCGACCAGGTGTGGGTGCTAGCCAACGTATTTGAGGCCGACATCGCCAATGTGAAGCTGGGCTACCAGGCCGACATCACCACGCTGTCGTACCCGGATAAGCATTTTACGGGAGTAGTCGACAAGGTTTTTAACGTGCTCGACCCCGACAGCAAGGCCCTGAAGGTGCGTATCCGCTTATCTAATCCCGGCTACCTGCTCAAGCCCGAGATGTACGCCCAGGTGCACATCCTCAACACCG
>CAYLNN010000002.1:0-234206 GCA_964385095.1 uncultured Hymenobacter sp.
AGCAGATTGATAACCTGCTGAAGGAGCGCCGCAAAATGTTCTACGAAACCCGCACGCTCAACTGGGCCGCCGGCGAATTGCTGGCCTACGGCTCGCTGATGAGCGAAAACCACACGGTGCGGGTGAGCGGCCAGGATGTGCAGCGCGGCACGTTCTCGCACCGCCACGCGGTGCTGCACGATGCCGAAACGTCGGCCCCCTACAACTCGCTCAACCAGCTGGAAGGTGAGCATCAGCAGCTGAACATCTACAACTCGCTGCTGAGCGAGTACGCAGTGTTAGGCTTCGAATTTGGCTACGCCATGGCTAACCCCACGGCGCTCGTGATTTGGGAGGCGCAGTTTGGCGACTTCGCCAACGGCGCGCAAACCATGATTGACCAGTTTGTGGTGAGCAGCGAAAGCAAGTGGCAGCGCATGAACGGCATCGTGATGCAACTGCCCCACGGCTACGAAGGCCAGGGCCCCGAGCACTCCAACGCCCGCCCCGAGCGCTTTTTGCAACTGGCCGCTGAGAACAACATCGTGGTGGCCAACATCACCACGCCAGCCAACTTCTTCCATGCCCTGCGCCGCCAGCTCACCTGGAGCTTCCGCAAGCCGCTGGTAGTGATGTCGCCCAAGTCGATGCTGCGCAACCCGCTCTGCGTGTCGCCGGTGGAGGATTTCACGAGCGGCCGCTTCCAGGAAGTGCTGGGCGACGGCTTTGCCGATGCCAAGAAGGTGAAGCGCGTGCTGCTCTGCTCGGGCAAGGTGTACTACGACCTGCTCGACGAGCAGCAGAAATCCAACCGCACCGACGTGGCCCTCGTGCGCTTGGAGCAGCTGCACCCCTTCCCCAAAAAGCAGCTCGCTGCCGAGCTAGCCAAGTACCCGAAGGCCAAAATATACTGGGTGCAGGAAGAGCCGGAAAACATGGGCTACTGGAACTACATGGTCCGTTTCATGCGCCGCGAACTCGAAGACGTGGTGGCCCGCAAGCCCTCGGCCTCGCCCGCTACCGGCTACAACAAGGTGCACGTGAAGGAGCAGAAGGAAATCGTGGGCCGCGCCTTCGACAAGCCCAAGGAAGCCGTGGCCGACGAGCAAATCAAGGAAACCGCCGAAGTAGCCAAGAAGCAAGACTAGCTGTTTCGCCTTTCGCCAGTAACCGGGCCGCCTACGTTAGCTAAGCGGCCTGGCTACCTTTCCCCTTTCATTTATTAGCAGCCGGCCGGGCGTGTTTCCGCGCCGTTACTTTGCCCGCCAACCCTCTGCCATTCTCCCATGCCCACCGAAATTAAAATTCCCGCCGTCGGCGAATCCATCACCGAAGTCACCATTGCCAAGTGGCTCAAGAAAGACGGCGAGGCCGTGAAGCGCGACGAAGTAATCGCCGAGCTGGAGTCGGACAAAGCCACGTTTGAACTGCCCGCCGAAGCCGACGGTACTCTCAAGATTCTGGTGGCCGAGGGCGAAACCATCGGCATCGGCACGGCCATCGCTCAGCTCGACGGGGCCGGGGCTAGCCCGGCTGCCCCGGCCGCCGGCGCACCAGCGGCACCCGCTGCTACATCCGGCGACCCTATTTCGCAGGGCGAGCAAAACCCGCAGGCCAGCGACCAGAGCGGCTACGGCGGCACGCCCGCCGACCGCCCCGACAGCGACCCGAGCACGCCCGGCGCCCCGGCCCCGGCCGCTAGCTCCGCCGCCGGTGGTGGCGTAGTTGAAATGAAAATTCCCGCCGTGGGCGAGTC
The DNA here is from genome assembly GCA_964385095.1 of uncultured Hymenobacter sp. Classification (GTDB taxonomy): domain Bacteria; phylum Bacteroidota; class Bacteroidia; order Cytophagales; family Hymenobacteraceae; genus Hymenobacter. The sequence continues at coordinate 1,736 of CAYLNN010000002.1, forward strand.
CATCACCGAAGTAACGGTGGCCAAGTGGCTGAAGCCCGACGGCGCGCAAGTGTCGCGCGATGAAGTAATTGCCGAGCTGGAATCGGACAAGGCTACGTTTGAGCTGCCCGCCGAAGGCAGTGGCACCCTGCGCCACGCCGTGCAGGAAGGCGAAACCATTAGCATCGGCGCGACCATTGCGCGCATTGAGGGTGGCAGTGGCGCTGGTGCCGCGCCGGCCGCTATCACCCCGGCCGCGCCCGCGGCCGCTTCGGCTCCCGCCGCAGCCCAGCCTGCTAGCAGCGGTGCCAGCACCTACGCCACCGGCGTGCCCTCGCCGGCCGCGGGCAAAATCTTGGGCGAAAAAGGCATCAACGCCGCCGACGTGGCTGGCTCGGGCCGCGATGGCCGCATCACGAAAGAGGATGCCCAGAACGCCCAGGCTAAGCCCGCCGCCCCGGCACCAGCCGCTGCCCCGGCCGCCTCGGCTCCGGCTAGCCCCGCCGCCGCTAGCCCAGCCCCGGCCGGCGAGCGCGGCCAGCGCCGCGAGCGTATGAGCAACCTGCGCAAAACGGTGGCCCGCCGCCTCGTAACGGTGAAGAATGAGACGGCCATGCTCACCACCTTCAACGAGGTGAACATGCAGCCGATTATGGACCTGCGCTCCAAATTCAAGGACAAGTTCAAGGAGAAAAACGGCGTGAACTTGGGCTTTATGTCCTTCTTTACCAAGGCCGTGTGCGTGGCCTTGCAGGAGTGGCCCGCCGTGAACGCCTACATCGACGGCGACAGCATCGTGTACTCCGATTTCTGCGATATCAGCATCGCCGTATCGGCCCCCAAGGGCCTCGTGGTGCCAGTTATCCGCAATGCCGAGAAGCTGAGCTTCGACGGCGTGGAGAAGGAAGTGGTGCGCCTGGCCGGGCTAGCCCGCGACAATAAGCTTACGCTGGAGCAGATGACGGGCGGCACGTTCACCATCACCAACGGCGGCATCTTCGGCTCGATGCTGAGCACTCCCATTATCAACGCGCCGCAGTCGGCCATTCTGGGGATGCACAACATCATTCAGCGCCCCGTGGCCGAAAACGGCCAGGTGGTTATCCGCCCCATGATGTACCTGGCCCTGAGCTACGACCACCGCATCATCGACGGCCGCGAGTCGGTGTCGTTCTTGGTGCGCGTGAAGGAATTGCTGGAAGACCCGACGCGCTTACTGCTCGGTGTTTAGATAATAATAAATTGTGCTTTAAAAAGGCCGCCCTTTTTAGGAGCGGCCTTTTTAATTTATTTTTAATGTGTTAAATAATTGATTAAGAAAGGTTTGTATTTTACGGTTTCCATTTAATCCGTATTTATTCATAATACGTGCTGGTGGTTAAGTGGTATCTTTGGTTGATTCAGGTTTTGAAATAATCAGTTGGTATGAGTCGTTTTGTTGCTCCAAACTGCCATTCTTGTCCCAGCCGCCAAAGCCCGTTACTAGGGTGCTGCCTGGCCGAAGAGTTGGATTTTATTGCCAATACTAAAATGGCGCAGGTCTACCATAAAGGGCAGACCATCTATCAGCAGGGCAATCCGGTGCTGGGTATGCACTGCCTCAACCAGGGCAAGGTGAAGCTAGCCAAAACCGGGGGCGATGGCAAGGAGCACATCACGCGGCTCGTGCAGCACGGCAGTGTGCTGGGCCTGCGCGCCATGCTGGGCGGCGGGCAGTACTCGACCTCGGCTGTGGCCCTCGACGACTGCGTGATTTGTTTCATTCCGCGCCCCGATGTGCTGCGGCTCATTCAATCCAACCGCCAGTTTGCCAATACGCTGCTGCAGCTGCTGGCCGCTAAGCTCGGCGATGCCGAAGAGCAGCTGCTGCGCCTGGCCTACAAGCCCGTGCGCGAGCGCCTGGCCGAGGCGCTGCTACTGGTGCGCCGCACCTTCGACTCGGCTGCCGGCCCAGCCGAGCCCTTCACCATCGCCCTCGCGCGCGAGGACCTGGCCGCCCTGGTAGGTACGGCTAAGGAAACCGTGAGCCGCCTGCTAACCGAATACAAAGACGCGGGCATTATTGCCACTCGCGGCAGCCAGATAATGCTGCTGCAGGAAGCGCAGCTAACCGCCATCTCGACCCGCTACGACTAAGGGGCCTTCCCCGCCTGGCTACCCAAAGGGCCAGCCCCCGGATAAGCATCCGGCGGCTGGCCCTTTTTGGGAATAAGCGGAAACGACATTTTAAAATTTATGAGTAAAATGCAATTTCAGATTTTTGATGTTATTTAATTTTTTGATGAAAGTCAATGCAGAAGTTGACGAATGTCATTTTTTTTAAATCGCCTCTATTAGAGATTTGTAACGTTCAAAAGGCGCTTTTTACCCCATAGTTAGTTAGTTCGCTCTCTCAGTTGAAAACACGATGCTCCCCACCGTTCATAAAATTTATCCTATTAGACTAGTTCGCTAAGGCAGGCCTAACAAACACTCGCTGCCACCCCCTGGCGGGCCTGCCACGGCCCGTGTATTATGAAGCTCCCGTTTCTACGCTATTTACCCGGCCTGGGTAGCCCACCGGTGCGCCAAGTGGTGGGTCGGCCCGGCACCCCTAGCGGCCCCGCCGAGGTTGCGCTGCACTACCTGCTGGCCGAGCTGCCCGAGCTGCTGCTGGCTGCCGTGCTCGACCTGCCAACAGGCCAGCTGCTGGCTACCTACGCCGCCGAGCGTGGCTGCCAGCCCAGCCTGCTGGCCGCTCCGGTGGCCGCCGTGGTGCAGCTGTTGCAGCAGCAAAGCCCGGCCTCCGAGCAGCCCGCGGAGGTGCTCCTGACCCTGGCCAGCCAGCTGCATCTGGTGCGGCTGCGCCCGGGCAGCCAGCAGGTGCTGTTTTTGGCTATTGGCAGCCACGATACCAACCTGGCGCTGCTACGCCAGCTGGCCGAAAACGCCGTGCAACTGCTCGAAGCGCCGGGCCTAGCTGCGAGCGGTTAGCCGCAAGACTCACGCCCATTTTCTCACCTTTTTTCCCTCACTCTCCTCCCTATGAAGCTCACGGCTACCCCTTTTGACCCGCAAACCGGCGAACTCCTGCCCGTGTACCGCGATGCCTACCTGCGCGGCGACCTGGCCCGGGCCTCGGCCCGGGCCGTGGAGGCCTACCTGCACCGCGATGCCGGCCAAGCCCACTCTACCGTAACGCGCTGGCACCAGCTGCACACCGAAGAAGCTGCTCCCGCCCCAAGCTGGGTGCAGCAGCAGCTCACCTTTATTCGGGAGCAGCCCCAGCGCTTTCGCCGCCGCGCCCTGAGCCTAGTGACGGTGGGCGCCCTGCTGGCCGGCGCGAGCATGGCCGCTACCAATCATCCCTCCAACGTATTACCCATTGCCAAGCTGCCCGTGGCCGGCGCCCTGCCCGCCGTGGCTAGCCTGGAAGTGGCCGCCCCTAGCGCCGCTGCGGTAGCCGCCGCCAGCCGCACCGTGGTGCTGCACGGCCGCATTCTGAATGAGAAAGGCCTGCCGCTGGCCGGCGCTACCGTGCTGCGCAAAGGCACCGCCCAGGGCACCAGCACCGATGCCCAGGGCAACTACTCGCTGCGCGTGCCCGCCGATGGCCTGGCCACGCTACAATACGGCTACGGCGGCTACCACGAGCAGGAAGTAACTGCTAGCCAGGCCAAGGCCGGCGAGGCCGTGACGCTGCAGCCCAAGGCACCCAAGCGCCGCCACTGGCTGTTTTTCTAACCTTCTGATTTACCGGCGGCCCGGCCGCTCCGACTGCCGACGTGAAAGCGAAAACCTACCGCAAGCTAGTCGCCCGCAAACAACAAGAAGACGCCCTAAGACAGTCCGCATCATTACCTGATTCTACTCCTTTAATTACCCCCTTATCTGCCATCATGGCCTACTCTAAGAATAGCCCCGCTGGGCAAGCAATTGACGGAATTATTACGGATTTGCCGGGCCTGCTGGCCGTGGCCGTGGTGGATGTGCAGTCGGGCATGGCCCTGGCCTCGCACTCCAACACGCCCAGCATCAACCCCGAAACCGCGGCTGCTTATAATACCGAGGTAGTAAAGCAAAAGCAGAAGGCCATGGCCGCCCTCAAGCTGCAAGGCGAAACGATTGAGGATATCCTCATCACCCTCACCAACCAGCTGCACCTGCTCAAGCTCAACCCGGCCGGCACCAAGTTTATTTACCTCGTGGTGAACTCGCGCGATACCAACCTGGCCATCGCCCGCGAGGTGCTGCGCGCGCACGCCGCCGGCATCAACTAGCCCCCGATAGTGTTCCTGGGGCGGGGCTTTGGTTGACCGAGGCAGTGGGCGCCCCGCCCCAGGAACTACCCCCTGGCCACCCGCCAATCAGCGGGCTCGCCAGAGGAAAGCCCGGCCGCGCAGTGGCTGGGCTTTTTCGGGCTCAGGGGCTAGCCGTTTTGGCGGGCTTTTCGTTTAACTGGCAAATCGCTTTTCCGACTGCCTTTTCCATGAAAGCTAAAAAATCTGCCTCGTCGGCCGCGCCTCGCGCCGCCAAGTTCTGGCCCGCACTGGGCTTCGCCGCCCTCACGGGCTCGCGCGCCGTCAGCGGCCCCATGTTTCTGAGCGACTATTTGTCGAGCCGGGCGCTGGCGCCGGGCATGGCCAAGTCGCCGCTGCGCCTGCTGGCCAAGCCCGGCGTAGCTAGCCTGCTGAAAGTGCTGGCCGCCGGCGAGCTAGTGGGCGACAAGCTGCCCAACACGCCCAACCGCATTGTGCCGCAGCAGCTCACTACCCGCGCCGCCTCGGGCGCGCTGGTGGGCGCTACCTGGTACAAGACTCAGGGCGGCAGCGCCCTCAAGGGTGCCTTGGTGGGTAGCCTGGGCGCCGTGGCCGCCACGTTCCTGACCTTTTACCTGCGCCAGGGCATCAGCGAGAAAACGGGCCTAGCCAGCGCCACCGTAGGCGCGGGCGAAGACGCCCTGGTGCTGGCGGGCGGCGTGGCCCTCAGCCCCCGGCCCAAGCGGTAACGATTGCCGCGAAAAGCGCGGGCTTCGGGGGCTAGCCGCCCGCGGGGCCCGCGTATCTTTGCCGGAACCAACCGGCGGTGTGCGCCTGTTTTTGTTCCTATGAATCAATACGACGTTACCGTTATCGGCTCGGGGCCGGGCGGCTATGTAGCCGCCATCCGCTGCGCCCAGCTGGGTCTTAAAACCGCCCTCATCGAGAAGTACCCCACGCTCGGCGGCACCTGCCTCAACGTGGGCTGCATCCCGAGCAAGGCCCTGCTCGACAGCACCGAGCACTACCACAATGCCCACACCACCTTCAAGGAGCACGGCATTGAGCTGGAGAACTTGCAGGTGAACATGAACCAGATGATAGACCGTAAAAACGGCGTCGTGAAGGCCAATGTGGACGGCATCGCCTACCTGATGAAGAAAAACAAAATCGACGTGCTCAAGGGCGTCGGTTCGTTTGTCGATAAAAACCACCTCAGCATCGTGCCCACCGAGGGCGGCGAGGCGCAGCAGATTGAAACCAAGAACGTCATCATCGCCACCGGCTCCAAGCCCACGGTGCTGCCGTTCATTCAGCAGGACAAGCAGCGCATCATCACCAGCACCGAGGCGCTGAATATCCGCGAGGTGCCCAAGCACCTCATCGTGATTGGCGGCGGCGTTATCGGCCTCGAAATGGCCTCCGTATACGCCCGCGTGGGGGCCAAGGTGAGCGTAGTCGAGTTTACCGACAGCCTCATCCCGACCATGGACCTGGCCCTGGGCAAGGAGCTGAAGCGCATTCTGGGCAAAATCGGCATCGAGTTTTATCTCGGCCACAAAGTGACCAGCGCCACCCGCGAGGGCGACACCGTGACCGTAACGGCCACCACGCCCAAGGGCGAGGAGCTGAAGCTGGAAGGCGACTACTGCCTCGTGGCCGTGGGCCGCGCGCCCTACACGGCCGGCCTCAACCTCGAAGCCGCCGGCGTGGAGATGGAAGAGCGCGGCCGCATCAAGGTCGATGAGCACCTGCAAACCAACGTGCCCGGCATCTACGCCATCGGCGACGTGATTCGGGGCGCCATGCTGGCCCACAAGGCCGAGGAAGAAGGCGTGTTCGTGGCCGAAACCATCGTGGGTCAGAAGCCGCACATCAACTACCTGCTCATCCCCGGCGTGGTGTACACCTGGCCTGAGGTGGCCGGCGTGGGCTTCACCGAGGAGCAGCTCAAGCAGGAGGGCCGCACCTATAAAACCGGCTCGTTCCCCTTCAAGGCCAGCGGCCGCGCCCGTGCCAGCATGGACACCGACGGCTTTGTGAAAGTACTGGCCGACAAGACGACCGACGAAATTCTGGGCGTGCACATGATAGGGCCGCGCATCGCCGACCTCATCGCCGAGGCCGTGACCGCCATGGAATTCCGGGCCTCGGCCGAGGACGTGGCCCGCATGAGCCACGCCCACCCCACCTACGCGGAGGCCATGAAAGAAGCCTGCCTGGCGGCCACCGAGAACCGGGCCATTCACATGTAAGGCGGCCCTAGCGGCACGTGCTTTAACAGAAAGCGGCTGAAGCTCCTAAAGCTTCAGCCGCTTTCTGTTAAAGCAAGAATGACTGCCTACAGCTCGAAGGCCGCCGTGAAGGCGGTGTCGGGGTTGAGCACTACGTAGCGGGGCGGGGCCCCGGCCAGGTGCTGGCTCCACGTCACGCGGGTGAGGGCTAGGCCGGGCGGCACGGCCGCCATGCCCGCCAGCGCCAACATGTTGGGCTGAGTATAGAGTGGGGTCATGATGGTTTCACCCTGCGCGAAGGACGGCACGGCCAGCTTTTTTTCTTGCAGTTTGGCCTGGTCAACCAGCGCATACACAGTGTGGGTGCGCACGGCGGCCACCAGGGCCTCGCTGCCGCCGCTCTTGTTGAACAGCAGCTTGAGCAGTTCCTGGGCCACCACAGTGTCGTCCTGGCGCGACAAGAAGAGCAACCCTTCTTCCTTGACGATGGCAAACGTGTCGGCATCGTGCTCAGTAGAAGCAAAATACATGGGATTGTCGCCCAAATACACATTCTTGATGAGCAAGGTCATTCGCTGAATGCTTTCTAGCTCGCCCACGTGCTCAACGCCCAGAAACAAGTCGTGCGTTTGGCTAACGGAACTGAAGAGAAACGCGAAATAGGCGGCTTGCACCTCAGTTTTCTGGTCGAAATAGCTTACCAGGTCGTCGATGAGTGAGCGGGAACCTTGCGCAGCCATATACTGGAGCTGGAAAAGGATGGGGCCAAATATAGCGGTAAGCCTGGAGAGCCTTGGCTGCCGGGTGGTAGAGGTAGGCTGCGCGGAGCTAGCCAGCCCGGCCACCTTGCCCCATCAAATGCTGCCTAGCCCATGTACCTGCCAGCACCCAAATGGCTCCGTACGTGCGCTAGGGCTAGCGCGCCTCGTAGGCCGCGTCGATGGCTTGGCGCAGCAGCAAGACGAAGCGCTCCTCGTCAAGTTCCACTTGTACCAAGGCGTAAAGGTTGACCAGGCTGGGCTCTTCGTATGGCCGCTCGCCGGGGGCAAAGCGATTGTCGTAAAGCAGCAGGTATTGCTCAGTGGGCGCTTCCATAGGCCGGTAGTACGTCAGGTCTGGGGTACCGCCGGCCATAGGTCGGGGTGGGAGCACGGGAAAGCTGTAGCCGTAGCGCCCCTCAGCCCGCTCATCCGTCAGGCGCAAGCCGTCAAAAACGGCGGCGATGCTGTCGAGCAGGCCAGTGTTACGTAGCTCGAAGGAGTGTAGGCTAATGTTTTGGTGGAGCGGCCCATGAAATAGGTCCACCAGCGCATTCTGGGTAACGAGTTGACCGGTGGTAGGTGAAGCGTGTTGCAAGCGCCAGCCACTCTCCATCGGAATTTACGTGGGGAATGTAACAGGCACTAAGTATCTTTCCGGCGATTGGGCGATAGCTGGGTGGGCAGCGACCCGGCGGATGGAGGCGGTGGCCTGGGTCACGACGCCGAGGCGGCGAATAGGCAGACCTTCGGTCAGCATCGGGATGGGGGCGGACATTTAGACTATCTTATTAGGGTTATCCTTGAGCTGCCGCACCCTGTTTTTGGGTAATACTTCGAACTGGCCGTTAGGAGAGGACTGCAAATCAATTTTTGCAAAGCCCTGCCTCTGCATTTCCTGCCATTGCTTACGGTTCCATAGTATCCCTTTCGCATACTCATCGGGGAAGGCGATGTTAAGCTGGGTGCCGCCGCCAGGCTGACCGTACCAAGGAATGACGTTGGCTACCTCACCATACACAGCATCGGAAGGAACGTCCCGCAGGATGTTAATGGTGTATTTGAAGGGGTACTGGTCCTGGGCCATGTTCAGCGCCCGCGACTCGAAGGACTGCGGCACGCCCGGTGCCCCCGCCTGGCCTAGCGGCGACACCAAGTTGCCGCCAAACGTCACGCCAAACTCATCCCCTGCTTCATAGTCAATAGGGTCAGTAGTAACAGGGTCAAGTTTTTTATCGAACACGCTGCCCTGGTAGCGGTCATAGGTATCGCCGGCTTTGAGCTGCACGGTCTGGCGCTGGTAGCCGCCGTTGGCGGGGGGCTAGTGCCCATTCAGCGGCGTTTATCTCGCCATCGGCCGGGTTTATGTAGTACGAGCTACGCATCAGGTTTTCCACCGCTTTCCAGTGCGCCAGCGAGGGCTGACCCGGCAGCGAAGCGGCCGAAGCCGCGTTGAAGAGGTGGTAAAGCTGCTCCATTACTTCGGACGGTTTCATGTGCTGGGCCCCGCCGATGGTGGCGGTAAACTCCAGCAGGCTGTGCTCGGGCACAAAGCCGGCCGGCAAGCCGGCGGGTAAAATGTGCGCGGCAGCCGCGGCGGCCCCCGCAGCGGCAATGTCGGCGGTTGAGGCCCCTGCGGTGGCGGCGGATGCTTCTGCGACTGCCGCGGCGGTGGCTACGGCAGCAGCGGCCGGCTGAGCTTGGCTAGCTGCGCTGGCGGCCTTGTGCAAAGATGCCGAGGCCACCGTAGCCGCGGGCGGCGCACCGCCTGCGCGCAGCTCAAAGGCCGGGGCGGCAATGATGAGCTGGCACACGTAGGCGCCGTCGCCACCCGTCCGGCTCTCAAATACCTCCTGATAGCCCACGCACTCGCCCACCGTAAAAGCGATGGTTTCCAAGGCCGCCAGCTGGGTGGGGTTGTAAAAAACGACCTCACCCCCCAGCGGCTTATGGATGGTGGCGGCCCAGTCCAGCAGTTCGTCGCCGTCGGGCACGTCCACGGTCAAGTGCAGCAGGTCGTGGCGCACCTTGGCATTGACCCGGCCGCGGGCGTCGGTAGACTGGGAGGCGGCTGGCAGCGCACCACGCGGTAACGGTTACCCATCAGGTGCAGTTCAGCGAAGAAGGAAGCTATGGGAAGCGAGCGCGGCAGGAAACGGTAAAGATATCATAGTATACAACAGGAAAATCGAAGAAGACAATACTGCCAGGGGCTGGCCCTCAACGACTCAAATGCCGCTGTTCAGCTTAAGCTAGGGCAGTGTTGGGCCGGGTTAGGTCCAGCACGTCGCGGGTGTCGTAAACCTCAAACTGGTCGATGAGCGCATCGACGCCCTGCGCCATTTTCAGCGCCATCTCCTCGCGGTAAATGGGGTAGAGGGTGTAAAACTGCACGGTTTTCTCGGGGCTCACCACTAGCGTCTGGAACTCATCGGGCAGGCTGAGCGCCGTGAGCAGCAGCATACAGCCCAGCTCGGTATTGCCGGCAAACGGCGTGGCCTCCTCGCCGTTGGGAACAGTGTGGCCGAAGCCCAGCCAGGTGCCGTACTCGTGCGGCAGGCGGGCCAGCCTTTTCAGCCAGCGGATGGGCCAGTACACGTTCTCATCCTCAAAGGCGGTAGCAATGTCGGCCGGGTCGTCGGGGATGTTCCAGGTGCTGGGCAGCAGCAGGCACAGCTCGGCAAAGGGCGGGGCATCGGCGGGGCTAGCCTCGGGCGGCACGCTCATGGGCCGGTCGCTCATGCCCGAGGTGATGAGGGCATAAAATGGAAAATCGGTGCTGGGCGGCACTACGTGCACATCGAGGTGCACTTTGTCGGATAAGAGTTCGTGGTACACGCCACTCACCGGTCCCAGGTGGCGTTCGATGTGGTCGGCGATGGCCGAAATGGTCGCGTCATTGCCGTTGGCTAGCTCAAGCGGGGCCGGCTCACTGCCTTCGGAGCGATAAATGGGCGAGCCCGCGGGCGTTAGCTCCGGCTCGTCCTGGCCGGGGCGGGTGGGGGAGTTAAGGGAATCAGCCATGAACGGCTATACGGCTGCGGCTCGCGGCCAGGTTGCCGCTGGTTGGCCCGCGCAAGCTGGGTGCCGGACAGAATAGCGCCGGCCTCGCACACTGCGCCTTGGCTAGGGTGCACAAGGGCTGTGCGGGGCGTAGGAAAAGCCGCTGGCTGCGGTGCCCTAGCCCGGCCACAGTATTTCTTATACTGCGTGTTGCTGGCTAGGCTGGCTGCCGGGGTTAGGTAGTGCCCAACTCAAAAAAGGCGGCCGCAACCGCCAGGGTTGCAGCCGCCTTTCTTAAGTTGACGGGCTAGTGAAGCGCTAGGCGCTCATTTTCACGCGCACGGCGGTCGGGCCTTTCATGCCCGGCTCTACCTCAAACGATACTTTATTGCCTTCGAGCAGCGTGAGGCCGCCCAGGGCGTTGGCGTGCACGAAAATGCTTTCCTGGCTCGCGGCATCCTTGATGAAGCCATAGCCCTTCGACGAATTGAAGAAGGTCACGGTGCCGGTGCGCTGGGTGTCTTCCGGCTCGCGGTCTTCCTGCTTGGGCACGCCAATCTGGATGTCCTCGACGTTGATTTCCTTCTTTTTCTTGGTCGGGTCCGGCGGCGTGTTGGTGATGTTGCCGTTCTCATCAACGTAGGCCAACATCTCTTCCAGGCTGGAATCCTTCTTGTTAGCTTGGCGCTCTTCGCGGCGCTCGGCCTTCTCTTGCTGCTTTTTCAGCCGCTTTTTCTCGTTTTCTTTCTTGCTGAAACTTTCTTGCGCTCTGGCCATAGGGGGTTGATAGGGTATTCGGCTGCTGCCGGCGTGAAACCAGCACCGGGCGGCAACGGACTATTATAGAACCACCTTGCACCGGAATAAGTCCCGAATTTACTTCTTATTTTTTGAAAAACCGCTGACCTCACGGCTAGCCCCGGCCGGCAGGCCATCGAGCAGCACTTCGCCCACGCGCACGCGCACCAGCCGCAGGGTCGGAAAGCCCACCGCGGCCGTCATTTTGCGCACCTGCCGAAACTTGCCCTCGGTTACCGTAATGGCCACCCAACTGGTGGGGCCGTGGCGGTCGTCGCGGATGCGGCGGCCCCGCGGCGGCAAGTCGGGCACCGCGGCCAGCAGGCGCGCCTGGCAGGGCAGCGTGCGGTAGGGCGTGCCGTGAATGCTGATGTCCACGCCGCTTTGCAGGCTAGCCAAGGCTGCGGGCGTGAGCAGGCCATCGACCTGGGCGTAGTATTCCTTCTCCACGTGGCGGCTGCGGATTTGCTCGCTCACCCGGCCATCGGTGGTGAGCAGCAGCAGGCCCTCGCTGTCCTCATCGAGGCGGCCGATGGCCATGGTGCCGGCCGGAAAATCACCGAGCTCGCCCAGGAAGTGCTTCTTCCTGACTTCTTTAGCAAAAGTGCTGGTGAACTGGCTCAGGTAGCCGTAGGGCTTGTGCAGCACAAAGTGGCGGGGCGGTGGGCTAGCCGCGCTAGGGGCACTGGAGGGAAGGGAGTCGGGCACGGCCAGAAGCAAAAAAACGAGCCGCAAAGGACAGAGTTTTTCGGCGAAAACGCCCCGGCGGGTAACCTCCACAGGAGCGGGCCGTTAAGCCGAGCCACGAACTGACTTTCCTTATCCACAAAAAAATGTCTGATAAACCCACGATTTTTCCGCCTCAGCACCAGGATGCGGGCGCTGGTAAGCCCGGCCTCGAACACAAGATGGTTCCCGAGCCCGAGTACATCCGCGAAGGCTACAAAGGGGCCGACAAGCTCAGGAATAAGATTGCGCTCATTACGGGCGGCGACTCGGGCATTGGCCGGGCCGTGGCCGTGCACTTCGCCCGCGAGGGAGCCGATGTAGCCATCTGCTACTTTCCCACCGAGCAGGAGGATGCCGAAAAAGTGCAGCAGCTGGTGCAGGCCGAAGGCCGCCGCTGCCTGCTGCTGCCCGGCGACCTGAAAGTGCCCGCCTTCTGCGAGCAGATTGTGGAGCGCACCGTGGCCGAATACGGCCAGCTGGATGTGCTGGTAAACAATGCCGCCGAACAAAACTGGCACGACTCGCTCGAGGACATTACCAATGAAGAGCTTGACAGCATCTTCAACCTCAATATTATCGCCATGTTCCGCATCACGCGCACGGCGCTGAAGCACCTCAAGGAAGGCGCGAGCATCATCAATACCACCTCGGTGAATGCGTATAAAGGCAACGAGTCGCTGCTCGACTACACCTCGACCAAGGGCGCCATCGAGGCCTTCACGCGGGCCTTGTCGCTGCAACTCGTGAAAAAAGGCATCCGGGTAAACTCGGTAGCGCCGGGCCCCATCTGGACGCCCTTTATTACGGGCGTGGGCTTGCTGAAGCTGCCGCTGTTTGGTCACGATGTGCCCATGGGCCGCGCCGGCCAGCCGTCGGAAGTAGCCCCGGCCTATGTATTTCTGGCTTCGGAAGACGCTTCGTACTTCTCGGGCCAGACGCTGCACCCCAACGGTGGCTCGGTGGTGAATGCCTAAGTGGTTGTTTTTGGCTAAGGTAATAGTTGCCAGCTCTTTAGTAAGGGGCTGGCAACATCATTTCTGGGCAGTGCGTATGAGTGGCTACTGGCGGCTAAGCCGCACCTTACTTGCTCTAAACTCATGAAATCCAACCTCCTTCTGCTGGCTACGGCCGCTACGGTTGCCCTAGCCTCCTGCTCGCAGGAAAAGAAAACCGAGACTACCGAAACCACCGTAGTGCCCGGCGGCACCACCGAAACTACCACGACCACCACGACCGTAGACACGGCCACCTACCGCACCAGCGCCCAGCAGCTGGCCGACCAGGTAGCCGCCGACCTGCGCGCCACCGACGCCGCTACCAAGGCCCATTTGCAGCAGGTGTACTACACCCGTGCCCTGGCCCTGCGTGACCTCGACGCCCGCCCCGACACTGTGGGCCGCTACGCTGCCGTGCGCGACCTCAACGACCAGACGACCCGCGAGGTGAAAACCTTCGTGACCGACCCCACCGCCTACGGTACCTACACCGCCAACCAAGGCAATTACTACGCCGGCCCCTACACGGCTACCACGACGACGACCACCACGACCTCGCGCCCGGCCGCCCGGCCTAGCTTGGGCGCCCGCGTAGGCCAGGGCTCGGGCATCAAAAAGATGGAAAATGACGACAACGACCGTAAAGTGAAATACGAGAACGGCGCCAAAATCAAGCGTAGCGACGATGGCTCAGTGAAAATCAAGCGGGCCGACGGCACCAAGATTAAGATTGATGAGCACGGCAACCGCACCGTAAAAAAAGGCTTGTTCTAAAGGCTAGCCCCCTCATTGCCAAAAGGCCTGCCCCTAGCCGGGGCAGGCCTTTTGGCTTGGCAAAAGCAACGGGCCAGCGGCCCCGCGGGCTGGCCCACTCCGCGGTGCGCGGGTAGCCTTTGCCGCTGTATCTTCCGCGCAGTCAAGCCCCTAGCCGGGGGTTAAGGTCGTTTAAACGCTGTTGCTTTCTATGCTTTTCGTTGCCCCGTTGCCCGCCCCGCTGCCCCTGGCCGCTAGCCCCGCCAACCGGTTTGCCGCCGAATTTGCGGCTTTGCGGGCCAATGCCCCGGCCCTGCGGGCCGAGGGCACGGCGGCCCGCCGGCAGCGGCTAGCCCGGCTAGCCAAGTGGCTGATGGCTAACCGACCAGCTATTCAGGAGGCCTTGCACCAGGACTTTCGCAAGCCACCTGAGGAAACCGACCTGAGCGAAATCTGGCCCTTGCTCACCGAAATTCGCCACACCAGCCGCCACCTCAAGCAGTGGCTGGCACCGCGGGCCGTGGGCACGCCCCTGGCACTGCTGGGCACCCGGGGCTGGGTGCAGCCCGAGCCCAAGGGCGTAGTGCTTGTCATTGCGCCCTGGAACTATCCTTTTTACCTGGCCCTCGACCCGCTGGTATCGGCGCTGGCGGCCGGCAACGCGGTGGTAATCAAACCCGCCGAACAGACGCCCGCCACCTCGGCCCTGCTGCGCCGGCTGGCCGAGGAGCTGTTTCGGCCCGAAGAAGTGCTGGTGCTGGAGGGCGATAAGGACGTGGCCAGCGAGCTGCTGCGCCTGCCCTGGAACCATATTTTCTTCACCGGCTCGCCGCAGATTGGCAAAATTGTGATGCGCGCCGCGGCCGAGCACCTCAGTGGCATTACGCTGGAGCTGGGCGGCAAAAGCCCGGTGATAGTGGACGAAACGGCCAACCTGCGCGACGCGGCCGAGAAAATAGTGTGGGGTAAGTTTCTGAACGCCGGCCAAACCTGCGTGGCGCCCGACTACCTGCTGGTGCACACCAGCGTGCACGTGGCGCTGCTAGCCGAGCTGCGGCAGGCCATTGCCCGGTACTACGGGGCTAGCAACGAAGAGATTAAACGCTCGAAGTCCTTTGCCCGCATCGTTAATGCGCACCACTTTGCCCGGCTGGCCGCGCTGCTCGAAGATGCCCAAACGCACGGCGCCACCGTGGCCCAGGGCGGCAGCCTCGACGAGCACCAGCTGTATCTCGAACCCACTATTCTTACCGCTGTGCCGGCCGGCGCGGCCGTGCTCGAAGAAGAAATATTCGGGCCCCTGCTGCCGGTGCTCACCTTCGACCACCTGCCCGAGGCGGCCGCCTACGTGAACGCCCGCCTGCCGCCGCTGGCCCAGTACGTGTTCACGACCAGCGCGGCCAACCGCCGCTACTTGCTCGCCACCGTAGCCGCCGGCGGCGCGGCCGTAAACGAAACCATTATGCAGCTCGCGCATCCCGATTTGCCGTTCGGTGGGGTTGGCAACAGCGGCCTGGGCAAAGCGCACGGGCACGCGGGCTTTCTGGCGTTCAGCAACGAGAAGGCGGTGTTGCAGCAGCGCATAGGGTTCACCGCCATCAAGCAGTTTTACCCGCCCTATACCGGCCGGATACGCCGCCTAATAGGCTTGTTGCTGAGGTATTTGTAAGATAAGCTGCTGCGCTGAGCAGCGGTGGTATTGCCTGGTAGCGCGCCCTGCGCGGGGCTAGCCTCGGCGCAGCGGTATTGCCTAGCCATGCGAAGGGCGCGGCAGCGGCCGTGTACATTTGAAGAAAATCATACTTCATGGAACAAGCTGCTTCTCCCCGCCACTACACGCTGAAAGAATACTTTGCGCTGCAGGCAAAAAGCGCCGTGCGACACGAATACCTGGAGGGCGAAGTATTTGCTATTGAAGGCAATACCATCACCCACAACATTATTAAAGGCAACCTGGTGGCCGCCCTGCGGCCCGAGGCCCGGCGCCGCGCCTGCCGCGTGCTCGACGAGAGCGTGCTGGTGGTGGTGCGTGCCAATGCCTTCTACACCTACCCCGATGTGCTGGTGACCGGCGACCCGGCCGACCTGCGCGATGCCTACCTGGTGCGCCACCCAGTGCTCATTGCCGAAGTGCTGTCGCCGGCCACGGCCGAGTACGACCGCACCGAAAAGTTTGCCAACTACCAGCAGCTACCCAGCCTGCGCCACTACGTGCTGGTGTCGCAATCGGCCTGGGTGGTCGAGTGGTTCCGGCGCGACGAGGCCGGGCAGTGGGTATACACCCTGCTCACCACGGCCGAGAGCGTGCTCAAAATCCCCGACCTGGGGCTGGTGCTCGCCCTGCGCGACCTCTACGACGATACCGACGTGGCCCCGCGGCGCGTGCTGCCCGGCCTGGAGCAGGGCTAGCGGCGCTGCTGCATCTCGGCCTGAATCTGGGCGCGCTTCACCTGCATCTCGCGGTAGGAGGTGGGGCCAAGGATGGTGCGCAGCTGCTTGTCGGACGAGGCATTGATGCGGGCCAGGGCCGCGTTGAGCTGCGGCGATTGGGCGGGGTACTGCTGCCGCGCGGCGTTGACCTGCTCCACGGTTGCGTTCAAAACCTGGCGGGCGCGGGTGGTTTGGTCGGGCCGCAGGTGCAGCACGGTCGTCATGGCATCGGCGAGGTCGCGGGCGGCGGTGGGCGGCGTGGGCGAATCGGGCGTGCGCACGGGCTCTACCACGGCGGCCGGCGGCGTATCGCGATTGCGGTGAAAAACCGAGCAGCTGGAAGCCGCTACCAAAAGCGCGGCGTAGCCCAGCGTCCGCAGAGAAGGCGTCGAGGTCATAGAAAGCAGCAGTAAAAGCTGCCTCTACGCAAAACGGCACCCTAGCGCACAGCCCCGGCGGGGAGTAAAAATTAAAAATGAGGAATTAAAAATTTGAACACCAGATTTTTAATTCCTCATTTTTAATTTTTACTCCCCGCTTCTACGCCACCAGCAAGCGGGTCATCACCCGTTCTTCCTGCAAGTCGAGGGCAATTTGGGCCAGGGCTTCGCGCAGGCGCTCCTCCACCGAATCGACGAGCAGTTGCAGGGGCTCGGATGCAAACTCGCCATCCCAGGTATCGAGCTTTTCGACCGGCGAGAGCGGCTGCCAGGCGTTGAGGTGCTGCAAGCTCGGCTTGAGCGTGTGGGCCGTGTCTTTGAGCAGGGTCAGGTCGGCGGTGAGCAGGCCGCGGCGCAGGTCTTGCAGGGCTTCCTCGCAGCTTTCGGTGAAGGTTTGCAGCATAAACACCACAAATTCGGGGTCGCCCTGGCCAGCCTTCAGCAGGTCGTCGATGCTGTAGAGGTTGGGGCTGCTGACGAGGCGCGCGGGCTCGGCGGGCGCGGCTGGGGCCGTCGGCTCCGCTAGGGGCACCTCGCCGGCGGGCAGCACCCAGTCGTGCAGCAATTGCAGCAGCTGCGATTCCTGAAACGGCTTGGCGAGGTAGCCGTTCATGCCGGCGGCCAGGCACTTTTCGCGCTCCCCGCTGATGGCGTTGGCCGTGAGGGCAATAATGGGCGTGGTGAGGGCTAGCTGCTGGCGCAGCAGCACCGTGGCGGCGTAGCCATCGAGCACGGGCATCTGCACATCCATCAAGATAAGGTCGAAGCGCTGGCGCTGCACCGCCTCCACGGCCTGGGCGCCGTGCTCGGCTTCCACCACCTCCACCGCGGCCTGGGTCAGGAACGACTTGGCAATCTGTCGGTTAAACATATTGTCTTCTACCAGCAGCACGCGTTTGCCACGCAGGTGCTGCTGCTGCTGGGGCGTGAGGGGCGGCAGCTTGCGCCGCTTCACCGAGTGCGCCGAGCCGATGGGCAGGTGCAGCGTAAAGCAAGTGGTGGTGCCCTTGTTTTTCTTGCTGCTCACATCGACCTCGCTGCCCATGAGGCGCACCAGGTCGCGGCAAATGCTGAGGCCTAGCCCCGTGCCCCCAAACCGACGCGTCACTGACGTATCGGCCTGGCTGAACTCGGTGAACATGGTGGCCATGTACTCGGGCTCGATGCCGATGCCCGTGTCGGTAACCCGAAACTCGACGGCCACCGTGTCGGCGGGCGCGCCGGGCTTGCTGGGCTTCAGGGCGCACTCTACCGTTACCATACCCTTATGGGTGAATTTCAGGGCGTTATCGGCCAGGTTGAGCAGCACCTGCCGGATGCGGTAGGGGTCGCCGAGTAGCACCGGCGGCACCTGCGGGCTCAGGATGGTAACGAGGCCCAGCCCCTTCTCGGCGGCCTTGAAGCGCAGCGTCTGCTCGACCTGGGCCAGCAGGTGCGCCGGCGAGAAGCCGATGATTTCCAGTATAAGCTTGCCGGCCTCCAGCTTCGAGAGGTCCAGCACATCGTTGATGATAACGAGCAGGTTCTCCGCCGAAGTCGTAATGGCCTGCTGGTAGCCCAGCTGGTCGTGGGCGAGCGGCGTTTTGGCCAGCAGCTGGCTCATGCCCAGAATGGCGTTCATGGGCGTGCGAATCTCGTGGCTCATGTTAGCCAGAAACGCCTCCTTGAGGCGCGACGATTCCTCGGCCGCCAGCTTGGCCTGGGTCAGGGTTTGCTCGGCCTCCACGCGCTCGGTGATGTCGAGGCCGTAGCCCACAATGAGGTGCAGCGCGCCATCGGGATGAAACACCGGGTGCAGGCAGCGCAGCTGGTGGCGGGTGCCCTCGGGGCGCTCAAAGTGCTCGTCGTAGGTCACGAGCTGCCGCGCCCGCACGGCCGCTTCGAGCTGGCTGTGGCGCGTTTCTGCCATGGTACGGGGCCGGCCGGTGCGGTCGAAATACGCAAAGTTGTCTTTGCCAATCACCCACTTACGCACTTCCGAGTCTTTTATGCCGCGCTCATTTACAAACAAGTAGCGGTACTGGGCGTCAAATACGCCAATGTCGGTTGGCAGCTGGTTCAGCACAAACTCGTAGAAAGCCTGCTGCTCGGTCAGTTTCTTTTCGGCCAGGCGCTGCGCAGTAGTGTCTATGCCGGTGCTCACCATCAGGCGCAGGGTGCCGTCGGGGGCGTATATAGGTTGCAGCAGCCGCTGCCAGTGCTGGGGGCCCTGGTCGGTAGCAAAGGTTTCGTGCCACTGCACGGCCGCCTCGCTTTCGCAAGCTTCGGCAAAGCGGCGGCGGCGCTCGGCGGCTACCTCGACGGGGATATGGCGGTAGGTACAGTAGTCCTCGTCGGTTTTGCCGATGGCCCATTCGCGCACGGCCAGCGTTTTGATGGCGCGGGTATTGATAAACTGGAAGCGCTGCTCGGCATCGAACACGGCCACATCAACCGCCAGCGAGTTGAGAATGGCTTCGTAAAACTCGTGCTGCTCGGCCAGCCGCTGCTCGGTGGCATACAAGGCATCGCTGCTGGTGAGGTAGAGCGTGGCGCAGGTGTCGCCGGGGCCGGGCACGGCCTGCACCGCGTACCAGCTATCGGCCAGCGTCACATCCTGCTGCTGGGTGGTGCCCAGGCGCAGGGCCGCCCGCACCAGGGGCAGCAGGTGGCCATTGGCCCGCCCGGCCTGGGTAAGCACGCTGCCCAGGGCCAGGGCGGCGGGGTTGGCGTAACGCACCTGGCCAGTGGCCGTGAGACGCAGCACCGGGTGCGGGTTTTGGTCGGTAAGCTGCAGCTGCTGGGTGTCGGGCTGGCTAGGGGCCGTGGCCCGGATGGGGGGCGCCGCACTGGCACTGGCGGGAGCCGTATCGAGCAGGGCCAGCAGGCGCTTGCTTTGCACGGCTAACCCCGCCTGGGCCAGGGCCAGGGCCTGCCGCAGCTCAGCTAATTGAGCTTCAGCCTGTACGCGCCACTTTTTATCGTCTTCGGGAGGATTACCAGCAGCAGAAGAGGTAGTAGTAGAATCAAATATAATTGACATATAAAAAGCAGGCACGAGTAGACTAGTAGCAAATATACGAGGAAGACGTAGGCTAAAAGCTTTACTAGCTGGCTTTTAATTTTTCTATTAATAGTATTATGAGTTAGGCTGATTATGACTTTTCTTGGTTGTTGGTTTTCGTCCGCTAGCTATGTGCTTTATCCTCTAGCAAGTAGGTGGCGCGCGGGCTGCAAAAAGAAAAATGCGCACTACTGGGCTCGCGCCGAGACGGGGGGCTAGCCGACTCAGGTAGTGCCGGTTGCCTTCAGGCCTTGGGCCGTGTAGTGGGCCAGCGCCATGATGGTGAGCATGGGGTTGGCGCCACTGCACGCCGGGAAGGCCGAGCCATCGGCCACGTAGAGGTTGCGCACCTCCACGGTTTCGCCGTTGGGCCTGAGCGGGTGAGTGTTAGCCTGGCCCCCGAGGCGGCAGGTGCTCATTTGGTGGGCGCTGTAGAGGCCGTAGCGGTTGGGCTGCCACGGCAAGCGCGGCAGGGCAGCCAGCAGCGCGGGGTTTTGCACTACCCCCTCGTGGGCGCGCAAGATGGGCAGCGAGCCGTGCGGCAAGTACACGGTGTGCGCCCCAGCCGCCACGTGAATCTCGGCGGCTGCCCGAATGCCGGTGAGCAGGTTTTGCTTATCAAATGCCGACAATCGGTAGTCAATCAGCGGCATGCCCTGCTTATCAATGCGCACCCTACCCCCATCGCGGTCGCGGGTGAGCACAATGAACGAGCCCAGGTGGTCGGCGGCCTGCAGCAGCTCGCGGTGGTGCGCCCCCGAGCGCCAGGGCAGCACCATGGCCAGCAGGCCGGGGTGGGTGGGCGGCGTTTCGAGCTTCACGCCAAAGTTGCTGCCGCCCAGCCGCGTAAACGTGTCGTTCACCACGCTCATGCTCGGCCCGTGCCACGAGTGCATGGGGTGCGGGTAGTGCGCCGCCACCGCCACCGTAGGGTGCAGGTGCAGATGCCGCCCCAGGTGCGGGTGCCGCAGCCCCGAGCGCAGCAGCAAAGCCGGCGTCTGAATGGCGCCGCCCGCCACCACCACGCGCTCGGCCCGCACAGTAATGCGCACCCGCTGGCCGCCAGGGGTGGTGTGCACGGCCTCGGCACCAGTAGCCCGGCCCGCCGCGCTGGTCACGCGCTCGGCGCGGGTAGCGGGCAGCAGGCGGGCACCGTGGGCGGCGGCGGTGCGCAGGTAGGTGTTGAGGGTGCCCTGCTTGTGGCCGTGGGCATCGCCCAGCGAAGAGTAGCCCAGGCCCTGAAAATGGTGGTCTGAGCTGGTAACCCCCTTTTCATTACGTGGGATAAGCCGGGTAGCTTGCCCTAGCCGGGCCGAGCCGTCGCGCAACGCCTGGTTCTGGCCGTTGTGGCGCGGGTAGTCGGTGTTTACGCTGAGGGCGGCGGCCACCGCGTCGAGGCTTTGCTGAAATTCGGGGCTGGTAAACTGCGGGGCATCGTGCGCGCTAGCCCACTCTTGCAGCACATAGTCGGGGGTGCGGAAGGCGCCCGCCCAGTTCACGGTAGTGCCGCCGCCCAGGCAGGCGCCGGCCAGCAAGCTCACGCTACCGTCGCGGGTGCTGAGGGCGCCGCGGGCATCGTAGAGGCGGCCGAGCATGTCGGCCTCGCGCTGCGTAAAATCGGGGCCGTGCAGGTAAGGGCCGGCCTCCAGCACCAGCACGTCGTGGCCGGCCTGGGCCAGCTCGCCGGCCACCACGCCACCGCCCGCGCCCGAGCCGATTACCAGCACCTGGCAGTGGTACGTGGTGTCGGTGGTGGGGGCTAGCGGCGTGAGGGGCCGCCCGGTGGCGCCGGGCGGGGTGCCGTCGCCAGTGGCGACGGGCTGGGGGCCGGGATAGCCCAGCGCGGCCCAGGCGGGGTTGGGCGAGCCATCGGTGGGGCTATCCGCATAATACAGAAACGTGCACAGCTTGCGCAGCGCCTGAAACCCCTGGCGCAAGGGCGCCAGCCGCGAGCCGGCCCAGCTTTGCAGCAGGCGCTCGCGCTGGGCCGGCGCCAGGGCCTCAAACGGCCGCAGCGGTCCCCACCACGTGAGGCCGGCCAGCGGCTTGGCCAGCACATCCAGCAGCCGCCCAAACTCGGCCTGCGCCCCCAGCGGCTGCGCCTGGATGGCCAGGGCTAGCTTAGCCAGGTCTACCAGCGCCGAGCCCGCCGGCGGGCTGCCGCCCGGCCCGGCCGGGATAAACGTGTCGGCCAGGGCACGCAGGGTGGCGGCGCGGGTTGGGGTAAGTACAAACATGAGAAGGCAAGCCGCAGAGGTTGAGGCGGAAAAGATAAGGCGCGTTTCGTAAAGTAGTCGGCATGCCGAGTAGTTGGGCGTAATTCGGCCGGCGGCCCGACCTTTGCGGCATGGCCAAGCTTTTGCGCACCCCCGAAACTCAGCACCGCGTCCACTTCCAGGACTGCGATATGCTGGGGCACCTCAACAACGCCCGCTACCTCGACTATTTCCTCAATGCCCGCGAAGACCAGGTAGCCGAGCACTACACCCTGAACATGGGCGAGCTGGCCCGCGAGCAGCAGGCGGCCTGGGTCATTACCAAGCACCATCTCAGCTACCTCAAGCCCGCCCGGCAGGGGGTGCTGGTGCGCATCAGCAGCCAGATTATTCACTTCGATAACTCTAATCTGGTGGTAGAGATGCAGATGCGCTCGGATGACGGCCTGCGCCTGCTAGCCCTGCTGTGGTCGGAAATGACGTTTGTGAAGCTGCCCGCCGGCACCCGCACCGACCACGCCGACGCCCTCATGGACCTGCTCGACGAACTCGACGTGCCGGGTATCGACTACGACCCCGATGGGTTTGACGACCGCGTGAAGGCCGTGCGCCAGGAACTGAAAAAAGTGCGCCGCGCCGCCGGCCAGCCCGACTAGGCTAGCCCCGGCAGCAACCCCGCCCCGCCGCGGGGCGTAAAGTGGAAACCCCCGGCAGCAAATACCTGTCGCCCTTCCTTTTCCACCAGTACTATGTCTATTTTCAGCAGCGATAAGCTTAAAGGCAAGCGCATTGCCATTCTGGCCACCGATGGTTTCGAGCAGGTAGAGCTCACCGAGCCCCAGAAATTTCTTAAAAACGAAGGCGCCACGGTCGATGTGGTATCCCTCAAGTCAGGGTCCATCAAGGGCTGGGACATGACGGATTGGGGCGATAAAGTAGACGTGGATAGAACCCTCGACGAAGTTAACGTAGCCGATTACGATGCTCTGGTGCTGCCCGGCGGCCAGATTAATCCCGACAAGCTGCGCGTAGAGCCGTCGGCCGTGGACTTTGTGCGCGAGTTTGCGCACTCGGGCAAGCTGGTGGCGGCCATCTGCCACGGCTCCTGGACGCTGATTGAGGCCGATGTGGTGCGTGGCAAGCACATGACTAGCTGGCCCAGCGTAAAAACCGACCTGCGCAACGCGGGCGCCGAGTGGCAAGACTCGGAAGTGGTAGTGGATGGCAACTTCATCACCAGCCGCAAGCCCGAGGACCTCGACGCCTTCAATAAGAAGATTGAGGAAAAGCTGCTCGGCACGGCTGGCTAGGGTCAGTCAGCCCGACTAGCAAGAAGGCCCGTCTCTGCAAGCGCAGGGACGGGCCTTCTTATTGGTTTACAACCTAGTGCCTGCCGAGCAGCCACCACATCGCTACATCGAATATCAGCAAAAACGCCCCTTGCAACTGCACCGAGCGGCCGTAGCCGTAGAGGCGCTCGGGGCGGTTGGTGCTGGGGTAGCTGGCGCGGTTCAGTAGCCACCGCGCCACCAGCAGGTAGCCAATATCGAGGAGGGCGTTGAAGAGAAAAACCTGGCCGGTGAGGTGCATATCGGCCAGCGCCCCCGCGGGGCCGAGCGCCACGGCCGACCGGCCGGGGTGCGTGCGCAGGATGCCCACCGCCGCCAGCACGGCGTTAATGAAGCCCCAGGCGCAGTTCATCACGTGGAAATGGTGGGCCGACTCGCGGCGGTCGGTGCGCGGCAGGTGGTAGCCGCTCACCGACAAGTTGAGCAGAGCCCACACGCCGAGCACGCTCAGGCCGCGGCCTAGCAGTAGCTCGTGGTGCTGGTAGGCCGCCAGCCAGGCCGGCGCGGCCACAAGGGTAGAAAGCAGCATAGCCACAAAGTACGCTACCGGCTAGGCTAATGCGCGATGCCGATGCCCAGGTATACTTGCAGTACCGCGTTGCGGATATTGGGGTCCGTAACGAGCGTGCTCAGCGGCTGGCCGTTGTAGGTGAGGGCCGTACCATCCTTGTAGAGGTTGGCAAAGCTGAGGTCGTAGCGCACGCCCAGGCGGGCGGGGCCCAGCCGGGCCTCGGCTCCTAGCACGCCCCCAAAGTCGAAGCGGTGGTAGCCGCTCTGGCCCACGTCGAGGTCTTGGCCGCCGCTGCGGGCACCGGTAAGCACCGCCACCTGCGGCCCCAGGTGAAAGCTCAGCGTTTCGGTGATATTGCCCACGAACAAAACGGGCACGGCCAGGTAGTCGAGGCGATTAGCCTGCGGGCCACCAGTGGCTGGGGCCGTGCCCTCAAAGCCCTTGCGTGAGTACAGGGCCTCGACCTGCACCGAGGCAAAGTGCGTGAAGCCGTACTGCCCATACACCCCGGTGTGAAAAGTCTTGAGCTGGTCGCGGCTGCTAAAAATGCTGGTGCCGCTGCCTTGCAAGTCGCTGTAGCTGAGGCCACCCTTGATGCCGAAGCCCGTGTTGCGCGAGGTAGTGCCGGCCCCTTCCGAATAATCGCTGGCCGAGGGCAAGCCCCTTACCTGGGCGTGGGCCCCACTCGCAGCCGCGAGCGCGCTGAGAAGCAGCAACGTATTTTTCATGCCTTCCCAACGCCCCGGCGGGCCGAAAGTTGTGCGGCCCGCGCCCGGCAATCGCCCGGCGGGCGTACTTTTGCGCGCAGCGGGCCTAGCCCGCCCCGTTCTCCTGGGGAGTTAGCTCAGCTGGTTAGAGCGCTACCTTGACATGGTAGAGGTCATCGGTTCGATTCCGATACTGCCCACTAATACCCCTCTAGCGCCTCACTAGAGGGGTATTTTATGTTTATACCCCCGGTTTTACCCCCGGATTCCTAGTTCTTGCTCTTTATCTACTCTTCTGTAGTAGCTAATGAGAGTTTTGTTACAGTAACCCATGCCGAGCAGGTAGGTTGGTTCTATACTCGCACTGTAATCATCAGTACAGTCTAGAGTGATGAATGGCTAAGTTGCTGGAGAAAGCTAGCAGCAGGTGGAGAAAGCTAGCAGCAGGGGACTGTATATTATGAGGTTTGTCGAACAGTTCGGTATGCTTGATTGGGATGGGTCGCCTCGTCATACTTCCGCACAAGTAGCCCGTCCGTCACTAGTGACGGTATTACCTGACTGCGTAAGTAGCTAGCGCTACGTTCAGTAGCAGTAGCTAATTCCGCAGGAGTATGCCACCCACTAGTGGCAGCCAATAGCAATCTCTTCTGCAGCTTAGATAAATTACTCCAGCCTGCTAGATTTTCTAGAGAGCTTGATAGGTTTTCCGACGAGCCTGCTAGATTTTCAGACAAGCCTGCTAGATTTTCTCGAGAGCCTGCTAGATTTTCAGGCACGCCGATTATTTCTTTGGGCAAATACTCTTGTTTATCGGTAAGATTTGTACCCTCTTCTTGTAGAGCATAAGTAGTGCCCGAGCCACGCCCGCTTGATACCAAAAAGCCATCTCGACACAGCGTTCTTAATAGATTAGATAGGTCTGTAGCATGCATTTCCACTCGATAGTGAAGGCTGCGATGAGTAGCATTACGCTCCATTGCTACGATAGAAAGCACTGTAAGCGCATCGCCAAATAATGTATCGGCGCGCTGGCCGAATGCTTGGTGTAGCAATTCTTGAGCTTGAGCTGACAGGATGCTTTCCATCTCCAGTTCTAGCACTACTTTATCGGGCTCACTTTTCATATCTAGGTAGGGCCGCATCCAGTGATGACTGGCCCAACCCGACATGATTTTGCCGGCGCCACTACCTGCTTGCTCCGCACCGCCAATTAAGCTAAACATGCGCTGGAGCGCCTTATTGCGACAAATGCTAGTACCACCCTCATAATATTGCCGCATCGATACAAGCAGAGTACCTGGATTAGTGAACAGGAATCCTTGTGGTTGTCGAATACTTATTAAGCTGCCTGGTGCACTGTAGTCAGCATGAATTAGCGAATTGATAAACGCTTCACGCAGGGCTACATGGGCCGGAGTTTCATCTTGACGTTGACCACTCTTAAGCTGAAAAGGCCGCGGTAAGCCGGCCGAAATACGCGGCCATACTTGTCGGTAAAATTGAAAGAGATTGGCTTCCCATGTACCATCGGGACACAAACGGTCAAGCCAGCGGATATCCGATTCTGGCGAAATTGTTTCGCGGTAGTCTGGGAAGTAATGCGGAGCACAGTCATTATCCTGAATGGCCTCTGTTTTGCCAAACATGAGCAGACCAGCTAAGGTCAGTCCCTCTTGGCGCGTTTGCCGGTCACGACGGTAGCCACCTAGCTTTCGAAGTAGCCGTAGGTCATTCTCAGCCAACCACGGGTGCGCAGGGGTGCGGTTGCTCATCAATTGACGATATTGTTGCAAGCTCTTTTGGTCGATATCCTCTTGAAAATCGAAGCCTAGTAGGAGCTTGCTGTCAGCGGGCACACTAGCATTACTATCTGCTATCATGCGTCGTACAGCATCCCGGTCGCACTTGTTGTCGCCACCATCACGCCGTTTGTATGTGCCGTTAAATGGGTCACTTCCTATGTGCACCGGCATTTGCTCTCGATTTGCTCGAGGTACGTCAAATACTAATACATACTGGTCTACCTCACCAGGCACTATTATCGCTCGTACGTTGCTATCGCTGAGTAAATCCACACTGAATTTCCCACGATTATTCTGAGTGCTAAAAAAGTCTTGTCTGAACTTATTTATTTGCCTAGCTGGCAAGCCATCAGCTGTAAACTTCCCTTCCTCTTCTTTTACGCCTAGCACTATCAGGCCACCTTCGGTATTGGCGAAGGCAGAGTATGTTTCCCAAAAAGACCCTGGAAACCCTCCTTTAGCCGATTTGTACTCTATCTCACTGCCTTCGTACTGCGGAAAGGTAGCAATGACAGCATCTTCAAGTGGGTCAGAGAACAAATTGTATTGGAAAGCGGGCATGTGCATTGTTGTTGCCTATTCCTCAAAAATACTTTGTAGATGGCATAACCGCAGACGCTAGCCTCTGGTCACAATAGAAGGAGGAGGTTGCTTTTCTTGCAAATTTTATGAGCATCCGTGCAACAGAATAATGAAAAAAGCCCCGCCAGCTCACGCCAGCGGGGCTTTTTCATTACTCACGCTTCTTAGGCTTCGCCTGTGCCAACGTCGTAGCGGCTAGCCGCCGGGCGATGGCTGAAGAGTTGGGATTGCTGAGCACTCGGCTGGCGAGGCTAGCCATTTTGACGGACGTGGTTTTGTTGCTGGCCATGATGGAGCAGGGGTTTAGTGGAACCATGCCGCAAGGGTAGTAAGCGCACCCAGTGAGCCGGAAATGGGGCGCTTCCGGTTTGAGGTCGTATCTAGTACGCCAAGTAACTTTGAGTATGACCGTAACACTACCCATCGAAGACCCCATGCCCACCGAGGGCGTGCCGCCTGAACTGGCCGAGGTAGAGCAGCTACGGGAGCCAGGTACGCCCAGCCTCACCCACCAAATTATTGAGCAGGTAATGTCGGCCGACTTCCCGACGGTGGCCGCGCTGGGCATTGCGGGCTACGTGCAGCGGCTCAGCCGCATCGTTTACACCACGGGCTTTCAGGTTATCTGGCTTGACCGGTTGCCCGACCTGCCCGGCTACACCCTGGCCGCACTGGAGCCGCCCGAAACGCAGGTGCTGCCCGATGGCAGCTTGGGCTTGACCATCAGCTACCTGAGCGGCCCGGCGGCGGCAAAGCGCGCGGAAGAGGTACGGCGCTGGATTCCGCCTGGAAAGCTGCATACCAATGACTAAAAAAAGCCCCCGGCTACTTTTGGCCAGGGGCTTTGTGTAAACTGACCTTGCGAGGACGTGAGCTAGCCCTTATCACCCCATGACTGTTGCACCTGCTATGCCGTAACGCCACCTGGCGCTAGGCGCGGGTGCGAGCGATGGGCGCACTCGACGGCGGAGCCGGGCCATCACTGCTAATGCACGCCTACCACCCGCCCCAGCCGGTCAGTTTCCAGCGCCAGCGCGCCCTTTAGGTTGCGCCCACTTGCCGTAATCTCCACATAGTGGGTATAAGTCACCGGGGCGGCCGCAGTGGCATTCGGGGCTACGGTGGGAGAGAAGTTAGATGTGCGCGAAGCGGGCGTCGTGCTAAACCCACCACCCCCGCCACCCCCGCCACCCACACTCGGGCGGGCACTGGCGGCCAGTGCCCCCGCGCCAGCACGGGCTACGCCTGCGGCTATGAGCAGCGCAGTACCTCCGGCAATCTCCGCTAGGCCCTGTGCTTGGAGCCCAGGAATTGCCAAATCAGCAATGCCCATCGCGATATAGAGCTTGCCTTTCTTGGCGGCGAACTCTGCTAGCGCGTCAATAATTGGCGCGAGGCCTGCCGCCAAATTACTCCCTATGCTGCTGCCGTCGAATAGCGATGAGCCTATGGCCTCGCCAATGCCCGAGAGGCCATTTATAAGTCCTTCTCTTAATTGATTAAGCGCCTCTTCGCTGCCCGTATTAAAGTCAAGAAGACCCTGCCGGAAAGTATCAAATTGTGTACGAAGCTCGCCGCCGCCAGAAGCAATGCCCTTTGCTGCATTGCTGAATATGGCACCGTAGTCGGGCAGCTTATATTCGCCATCATCTACCTTGGTGTCAGCTAATAAATCAATTTTAACTGGCAACTTCACGGGCTCGGGCGCTTTCAGTTCGAACTCAGGAATCTCAAACAGCTTGTCGGCGCCCTTCAAAGTGCGGCCAGCTAGTTGGTCAAGTGCTTGCGGTACCTGCTTGAGCTGCGCTAGGTACTCCTTAACCACCCGGCAGCCGCTGATGCGCAGCTCACCGATACCGCCACCTGGGCCGAGCTTGAAGCGCGCTGGCGGGCCGAGAACGAGCATTTGCTGGCCGATAGCTACCTGCGCATGTACCGGCAGGTGGTGAGCAGCCTCACCGAGTTCGACGCTAAGCTGCGGCTAGCCACGCTCACGCGCGAGCGTCTGGCGCAGTACGTGGCTTGGCTGTTTGCCGACGGCAAGCGCGAATCGACGGTGCAGCGCCACTACATCTTTCTGCGCGAGTGCCACCGCATGGTGGGGCGGGTAGTGCCGAAGTGGCTGGGCAAGTTCACCGTGCGCCAGGGCCGCCGGCCCACGCTGCGGCGGGCCGAGGTGCTGGCCCTGGCCGCGGCCGCCGACCTGGCGCCCGACCTATTGGCCGAGCGCGATGCCTTCCTGTTCCAGGCGCTGCTGCTGCTGCGCGATACCGACCTGCGCGCCCTAAAGCCCCACCACGTCAGCGCCCACGAGCTGCCCGGCCATGGCCCGACATTGTGCGTCGAGCTCTACCAACAGAAAACGAGCGAGCCGGTACTGATTCCGTTGCCCCCGGCGGCGGCCACCATCTGGCAGCGCTACGGTGGCCAGCTCAACCTGCCCAGCCAGCAGGAGCGCAACCGCCGGCTAAAGGTGCTGGGCCAGGCTGTGGGGCTGGAGCGCGAATTTGTGGAGGTCATCTTCGCCGGTAAGAATCGCAGCGAGCAGGTGTACCCCATGTGGCAGGT
This sequence comes from uncultured Hymenobacter sp., assembly GCA_964385095.1. Classification (GTDB taxonomy): domain Bacteria; phylum Bacteroidota; class Bacteroidia; order Cytophagales; family Hymenobacteraceae; genus Hymenobacter. The sequence continues at coordinate 30,874 of CAYLNN010000002.1, forward strand.
GCTCACTACCCATACCGCGCGCCACACCGGTGCCGGGCTACTGGTGCTAGGCAGTGAGGGCGACCAAACGTTAAAGGAGATTGCCTTGGGCCACGTGTCGGCCAGCGCCTACGGCTACGATACGCTGGAGCGCTACGGCCCGCGGCTGCTGGAGGCCTGGCAGGTGGCGCTGGATAATCTATAGTGAAAGAGCCCCGGCCAACAGGCGCGGGGCTCTTTTTAGTTAAAATGCTTGATTAGAGGGGGGATTGCTCATCATCCTTTGATACTGCTGAAATTCATCCGGCATATTTACTCCTAACTCTAAGCATATGAGGTATATAAGCTCACGCTGTATCATGTAGTGCCCAATTGGGACGTTGACCACTGCACCGTTGCGCGGGTTTCTTACAAAAGCCGCTTCGCTGGGGAAGTTCGCCTCACGCTCACATTCACGATAATCCAAGTAGCTTAAAAACTGCTTGACTGGCATCGCCGCCAGTTCTGGAACCGGAAAATTTCCTGAGCCTGGAACAGTGTAAATGAACTTGTACTCTTCCTTATCCGGCTCCATTAGGCTGCTTCAAGCTCACGGACATCATTGCGTATCTCAAGAACAAACTTAGGCGCAGGGCTATCCTCTACTAGCTGTGAAAAACGCTCGGCCAACTGCGTACGGAGCAACGCTAAAAAAGCATCTTGCTTATACCGTTGCATAATGTGCGTATTGCGAACCAAGTCATCATGCACTGCGGACGGTGAGTTGGCCTGCGCAAAAATGCCAGGAATTTCGTTTATGCGGCCGATGAATACACCGGCTTTCTCACTCTCTTTTATTGAGCAAGTGAGGAAAAGCGTGGGAACAGCCATTTTAGTAGGGAAAAGCGTAGGAATGGGAGCAAAAATAACGGCATTTATTGCGTAAAAACGCAGTATGCGGGAAAGTTGTTAACTTTTTTCCTTGTTTTGGTCGTTATTTTTTGTATATGCGACGGCGAAACTTATTAATAATGTACGTGCGTGTGCGTCGATTTGAGAACTTTTGTCTAGTACACAAAAAAGCCTTGCTGCATGACCGGGGGCAAAACTAGAAATTGCCCCCGGTTTCTAGGTAAATCGCTGCCTGAACTTGCAGCCAGCGCGCTAGCAAACCCCACCCAGTAGCATAGCACGGCACTTTTGCCGGCAAGTACCGGCACCGTCCGGCAAATGATTGAGCACGATACTGCCCACGAAACACCCTTCCGCCCCTGGCAGAAGGGTGTTTTTAGTTTCTATTCCTGGTGATAACTAGCAAAATAGCGGGCTTTAACTTACGTTTGCCGACATTCTTTCCTCCTGCGCCATGCTGTTTGCCATTCTGCTGCCCGGTATCTCCATGATTTTTCGGGGCCACGTGCTCAAGGGAATTATCTGTGGTATCCTGCACCTGACCCTTATTGGCTGGATACCGGCCGCCATCTGGGCCGTGGCCTCTTACCAGCAAGACCTGGCCGAGAAGCGCCACCGCGAAACGCTGGAGGTGCTAGCTCGGCAAGGGCGCCTGTAGCCTACCCATGTGTAAGCACCAGGCCTAGTGCGTCAGGGCCAGCACTTCTTCCAGCACCTGGCGCGAGTTGGCGAGGCGCGGCACCTTGCGCTGGCCGCCCAGCTGGCCCCGGCCCCGCAGCCAGGCCTCGAAGGTGCCGGCCGGCACAAAGTGCACCCGCGGCGGGGCCAGCGCCAGGTCGCGGTGGCGCTTGGCATCGTAGTCGGAGTTGAGGCGGCGCAGCTCATGGTCAAGCAGTTGGCCGAAGCGGTCGACATCGGCGGGCGGCGGGCCGGCTAGCTCCACGGCCCACTCGTGGCCACCGCGCGAAGTGCCGGGGCCGGCCGCAAAATACACGGGCGCAGCCGTGAAATCGCGCACGGCGCAGCCCGTGGCCCGCGCCGCCGCCGCAATGGCCGCCTCGGCATTCTCCACCACCACTTCTTCGCCAAAGGCGTTGAGAAAGTGCTTGGTACGCCCCGTAATGCGCACCCGGTAGGGCCGCAGCGAGGTAAAGCGCACGGTGTCGCCCACCACGTAGCGCCACAGCCCGGCGCTGCTGCTGATAACGAGCGCGTAGCTCGGGCCGATGGCCACGTCCTCCAGCGGCATGGGGCACGGGTTGGGGCTGTCGAACTGGTCGGCGGGCAAAAACTCGTAGTAAATGCCGTGCTCCAACAGCAGCAGTAAGTCGGGGCTGCCTGGCTCGTCCTGCAAGGCGAAGTAGCCTTCCGAGGCATTATAAATTTCGAGGTAGCGCAGCTGCCCGCCGGGCATCAGCTCATCAAACAAGCCCTGGTAGGGCCCGAAGGCCACCGCGCCGTGCAAAAACAACCCTAGCCGCGGCCACACCTGGCGCAGGTCGGTAGCGCCGGCCAGGGCCAGCACGCGGCGTAGCAGCACGAGCATCCAGGTGGGCACGCCGGCCAGCACGCGCACATCCTGGGTCACTACGTGCCGGGCAATGCGCTCGATTTTCTCCTCCCACTCATCCAGCAAAGCCAGCGGCAGGGGCGGCGTGCGCAACGCCTGTGCCCAGCCCGGCAGACTCTGCATAATGAGGGCCGACACATCGCCGGCCACCGCGCTTCCGCCAAACGGGCTAGGCCCCACGCTGCCGCCCAGGCTCAGGGTCTGGCCCCCCACTACGCGCTGGCTAGGGTAGAGGTGGGTGGCCAGGGCCAGCATATCGCGCCCCGCCCGGTAGTGGTTGTCGCGCAGGGCCTCCTCGGTGAGCGGAATGTACTTGCTGCGGGCGTTGGTGGTGCCGCTGCTGCGGGCCTGCCAACGCGGGGCGGGGCCGGGCCACAACACATCGGGCTGGCCCAGCAGCACTTTCTCCAGCTCGGGGTAGAGCTGCTCATAGGTGCTCACGGGCACGCGCTCGGCAAACTGGCTGGGGCGCAGGCCCGGCGTGTAGCCGTAGCGCCGGCCCCAGGCCGTGCCGCTGGCCCGGCCCAGCAGGTGGCGCAGCACGGCCGCCTGGGCGGCCAGCGGCTCGTGGCGCACCCGCGCCAGCCGGGGCAGGCTAGCCAGCTGAACGGCGCGGGCAACAAGCTGGTCAAGCACGGGGTGGAAAAAAAGAGAAGGTAGAAAAATACGAGGCTTGGCCAGGGTAGCGGGTCGCTGGGGGGGCTAGCGGGGGGGCGCGGCCCGCGCTACGCCTTTTTGCGCTTGAACTCGAAGTTGCGGCCCAGGTACACGCGGCGCACGGTTTCGTCGGCGGCCAGCTCTTCGGCGGTGCCGGCTTTCAGCAGCTTGCCTTCGAAGAGCAGGTAGGCGCGGTCCACGATTTCGAGGGTTTTCTGCACATCGTGGTCGGTGATGAGCACGCCGATATTCTGGTGCTTGAGCTTGGACACGATGCCCTGGATTTCTTCGGTGGCGATGGGGTCTACGCCGGCGAAGGGCTCGTCGAGCAGCACAAATTTGGGGCTCACGGCCAGGGCGCGGGCTATTTCGGTGCGGCGGCGCTCGCCGCCGCTCAGCACCTTGCCCAGGTTTTTGCGCACGTGGCCCAGGCTGAACTCGTCGAGCAACTCCTCGACCTTATCGAGCTGCGCTTTTTTGGGCATGTCCGTCATTTCGAGCACCGAGAGGATATTTTCCTCCACGCTCAGGTCCCGAAACACGCTGGCTTCCTGGGCCAGGTAGCCCATGCCCCGCCGCGCCCGCTGGTAGATGGGCAGGCGCGTAACTTCTTCATCATCCAGAAAAATGCGGCCGCCGTTGGGCTTCACCATGCCCACCATCATGTAGAAGCAGGTGGTTTTGCCGGCGCCGTTGGGGCCCAGCAGCCCCACTATTTCGCCCTGCGCCACGGTGAGCGACATGTCGTTGACGACGGTGCGGGCTTTGTATTGCTTGACGAGGTGCTCGGCGCGGAGTATCATAGGCTATAAGGCAAAGGTAAAACCGGGCGCGCGGGCGGCGCGCCCGCCCCTCAACCGCTGCGGCCCGCCCCAAAGTATGTGAGTTTTAGCCACTGGCCGCGCCTGGCCGCCGATTAAAGCGCTGGCTAGCCAGCAACCGGGCTTTACTGCTAGCTTTGCCCGCCGCGGCCGGCGCGCCGCCGGCGCGCTATTTTGCAGGCCTTACCACTTCACTCAGTGCCATGTCAGCTCCCGATTCTCAGAAAGAACAGCTTTTCCAAGCCATTGCCGAGCGCCTCGGCTCGCAGGGCTTGCGCGTAGACCGCCACGACGCCACCCGGCCCTGGGGTGGTTTTTTTGTGCTCGACGAAAGCCAGGCGCAGCAGTTTGCCGACTTGTATTTTAATGGCCTGGAGGTAGATAAGCTGCGCATCTCGGGTCAGCTCAGCCCCAAAATTCTGCTCGTGGCCCCGCACCAGCGCCTGAGCTGGCAGTACCACCACCGCCGCGCCGAAATCTGGCAGGTAGTAGAAGGCCCCGTGGGCGTAGCCATCAGCGACACCGACGAGCAAACCGAGGTAAAATCGTACCAGCCCGGCGAGCGCATTATTCTGACCAAAGGCCAGCGCCACCGCCTCGTGGGCCTGGCCGGCTGGGGCGTGGTGGCCGAAATCTGGCAGCACACCGACGCCAACCAGCCCTCGGACGAAGACGACATCGTGCGCGTGCAGGACGACTTTGGCCGCTAGCCCCCCGGCGCCCGCCCATGCGCCCGCCCGCCACCGCTGGCTGCGCGCCGGGCTGGCGCTAGTATTTGTGGGCGCGGGCGTGCTGCACTTCGTGCGGCCCGAAACCTACCTGCGCATCATGCCGCCCGCGCTGCCCGTACCCTATTTGCTGGTGCTGCTGAGCGGCGCGGCCGAGGTGGCGGGTGGGCTGGGCTTGCTGCTGCCCGCCACCCGGCGTGCGGCCGGCTGGGGCCTGCTGGCGCTGCTGGCGGCCGTGTTTCCGGCCAATGTGTACATGGTGGGGCTAGCCAGCGCGCTGCACCTGCCGGCTTGGGTGCTGTGGGCGCGCCTGCCCTTGCAGCCGCTGCTGATGTGGCTGGTGTGGCGGGCGGCGTTGCGGCGGGGCTAGCGGGTTACTTATTGCTGCTTCCGGGTACTATAGGGTGGACTGACTTCTGCGCAGAAGAGCCCCTTTTTCAGATACCTCCTACCCCCCGGATAAGCCATGAAAAAAGTGCTTTGCCTGCTCGCCATGCCCTTTGCGCTGGCCAGTTGCCACCAACGCCAGGAGCTGACTACCGCCGCCGACCCGGCCGCCGTAGCTGCCTACAATGCTAGCCCTCAAGATACTGGCGAAGGCGATACCTACGCCAAAATCACTGAAAATGCCTTTCGGGCCGTGGCCCGCGAGCCGCTGAGCACCTTCAGCCTCGACGTGGACCGCGCCAGCTACGCCAATGTGCGCCGCTATTTGCGCGAAGGCCAGCTGCCCCCGCCCGACGCCGTGCGCGTGGAGGAACTACTCAATTATTTCGACTACGAGCTGCCTGCGCCGGCTGCCGCCAGCCCCGACCCGGTGCACATCAGCACCGAGCTCAGCGACTGCCCCTGGGCGCCCGGCCACCAGTTGGCGCGCATCGGCATTCAGGCCAAACGGATAGACGCCGCTAGCCTGCCCCCGGCCAACTTGGTGTTCCTGGTCGATGTGTCGGGCTCGATGATGGGCGACGACCGCCTGCCGCTGGTGCGCGCCGGCTTGCAGCTGCTGGTGCGCCAGCTGCGGCCCCAAGACCACGTGGCGCTGGTGGCCTACGCCGGGGCGGCCGGCCTGGTGCTGCCGCCCACCTCGGGCGCCGAGCAAAGCACCATTCTCGACGCCCTCGACCGGCTGGAAGCGGGCGGCTCCACGGCCGGCGGCGAGGGCCTGCGCCTGGCCTACGAAGTGGCCCGCCAACACCTGCGGCCCGAGGGCAACAACCGCGTTATCCTGGCCACCGATGGCGATTTCAACGTGGGCGAAACCTCCGACGCGGCTATGGAGCAGCTCATTACAGAGGAGCGCGCATCGGGCGTGTTTCTGACGGTGCTGGGTGTGGGCCGCGGTAACCTGCGCGACAGCCGCATGGAGCTGCTGGCCGACAAAGGCAACGGCAACTACGCTTACCTCGACAACCTCGACGAGGCCCGCCGCACGCTGGTGGCGCAGTTTGGCGGCACGCTCTTCACGGTGGCCAAGGATGTGAAGCTGCAAGTCGAGTTCAACCCCGCCCGCGTGGCCGACTACCGCCTCATCGGCTACGAAAACCGCCTGCTCGCCAACGAAGACTTCAACAACGACCTGAAGGACGCCGGCGAGCTGGGCGCGGGCCACACCGTCACGGCCCTCTACGAGCTGGTGCCCGCGGGCGCCGCTAGCCCCTTGGTTGACAGGCTGAAATACCAGCCCAGCGCCGCTAGCCCAACGGCGCCGCCCGCCGCCGATGGCGACGTGCTCACCGTGAAGCTGCGTTATCAGGCGCCGCAGGGCGGCCCCAGCCAGCTGCTGGCCCAGCCCCTGGCCGGCGCGGCGCGGCCCATCGCCCAAGCCTCGGCCGACCAGCAGCTGGCCGCCGGCGTGGCCGAGTTTGGCCTGCTGCTGCGCCAAAGTCCGCAGCGCGGCACCGCTACCTACGCCAGCGCCGCCCGGCTAGCCCAGGCCGGCCGCGACCTAGGCACTGACGGCGCCCGCGCCGAGCTGACGCAATTAATAGGGCTAGCCCAAGAAATAACGACGGCCAGCCCAACCGCCAGCCTCCGCTAGGGTTAGGGTAGCGCGGACTTTCAGGCCGCGCGTATCGGCAGCCCATTGGCGCCTCGCTCGCAGACTAAAAGTCCGCGCTACTACTTTCGCCCGCCTATGTCGCAACCTACGCTCCAACGCCGCCTGGGCTTAATGCAGGCCACGGCATTAAATATGATTGACATGGTCGGCATCGGTCCCTTCGTGACCCTGCCGCTCGTGATGGGCTTTATGGGGCCCAATTTTCTGCTGGCCTGGCTGGTGGGCGCGGCGCTGGCCGCCGTCGATGGCCTCATCTGGAGCGAGCTGGGCGCGGCCTACCCCGAGGCGGGCGGCTCGTACCGCTTCCTCAAGCTGGCCTACGGCGAGCAGAAGTGGGGCCGCTACATGTCGTTTCTCTACGTCTGGCAAACGCTTATTCAGTCGCCGCTGGTGCTGGCCTCGGGCGCCATTGGCTTCGCGCAGTACTTCAGCTACCTCGTGCCGCTGCCCGAGTGGTGGCAGCCTAAGCTGGTGGCCGGCTCGGTGGTGTTGCTGCTGATAGTGCTGCTCTACCGCCGCATCGAGGACATTGGCAAGCTCGGCGTGGCCTTGTGGGTGGGCGTGCTGGGTCTCATGGGCTGGCTGATTTTCGGCGGCCTCACCCACGTCAACCACCCGGTGGCCTTGTTTCCGAGCGGCGGCTTTTCGGCCCTGCCGGGGCTGCTGCTTTCGGCCGCGATGGGCCAGGCGGCCGTCAAAACCATCTATTCCTACCTCGGCTACTACAACGTGTGCCACCTGGGCGCCGAGATTATCAAGCCCGAGCGCGTCATTCCGCGCAGCATTTTTCTGAGCATTCTGGGCATCGCGGCGCTGTATCTATTGTTGAACTGGAGCGTGGGCACCGTCATTGGCTGGCAGGAGGTGCAGGGCTGGCAGGCCGGCGCCGGCGACAAGTCGCAGTTCATTATCAGCGTGTTTATGGAGCGGCTCTACGGGCCGGCCGCCGCGCAGGCGGCCACCGGGCTGGTGCTGCTGGTGGCGTTTGCCTCGCTGTTTGCGGTGCTGCTCGGGTACTCGCGCATCCCCTACGCGGCGGCGGCCGATGGCGAGTTTCTGCCCATTTTCGGTAAGCTGCACCCCACCAAGCAGTTCCCCTACGTGTCGCTGCTGCTGCTGGGCGGCGTGGGCTTCGTGTTCAGCCTGCTGTTTCGGCTGGGCGAGGTGATTTCGGCCATCCTGGCCATGCGGATTCTGGTGCAGTTTGTGGGCCAGGCCGTGGGCCTGATGCTGCTGCGCCGTCGGCGCGGCACGGCGGCATTGCCCTTCAAAATGCCGCTTTACCCGCTGCCCGTTATCGTAGCCATTATCGTGTGGCTGGCCGTGTTCTGGGGCATTGCGCCGGCCGAGGTAAGCTGGGGCGGGCTGCATTTCAAGCTCTATTTTCAGGTAGCCGCGCTGGGTATGATGGCGCTGGGCACGCTGGCATTTCTGCTCTGGAGCCGCCGGCAGGCCAAGTGGCCGTTTGAAAAGTAGAAGAACCGCCCGGCCGCGCCTGTAGAGACGCAGACTTACGTCCCCTCGTTGAACGAGCTAATTATCTGATAAAGCAACTACCCCTAGCCAAGCTACGACGAGACACAAGGATGCGTTTCTATAGCCAGTACCCTAGCGCCCCCGCCACCAGTGCCCCGGTCAGGGTGTTGAGAAAATTAACCGCGTTATTGGTAAGCACGCCCCGCCGCTCCAGCGTAGCGCCCAACACTGAATCGGCTAGGTTGCCGGCAGTGCCCGCCACTAGCAGCCAGCCAAACGCCGGGCTCCAGACCGTGCTCAGGCAGTAGGCAGCCGCCAGCACCGCCGTGCCGGCTAGTCCTAGTGCCGTGCCTTCCAGGCTCACTACGCCGTTGAGGCCGCGCACGTCGGGCTTCAAGGTCAAGATGTTGTAGTAGCGGCGGCCGTACACGTTGCCCAGCTCCGAGGCCAGCGTGTCGGCGGTGGCGGCGGCGAAGCTGCCAGCCAGCATCAGGTGGGCCAGGGGCGCGGCGGGCGGCCATTGCCAGGCCAGCAGGCCCAGCAGGCCCGCCACGCCAGCGTTGGCCACCACCTGGCCGGCCGTGCGGCGGCCCCGGTTTTCCTCGGCCAGGCCCAGGCGGCGCTTGTCGGCCACGCGCCAGCTGGAGGCGGCCGTGCCCAACCCAAAAAACAGGGCTAGCGAGGCTAGCCCGCCAAAGCCGCTGCCCAGGTAAATGAGCAGCCCCAGCGTGCCGCCCACCCACACCGCGCCCGCCGTCAGCTTGCCGGCGCGCCAGCTAAACACCATGCCCACGCCCAGCAGCGCCACCACCAGCCCAAGGCGAACAAAATCAGTCATGCCCGCGAAGTTCGGCGCCCGCCGGGTTTCGTGAGTTGGTGCCCGCTAGCCCTGCGGCTCGTGGCCTAGCTGCTTCTCGTAGCAGAAAAACCGCAATCCCGGCCGAAAAGCCAGCGTTATTTCGCCCGCAAACCGATAGCCTAGCTTCGGAAACAGCCGCTGGGTGGCCACGTTTTCCGAATTGGTATCCACGCGCAGGGTGCGCAGGCCTAGCTGGCTAGCCTCGTGCTCGGCCTGGCGCAGCAGCGCGGCGGCTACGCCCCGGCCCTGGGCGGCGGGCGCCACGGCCAGCCGGTGCGTCACCAGGGCCGGCTCGGCAGCATCCCAGTCGGCGTCGGCGTACTCGGCATCCTGGTCCTGGGTGAGGGCGGCGACGCCTTCAAGCTCGCCCAGGCGCTCGGCCACCCACAGGTGCTGGCGGGCAATATCCTGCCGGAAAACGGCTTCGTTCGGGTACTCGCTGGTCCACTGCATGTTGCCGCTGGCGTTCATCAGTGGCACCACGGCGCGCACGAGCGCCAGGATGGCCGGCAGGTCGGCTAGGGTGGCGCGGCGCAGAGTGAGGTCGTGGGTCATTTGTTCTTCGAAACCGAGTAAAAAGTTGATAATCAATAAAGAGCCTCATAATCAGCCGGTATTCGCTTAGCGAAGCAGCTTTACCGCGCCTGTGAGGGGGCTAGCTTGGGTAGACACTTCGCCAAGCCAACGCCGGCTAAGCATGATGCGCGGGGTAGCGCCCCCTGGAAAACTACCGCGGCTCTCCCAGCACGTTAAAAGTCAGAAACAGCGTAGGCCGCAGCAGCTTGCCGGTGGTCAGGTAGCGGGCCATAAATGTCTGGGCTTTTTGCAGCTTGGCATCGGCTTCCAGCAGGGTCGCGTCAAACTTCTGGAGGCTGGCAACCAGGGCCGGGTTGGGGCTCTGGACGGTAGCCGCCAGCTCCCGGGCCTGCGCCAGCCGCGCGGCAATGGGCGGCAGCAGCTGGCGCAGCTCCTCATCGGGCCGCCGGGGCTGAAACTGGTGGTTGTAGAACTCCACAAAGGCGTTGAGCAGCGTCACGCCCTCGTTGTAGGCGTGGGTTGCGTCGTTGTACGTGTCGATGTGCAGGTTGTCCTCGCGGTTGCGGTTATTGGTGAGGTAAGTGTAGGTATACCCGTTTTTGACGCCGTTCTGGGCGATGCGGCGGTTAGTGGCGTGCAGCCGCTGCTTCGGCGTTTGCCGGGTGTAGAGGGCAATGGAATCGGCAAAAGCGAAGGCCACCGCGGGCGGGGGCGGCACTAGCCCCTGCTGAAACTGCTGGGGCGTGCGCGGCGCGGCCAGCAGCTGCCACAGCGGGTCGAAGGGCATGTGCTGCTCCAGAAATGCCTTAGGCGATGGGCAGTAGTACTCGTTGTTGAGCTGCGGCACAAACCGTTGGTTTAGCACCCGGCCGGCGGCCCAGGTGGGGTCCAGCAGCTGCCACTTGCCGCCAATGCGGCTAGCGCACCAGGCGTGGCCCACCGAGGCCAGCAGGCTGGTGTAGCCCGGCACCACGTAGGTGAGCACGCCGGCTTGGTTGGCCACAGCCGCATACAGCTCGGCGTAGTGCCGACACACCCCCAGGCGCTTAGCAAGGGTTTCCTGGGCTACCACGGCCGGCGCCCGCTCGTACTCAAGCAGGTACATATTTTCCACGTCGTAGCGAATGTTGCGGGCCACCCACACAAAAGCCGCCCGCGCCCGGTCGTCTTCCGTCGCAAATGAGGCCGTGATGAAGCGCGCCAGCCCGCCCACCGTGCGTACCATCGAGTCGGGCACCTGGCGCATGCGGGCATCTACGGCCTGATAGGGCGGCGGCGGGGTAGGTTTGGGCTTCGGCTTGGCGTGTTGCGCCCGGGCCACACTAGCCGCACTCAGCAAAAGCACCAAGGCTAGGAGTAAAGAGAAAGAACGACGCACGGCGGTAGAAGAAAAGTGGCAAAACAGCCAACAAAATTGGGCAAATCCGGCAGCATTGCCACCAAATTTGCCCAATCCTGGCAACTTAAAATCTGCGCTTAGTGCTAGCCGCGGCGTAGCACCGCGGCCGCCTCCTTGGCAAAGTAGGTCAGAATGGCATCGGCGCCGGCGCGCTTGATGCTCATGAGCACTTCCATCATGGTTTTTTCGCCATCGACCCAGCCGTTTTGGGCGGCGGCTTTTATCATGGCGTACTCGCCGCTCACGTTGTAGGCCGTTACGGGCAGGTTGGTGTTGTTCTTCACCTCCCGAATAATGTCGAGGTAGCTCAGGGCAGGCTTAATCATCACCATGTCAGCCCCTTCGGCTTCATCAAGCTGAAGTTCGCGCAGGGCTTCCAGCCGGTTGGCCGGGTTCATCTGGTAGCTTTTTTTATCACCCTTTTTGGGGGCCGAGTCCAGCGCATCGCGGAACGGACCGTAGAAGGCCGAGGCATACTTGGCCGTGTAGCTCATGATGCTGACGTGCGAAAACGCGTTGCGGTCGAGCACGTCGCGAATCCAGGCCACGCGGCCGTCCATCATGTCGCTGGGCCCGATGATGTCGGCCCCGGCGCGGGCCTGGGCCAGGGCCATCTGGCCCAATACTTCAAGGCTGGCGTCGTTGAGAATCTCACCGGTTTCTTGGTTCACCACCCCGTCGTGGCCGTCGCTCGAGTAAGGGTCCATCGCCACGTCGGTCATAATAACCACGTCAGGAAACTGGCGCTTGATGTCAGCCACCACCTTTAGGTAGAGGCCGTCCATGTTGGTCGATTCGCGGGCTAGCGGGTCTTTCACGCTATCGGGCAGGCCCGGGAACGGGGCGAAGGAGTTAATGCCCAACTCCACGGCCGAGCCGATTTCATCGATAATGCGGTCGGCCGAGTAGCGGTACACGCCGGGCATCGACTTCACTTCGAGGCGCTGGTTCTGGCCTTCAACTACAAAAACGGGGTAAATAAAATCGTGGGCCGTGAGGCGCGTTTCCTGCACCATGTCGCGGATAACCTGCGACTTACGGTTGCGGCGGGGGCGGTGGGTTGGAATCATAGCAAAGAGAACAGGCGGCCGGGCCTTTTGTGTGCCCGGCCAGGTACAAAAGTACCCTAGGCCTTCTTTTTCTTACCCCCGCTTACCAACGAATACAGCAGAAACAGGACCACCAGCGCGCCTGCCGCTAGCCCCAGCCCCCCCCAAAAGCTCACGCCCGGAATGAGGGCAAACAGCGCCGCTAGCCCCGCCAGCAGCGCCAGCGTCACACCAATAAAAAACAGGGCTACCCGGCCCAGCCCGTTTTCGGCCGCGCCCTCGGTGGTGTGCCGCCGCCCCAGGTGCGGCCGGCGCTGCAGCAACTGTTGGCTAGCCTGCGTGGGCATTGCCGCAGCTAGGGTAGCCAACGTGCTTGGTGGCAGCATCTTGAGGGCGGCCACTACTTGGCGCGGCCGCCGGTGCTTGGCCGGTGTTGAGGCGAGCGTAGTACCTAGGTCCTCCGTAACGGCGGCCGGCGTAGCAGCGGCCACAACGGTTACCTCGGGGCTAACCCCGCCCTGGGGCGCGGTGGCTAGCGGCACCGAGGTAGCCGTAGCGGGCTGAAACTGAAAAGCAACCTGTTCGCCGCGGCAGCCCGCCAGCAGCAGCGCTGGCACCAGAAAGAAAAGTTTTCGCATGAAGCCTTATACTCAAAAAGCCCGGATAACGTCGGCAATAATGACGCAGGCCTCGCGCAATTCGGCTTCGGTAATCACCAGCGGCGGCGCAAACCGGATAATGTCGCCGTGCGTAGGCTTGGCCAGCACGCCGCGCTCCATCAGGCTCACGCACACGTCCCAGGCTGTGCGGCCATCTTCGCTCGGGTTGATAACCACGGCGTTGAGCAGGCCCCGGCCGCGCACCAGCTCCACCGTGTCGGGGCATTCGCGCTGCAATTGGCGCATTTCTTCACGGAAAATTTCGCCCAGGCGGAAGGCATTATCAGCCAGCTTTTCATCGAGCAGCACGTCGAGCGCGGCCTGCATTACGGCGCAGGCCAGCGGGTTGCCGCCAAACGTAGAGCCGTGCTGCCCGGGCTGGATGGTGAGCATAATCTCATCGTTGGCCAGCACCGCCGATACGGGCAGTACGCCACCGCTCAAGGCCTTGCCCAGGATGAGAATATCGCCGCGCACGCCTTCGTAGTCGGTAGCCAGTAGCTTGCCGGTGCGGCCCAGGCCAGTCTGAATTTCATCGGTGAGCAGCAACACTTTGTGCTGGCGGCAGAGCGAGGCTGCGCCAGCCAGGTAGCCCTCGCTAGGCACCACTACGCCCGCCTCACCCTGAATGGGTTCGACCAGGAAGCCGCATACGTGCGGGTCGGCCAGCGCCTCGGCTAGGGCCGCCAGGTCGTCGTAGGGCACCACCTGGTAGCCCGGCACGAAGGGTCCAAAGCCGCCCGTGCTGTCGCCATCGGTGCTAAAGGAGATGATACCTGTGGTGCGCCCGTGAAAATTGTGCTCGGCCACTACAATGCGCGCCTGGTTGGGGGCAATGCCTTTTTCCTGGTAGCCCCACTTGCGCGCTAGCTTAATAGCCGTTTCTACGGCCTCGGCGCCCGAGTTCATTAATAAGGCTTTGTCGTAGCCGAATAGCTCGCAGAGTTGCTTTTCGGCTGCGCCCAGCCGGTCGTTGAAAAACGCCCGCGAGGTCAGCGTTAGCTTTTGCGCCTGCTCCGTCAGCGCCCCGATAATGCGGGGGTGGCAGTGGCCTTGGTTCACGGCCGAGTAGGCCGAGAGAAAGTCGAAGTATTGTCGGCCAGCCACGTCCCAGAGGTGCACGCCCTGGCCCCGGCTCAGCACCACGGGCAGCGGGTGGTAGTTGTGGGCACCGTACTGGTCTTCGAGCTGCATCAGCTCTTCGGCGCGCGAGGTGGCGGGGGCGTGGGTAGTAGACATAGGGTGGGCGGGCTAGGGGAGAAGGAAGTCGTTCAAAATTACAAACAAAGAACCGGCGGGTTCGGGCCGGCCCCGCGCCGCTTTTACCTTTGCGGGCCTATGGAAACCCTGCACAACCCCGATGCCCCCGCCGCGGTAGGCCCCTACGCCCAAGCTATTGTAGCTGGCGGCTTCGTGTTTTGCTCGGGCCAGACGCCGCTCGTGCCCACCACCATGCGCATCGAGGCCACCACCATTGAGGAGCAGACGCGCCAGGTGCTCGACAACTTGCGCACTGTGCTCGCTAGCCGCCAGCTAGGGCTGGCCGACATCGTGAAAACCACCGTTTTCCTGAAAAACTTCGCCGACTTTGGCCGCATGAACGCTGTGTACGCCGAGGTATTTGGGGCGCACCGGCCAGCCCGCACCACCGTCGAGGTATCGCGCCTGCCGCTGGAGGCACTAGTCGAAATAGAGTGCATTGCTGCCCTGCCCAATGGCCATTGACCCCCGCTTGGCGGCCTTTGCAGCCCAGCCACTTCAGCCCGGCGACTTCTACTATACCCCCGAAGGCTACATGGTTTTCACCGAGCAGTACCACCGCCGCCGGGGCTTTTGCTGCGGCAACGGCTGCCGCCACTGCCCATGGCGCAAGGAGGCAAGGAAGTAAGCAGCCTAGTAATAATAAAGGAGTGGGAACGAGGTAAAGCAGCCCGGGAGCGGAGTGAAAAAGCTCCTTCACTCCGCGATACCTTTCACCATCTCACCTTCTTACCTCCTTACAGATTTGGTAATTGGCTGAAAATTGCCGATATTTGCGGCCCGTTTCGGAATAGCATCATCTAACCCTTCGATATCATGGCCCGAGTTTGTGATTTGACCGGCAAGCGTACCCGCGTAGGCAACAACGTATCGCACGCCAACAACAAGACTAAGCGTAAGTTCTACCCCAACTTGCAGAAAAAGCGCTTTTACATTCCTGAGCAAGATGCTTGGGTTACGCTGAAAGTAGCTGCTTCTACCATCCGCACCATCAACAAGAATGGCATCATGGCCACCTTGAAGAAGGCGAAGGAGCAGGGCTTCATCGTTTACTAGTCCGCTTTTTTTAGCGGCCGGTCGTAGGTTTTTTCGGGCCTGCCAACTGTGCGCCGGTGCTGGCGGCTAGCCCCTTGCTAGGGGTGGGCCGCTAGCACCGGCTTCGTTGTGCCAAGGCGCCCAAACCGGGGCTAGCCCCCGCCCACGCCGCTACCGGGTGCTGAACCCGCGCGTTAAAAGCGCTAAAAAAGCAGTGGCAGCCTGACTTTTAGCGTCCTATCACCCCGGCTGCTTGCGAAGTTGCGGAAAAAACCCGTACCTTTGCAGTCCTAAAATTAAAAACTAACCCCCCTCCCGTCGCGATGGCCAAGAAAGGAAACCGGGTGCAGGTTATCATGGAGTGCACCGAGCATAAAAACTCGGGTATGCCGGGCACCTCGCGCTACATCACCACCAAGAACCGTAAGAACACCCCCGAGCGCATCGAGCTGAAGAAATTCAACCCGATTCTGCGCAAAATGACTGTTCACAAGGAAATTAAATAACCTGAGTCATGGCTAAGAAAGTAGTAGCAACGCTGAAAACCGCTACCGGTAAAGACTGGGCGAAAGTTATTCGCGCCGTAAAATCGGAGAAAACCGGTGCCTATACCTTCAAGGAGGAAATGGTACCCGTAGACAAGGTACAAGACGTGCTGGCCGGCAAGTAAGCCGCCTAGCCGCTGATGAAGCAAAAAAGTCCCACCTTCGTGGGACTTTTTTCGTGTTATACATTTTCGTTGGGCCCCGCCCAGCGTTCTTTTTGCCGGTATTATGGGCCTCTTCGACTTTTTTAAGAAGGACAAGGAAAACAAGGAGCAGCAGCAAGCCCTCGACGAAGGCTTGCAGAAGACGAAAACCAACTTCTTCGACCAGCTCAGCAAGGCCGTGGTGGGCAAAAGCACCGTGGACGAGGCCGTGCTCGACGACCTCGAAACGCTGCTCGTGCACGCCGATGTGGGTATCGACACGACGGTAAAAGTCATTGACCGCATCGAGAAGCGCGTGGCCCGCGACAAGTACGTGAGCACTGGCGAGCTTGACCGCATTCTGCGCGAGGAGATTGCCGGCCTGCTCGATGGCAACGCCGGGGCCACCGGCTCGCGCGCCATTTTGGATAGGCCCGATAGCCCTGGCCACCCCTTCGTGATAATGGTGGTAGGCGTGAACGGCGTGGGCAAAACCACAACCATTGGCAAGCTGGCCCACCGCTTTCATAGCGCGGGCAAAAAGGTGGTGCTGGGCGCGGCCGATACCTTCCGGGCCGCCGCCGTGGACCAGCTCATCGTGTGGGGCCAGCGGGTGGGCGTGCCCGTCATTTCGCACGGCATGAACACCGACCCCGCCGCCGTGGCCTACGACGCCGTGCTGAAGGGCGTGGAGATGGGCGCCGACGTGGTGATTATCGACACCGCCGGCCGCCTGCACAACAAGGTAAACTTGATGAACGAGCTTAGCAAAATCAAGCGCGTGATGCAGAAGGTTATTCCGGAAGCACCGCACGAAGTACTGCTGGTGCTCGACGGGAGCACCGGCCAGAACGCATTTTTGCAAGCCAAAGAATTTACCCGGGCCACCGAGGTGTCGGCGCTAGCCATCACGAAGCTCGATGGCACGGCCAAGGGCGGCGTGGTTATCGGTATTAGCGACCAGTTCAGCATTCCGGTGCGCTACATCGGGGTGGGCGAGAAAATGACCGATTTACAGTTGTTTGACCGGCATACGTTCGTCAATTCCTTGTTTAAGAAGTAGGCTTTTGCCGCTTTATTTGCCCTGGCCGCCGGCGCCTGGTAAACCACCGGGCGCCGGTGTGCGTTGGGAGGGTTCCTTAGCTTCTTCTACGATGCGCAACGCACTACTAGGCCTGGGGCTAGCCGCGAGCGGCCTGCTCGCCGCCTGCAACTCCAATACCGACCTTGCCACCGCTATACCTAACGTGCCGGTGAACGTGCAGCTTGACCTGCTCGACCAACAAAACAAGGCATTGCGTTTTGACAAAGGCGTGGTGACTATTCCGCCGGGTAGTGCCAATGGCCAGGGCGGCGTGAAAGGCATCTACGTGGTGCGCCAGAATGCGACCACTTACTTGGCCTTCGAGCGCAACTGTACCTACCAGCCGCTAAATGCCTGCGCCACCGTCACGCTCGATAAAAGCTCTCGTTTATTCTTTCGCGATAGCTGTTGCACGTCCCAATTCGACCTCCAGGGACTCGTGACGGGTGGCCCTGCCCCGCGCTCGCTGCGCCAGTACAGCACTAGCCTTAGCGGTAGTTTGCTGACAATCACGAACTAAAGAAAAATATGTGCAAAAAAGCGGTAATTTTTTGTCGCGAGCTTGTTTTCTGAAAAATCCTGTTCCTATCTTTGTGGCCCGAAAGCGCCGGTTTCGGGTATAAAGCTTCCTTAGCTCAGCCGGTTAGAGCATCTGACTGTTAATCAGAGGGTCCCTGGTTCGAGCCCAGGAGGGAGCGCTTTTAGACAAAACCCCACTGCAAATTTTTGTAGTGGGGTTTTTGTTTAGGAGCCTTTTGCCAGGCAGGCCAAGCTAGCCACCAAAGGCTGGGCCCCGGGGCCTAGCTTTCGCAGCTAGGTCCCGGGGCCCGATAAATGGCATTGCCAATACGCCGGTAAGGCGTGGCTAGCCTACCAGAAGATGGTATAGAGCATCGTGATGATGGCTAGCACGATAGCCGAGCCAATGGCGAAGCTGCGGTTGGGGCGGAACATGCTCGCGTCGATTTCGAGGCCCTTGGGGTTGGTGCGGCCGTGGCCCTCAACGAGGCTGATGAGTACCATGCCGATGATGCAGAACACGAACACGAAACCCATGCGGTCGAGGAAGGGAATGACGTAGGCGCCGTTATCCTTGGGGTCGGTGCTGACGGCCGAGAAGCCGAACGGCGCCAGCCATTGCAGGTTGGTGAACGTGGGCAGGAACTTTAGGAACACCGAGGCCGCGAAGCCGCCAATCGTGGCGAACAGGGCCGCGTTGGAGGTCGTTTTCTTCCAGAAGAAGCCTAGGATGAACATGGCGAAAATGCCCGGCGACACGAAGCCTGTGTACTCCTGAATGAACTGGAAGCCGCCCTTCTTGTCGATGCCCAGGTGCGGGGCGATGAGGATGCCCAGCAGCATGGCTACTACCACCGAGATTTTGCCCACGGCCACCATCTTCTTTTCCGAGGCGTTCACGTTGAGCACCTTCTTGTACACGTCGAGCGTGAAGATGGTGGCAATCGAGTTGGCTTTGCCGGCTAGCGAGGCCACCACGGCGGCCGTGAGGGCGGCGAACGATAAACCTTTCAGGCCCACCGGCAAGATGTTGAGCAGCACCGGGTAGGCGCGGTCGGGGTTAAGGTCGGCGCCCGAGCCAAACTCGCTGGCGCCGAACACGTTCTCTTTATACAGCACGAAGGCCGCGATGCCGGGTAATACCACAATCACGGGCATCAGCATTTTGAGGAAGGCCGCGAAGAGCAGGCCGCCGCGGGCGGTGGGCAGGTCGGCACCCAGGGCGCGCTGCGTGATGTACTGGTTGCAGCCCCAGTAGTTGAGGTTCACAATCCAGAGGCCGCCGAGCAGCACGGTGAGGCCCGGCAGGTCGAGGTAGTTGGGGTCATCGCGCTTCACAATCATGTGGAAGTGATTGTTGGCCTGGTCCATCAGGATGTTGAAGCCGTTAATTACGCCCGTCGTGTTGTAGTGCTCCGATACGAGGTTGAGGGCCAGGTAGGTGGTGGCCAAGCCGCCCAGAATGAGGAAGAATACCTGGATAACGTCCGTAAAACCAATTACTTTCATGCCGCCCAGCGTGATGATGACGGCGGCAATGGCCAGCGCGTACATACAAAACGTGAGGTTGAGGCCCGACACGCTGCTTACGGCAATGGCGCCCAGGTACAGAATCGAGGTCAGGTTCACGACCACGTACAGGGCTAGCCAGAAAATGGCCATAATCATGGCCACCGTGCCATTGTAGCGCTGGTGCAGGAACTGCGGCATGGTGAAGATTTTATTCTTCAAATACACCGGGATGAAGAACGTGGCCACGATGATGAGCGTGACGGACGCCATCCACTCGTAGGCCGAAATAGCCAGGCCGATTTTAAAGCCCGAGCCGGCCATGCCCACAAACTGCTCGGCCGAGATGTTGGAGGCGATGAGCGACGAGCCGATGGCCCACCACGTGAGCGAACCCTCGGCAAGGAAGTAGTCTTTGGAGTCGCCTTCAACGGTGCCGTCGTGGCCGGTTTTTCGGTTATAAATCCAGATGCCGTAGCCGGCGACTATTAAAAAATAAACGAAAAAGACGATGTAGTCTAGCGTAGCCAGCTTGTGCATAGGGCGGGAAAAAACGAATGGAAAACGAAAGTAGGGCAAATATCCGCTAGCAGACCTACGCAAACGATTGTGCAGCAAAAAAACTCTGGTTAGCCTGCCCATGCCTTCTAGTAGCTAGGCCACCAAGTTCGCTTCGGGCAAGGTGTCAGCAGGCCGCGGCCAGGGCCAAACTAGCTTTCGGTGGGCAGGGGTAAGCACCTGGCAAATTTTTAAGGTAGCAAAACCAACTTAGTAGCTGCACGAATCAAAGATTAACTTGGCGCGAACGAGCAAGCTGCCGTTGTATTTTTGTAGGCATACCTACCTTTTGCTTGTGAAAAAAGCGCTGTACCTCATCGGCTCGCCCAACCAGACTACCCAGATGCACTGCGTGGCGCAGCTGCTGGAGGATGAGTACGAGCCCTACTTCAGCCAGCTTTACTACGACGGCTGGATGCGCGGCTTCTACGAATGGCTACTGCGCAATAACATTTTGGAAAAGACCATTGTGCAGGGCCTAGTGAAGGAAAAAGCCGACCGCTACGTGGCCGAGCACCAACTGCGCCGCGACTTCGAAAACCGCGAGCTGGGCCTCGACTACGACCTGGTGGTGTGCTGCTCCGACATTGTGGTGCCCTGGCCGCTGCTGGCCCGCACCAAGTCGGTGTTCGTGCAGGAGGGCATGACCGACCCCATGCACCTGTGGGCGCGCCTGGTGAAGCGCTTCACCCGATTTCCCATCCTGGCCATCGGCACCTCGCTCAATGGCATGAACAATTGCTGCGACCTCTACTGCGTGGCCTCGGAGGGGTATGCCGAGCACTTCAAGATGATAGGCGTGGACCCCGGCAAGCTGGTGGTGACGGGCATCCCCAACTTCGACGATGTCGAGAAGCTGCGCAACAACAGCTTCCCGCACCGCGGCTATGTACTCGTGGCTACCACCGACATGCGCGAAACCTTCCGGCCTGACAACCGCAAGAAATTCATCCGTGAGGCTACGCGCATTGCCGCCGGCCGCCCCATGATTTTCAAGTTTCATCCCAACGAGGAGATGGACCGTGCCACGGCCGAAGTCAAAAAATACGCGCCGACGGGCACGCTCATCTACACCAGCGGCAATACCGAAGAGATGATTGCCAATTGCGTGGAGCTCATAACGCAGTATAGTACAGTGGCTTATGTAGGGTTAGCGCTCGGCATTCCGGTGCATTCCTACTTCGATGTAGAAGACCTCAAGCGCAAGCTGCCCATTCAGAATGGCGGCACCAGTGCCCAGCGCATTGCCGACATTTGCCGGCAGTTTGGGCACTTCCAGGGTACTGGACCGCAGTTTTTGCGGCAGTACCGGCCGGCGACTAGCTTACCCCAACCGGCTCAAATAGCCGAAACGGCCCGTTAGCCCCTATTTGGAACTCTTGGGCCAATTATGATACACTTTGTGCTGCTGGTGTTACGTTTTATACTTTAGTTTATGCTCACCCTTATTCAGGCTCGCCGCGGCTCTTCCCGTCTTCCCGACAAAGTAAGTCTCGACCTCGTGGGCCGGCCGCTGCTGGTGCGGCAAGTCGAGCGCGTGCAGCTGGCTAGCCGGGCGGGCCGCGTGGCCGTCATCACGACTACCGACCCTAGCGACGACGTGCTGGCCGACCTCTGTCAGCAGCACGGCATTGAGGTGTTTCGGGGTAACGCGCTCGACCTACTCGACCGCCACTACCAGGCCGCGCTGCACTTTGGCGAAACCGAGGCTGTAGTGAAAATACCGAGCGATTGCCCGCTCATCGACCCCGCCATCATCGACAAGGTGCTCGGCGTGTATGAGGAGACCAAAGGCCAGTACGACTTTGTGAGCAACCTGCATCCCGCTACCTACCCCGATGGCAACGACGTGGAGGTAATGACTTTCGGTGCGCTCGAAACGGCCTGGCGCGAGGCTAGCCGGCCGCTGGAGCGCGAGCACACCACGCCCTTCTTCTGGGAAAACCCTGAGCGCTTCCGGCTAGCCAACGTGACCTGGGAAACGGGCCTCGACTACTCCATGTCGCACCGCTTCACCATCGACTACGCGGCCGATTATGATTTTATAAAAGCCGTGTACGAAGCGCTTTACCCCGCCAACCCGGCGTTCAGCCTGGAGGATATTCTGACTTTATTAAAACAAAGACCGGACATTTACGCCTTAAATGCCGACCTAGCCGGCGTGAACTGGTACCGCAATCACCTCGACGAATTGAAAACGGTGGACGCGGGCAATACGAAGCAATTATAATCTCCAGTATAAGAACGTCATGCTGAGCTTGCCGAAGCATCTCTACGGCTTCGTTAGGTAGTGACCCTAGCGGCGCGGTAGAGATGCTTCGGCAAGCTCAGCATGACAACGATTTTAATTTGACGTTTCTGTTTTTATGACTACCGAAAAAAAACAAGCCCTCTCCGAGCTCGCCCTGCGCGTGCGCGAGCACATTGTTCGCCTGAGCACCGATGGCGGCTGCTTCACCGGCGCCTCGCTAAGCTGCGCCGACTTGCTGGTGTACCTCTACGCCGACTTCCTCAACGTGAACCCGGGCAACCTCACCGACCCCGAGCGCGACTACCTCTTCCTGAGCAAAGGCCACGACGTGCCCGCTCTCTACGGCACCTTTGCCGAGCTGGGCTTCATGCCCAAGGAGCGCCTCCAGAACCACCTGAAGTCGAACGACAGCATCTATTGGCACCCCAACCGCAGCGTGCCGGGCGTTGAGTTTCACTCGGGCTCGCTAGGCCACCTGCCGAGCGTGGCACTGGGCGTGGCCCTCGATGCCCGCCTGCGCGGCCAAAACCAGAAGGTCATCGTGATAACCGGCGACGGCGAACTGAACGAAGGCACCTGCTGGGAAGCCCTCTTGGTGGCTAGCGCCCACAAGGTGAACAACCTCACCATTGTGGTAGACCGCAATCACTTTCAGGCCAACATCGCCACCGAAGACCTCATTCCGCTGGAGCCGCTAGCCCCCAAGTTTGAGGCGTTCGGCGCGGTAGTGAAGCGCATCGACGGCCACGATTTTACGGCCCTGGAAGAAGCCTTCTCCGCGCTACCCTTCAGCGAAGACAAGCCTTCGGTTATCATCTGCGACACGGTGCGTGGCCGCGGCCTGCCCAGCATCGAGCGCCGCGCCGACCGCTGGTTCTGCAACTTCAGCAGCGAGGAAATCACCTCGCTCCTCAAAGAGCTGCACAGCCAGGAGGCCACCAACCTCACGAGCGAAACCCTCACGGTTAGGTAACGGGCGCCTCACCCCCCGGCCCCCTCTCCGAAAAGGAGAGGGGGCCGGGGGGTTTGCAACTGCCAGTCAACGTTAATAGGCGCCGCCAGCATCGCTATCACCCGCGTAGTCAGCTTGCCACCGGCAAGCGTATCCGCGCAATCCGTTAAATCCGTTAAATCTGCGGTCATGAATTACGAACAGCTTATCCACGAAACCGCCCTGGCCGACGAGCGCCTGCTGGTGATGACGGCCGAAAACCGCGCCCTTATCCGCAACCTGCCCGGCCCGCTGGGCGCCCGCTTCATCGATACTGGCATCACGGAGCAAACCATGATTGGTGCCGCTGCCGGGCTAGCCCTGCGCGGCCGCGTGCCGGTGGTGCACGCCCTAGCCACGTTCCTCACGCTGCGGGCCTTCGAGTTTATTCGCACCGACGTGGGCATTGCCAACCTGCCCGTAAAAATCAGCGCTTTCGTGCCTGGTTTCCTCTCTGATGGCAACGGCCCCACGCACCAGGCTATCGAAGACGTGAGCCTGATGCGTGGCATTCCCGGCATGACGGTTTTTGCGCCCGCCGACGAGGCCGACATGCTCGCCATGCTGCCCGCCATCTGGGCTTCGCCCAGCCCCGCCTACCTGCGCGTGAACACCCGGCCCGGCACCTACCAGCACGAGCCCTTCGTGATGGGCAAGGCCGAAATCGTGAGCGAAGGCAAGGACATTACCATCCTCACCTACGGCATGCTCTTCGAGCAAGCGCTCATTGCCAAGGACCTGCTGACCGAAGCCGGCTACTCGGTGGGCCTCGTGAACCTGCGCAGCCTCAAGCCCCTCGACACCGAAGCGGTGCTGAACGTGGTGCGCGGCGGCTCGCTCGTCGTGACCCTGGAAGACCACTTCCAGACCGGCGGCCTCTACTCCATCCTGGCCGAGCTGCTGCTGGCCAACGAGCTGACCGCCAAAGTGCTGCCGCTGGCCCTCAAGGAGCGCTGGTACAAGCCCGGCCTGCTGAGCGAAGTGCTCGAATACGAAGGCTTTACCGGCCAGCACATTGCCCGCCGCATCGGCGAGCGCCTGGGCGACGGCGTGCACTCGTTCGGGGCCAAGACCAAGGTGGTCGAAAACGAGTTTGCCGAGTAAGTACTTTTGTACGCCTGTCATGCTGAGCTTGTCGAAGCATCTCTACCACGCCGCTAGGGTTGTTCACCCAACGATGCGGTAGAGATGCTTCGGCAAGCTCAGCATGACGTTCTTTTTAGACCTTTCTCTTTGCCCAATTCCAGTCTTATGAATTTCCCCAAATCTGACGACCTCTACGCCCGGGCGCAGAAAATCATGACCCCGGTCACCCAAACCCTCGCCAAGGGTCCGGGCCAGTATACCAAAGGGGCTAGCCCCAAATACGTGAAGCGCGGCAAGGGCTCGCACGTGTGGGATGTTGATGGCAACGAGTACATTGACTATCAGATGGGCATCGGCCCACTGAGCCTGGGCTACGCGTATCCCCGCGTCGATGAGGCCATCAAGGCACAGCTGGAGGATGGCATCACGTTCTCGATGATGCACGAGCTGGAAGTGGAGGTAGCCGAGCTGATTCACGAGATTATCCCCAACGCCGAAAGCATCCGCATCTCCAAAACCGGGGCCGACGTGTGCTCGGCAGCGGTGCGCGTGTCGCGCGCCTTCACCGGCCGCAAGGACGTGCTGTGCTGCGGCTACCACGGCTGGCACGACTGGTACATCGGTACCACGAGCCGCGATAAAGGCATTCCGCAGGAAAGCAAAGAGTTGGTAGCTGCGTTTGAGTACAACAACCTCGACTCGTTCAAGGAGTTGCTGACGCCCGACGTGGCCTGCGTTATCCTGGAGCCCTTCATCTTCGACGCGCCCAAGGACAACTTCCTGCACGAAGTAGCCCGCCTCTGCAAAGAGAACGGCACGCTGCTGATTTTTGACGAAATGTGGACTGGCTTCCGCATCGCCATCGGCGGCGCGCAGGAGTACTTCGGCATCACGCCCGACCTCGCGGTGTATTCCAAGGCCTGCGCCAACGGCATGCCCATCGCGTTGCTCACCGGCCGTAAGGACGTGCTGCAACTCTTCGAGCAAGACGTATTCTTCTTCACCACCTTCGGCGGCGAAGCCCTGAGCCTGGCGGCTACCATCGCCACCATCAGCGAGATGCGCGAGAAAAACGTGCCCGCGTTCCTGGCTAGCCAGGGCAACAAGCTGAAGGAAGGCTACAACCAAATTGCCGCCGACCTCGGCCTGAGCAGCTACACCAAGTGCTACGGCTACGACTGCCGCAGCATCATCACCTTCGACGCCAGCGCTGGCAATCCCTTGGAGGTGAAGGCTTTCGTGCAGCAGGAGCTGTTCAAGCAGGGTATCCTGTGGGGCGGTTTCCACAACATGAGCTTCTCGCACACCGACGAAGACGTAGCCAAGACCCTAGACGCCTACCGCGCCGTGCTGCCCCTGCTGAAAGAGGCCATCGACAAAGGTGACGTGGCTAGCCGCCTCGAAGGCGAGCCGGTAGAAGCCGTGTTCCGCAAGGTGACCAATGCCGCGCCGGTGAAGAAGTAGCGTAAGCCGAAGGACGGCGTTAGCTGAGCTTCGGCTTCGCGTGGCGCCGTAACGCGGTAAAGGTGGGGCCGGGCAAATGTGCCCGGCCCTGCTTATTCTTATCAATCAACCCTGACGATAATTCGCCGCGTTGCGGCGATACGTGAAGTGTCTGCTTCGCGCTACTGCCATGAATTTCTTCGACCTAACCAACAAAACGGCCATCGTAACTGGTGCCTGCGGCCTCATCGGCCAGAAGCACTGCGAGGCCCTGGCCCTAGCCGGTGCAAACGTGGTCGTGGCTGACCTTAACCTCGACAAGGCCCGTGAGGTGGCCGCTGGCCTGCCTGGCGCGGTGCACCTGCCGCTGGCGGTAGATGTGACCTCGCCCGAGTCGCTGGCTGCCGCCCGCGATACCATTATCGAGCACTTCGGTCACATTGATGTGCTGGTGAACAATGCCGCCATCAACGACATGTTTGAGAACCCGGCGCTGGCCGCCGACCTCAGCAAGTTTGAGAATTTCCCGCTGGCTACTTTCACGAAAGTGCTGGAAGTGAATGTGACGGGCATCTTTCTGGCCGCCCAGGTTTTCGGTACGCCGATGGCGGAGCAGGGGAGTGGCTCTATCATTAACGTGGCGAGCACCTACGGCATCGTGGGGCCCGACCAGAGCATCTACCGCAACGAAGCGGGCGAACAGACTTTTTATAAGTCACCTTCTTATCCCATGACCAAGGGCGCGGTGGTGAATTTCACCCGCTACCTGGCTGCCTACTGGGGCGCCAAGGGCGTGCGCGTGAATACCCTTTCGCCCGGCGGCGTCGAGAATAGCCAGGATGCCTTCTTTGTGAAGCAGTATAGCGCCAAAACGCCGTTGGGCCGCATGGCCATGCCCACCGACTACCAGGGTGCGGTGGTATTCCTAGCCTCCGACGCCTCGGCCTACATGACGGGCGCCAACCTCGTGGTAGACGGCGGCTGGACGGCGATATAAGGCAGTGCTACGGGCTTTGTAAAATCCGGGCGTGGCAATACGGATGTATGCTAGCCACGCCCGGACTTGCAAAGGCCGCGCTACTGCGCGTCGTGTAGTAATTTCGGATAGAATTTTACCAAGCTCTTATATGAAGCACGCCGACCTCGTAGCCAAAGCCCGCCGCATCAAGCTCGTTCTCACCGACTGCGATGGTGTGCTCACCGACGGTGGCGTGTACTACGGCGAAAGCGGCGAGGTGCTTAAGCGCTTCAACATCCGCGATGGCATGGGCGTGGAGCGCCTGCGTGCCGTAGGCGTTGAAACCGGTATCGTGACTGGCGAGCGCTCGCCCTCGGTGCAGAAGCGCGCCGATAAGCTCAAAATCACTGAGTTGCACTTGGGTATTAAGGACAAAGCGCCGCTGCTGGGCGAAATTTTAGCCCGTACTGGGCTAGCGGCCGAGCAGGTGGCCTTTATCGGCGACGATACCAACGATGTGGCCATCCTGGGCTTGGTGGGGCTAGCGGCCTGCCCCGGCGATGCCACTATTTTTGCCCGCGAAGCGGCCGACTACCGCTGCCAGGCCAACGGCGGCCAGGGTGCGTTTCGCGAGCTGGCCGAGCTGATTATCAGCTGCCAGGGCGGGGCGCCGGTGCCCAACCGCGGCTCGGAATAAACGGCCGAGCTACCTTCCTTAAAATAAAAACGGGCTAGCCACGTCAGCAGGTAGCGGGCGTTGCAAATCACCCGCGGGCTGCGCTAGTAGGTTACCTTCCGTACTGTTCAGGCTTTTACTTTTTCGCCCATCACCTCTTTTTATTATGTCTGTCGTTCAAATCAAGAAAGACCGTGCCATTGGCCCCGGCCAGCCGTGCTACATCATTGCCGAAATCGGCATCAACCACAACGGCTCGCTCGACATTGCCAAGCAGCTCATCGACGCGGCCGTAGCCGCTGGCTGCGATGCCGTGAAGTTTCAGAAGCGCACCCCCGAACTGTGCGTACCCAAGGACCAGTGGGAGAAAATGCGCGACACCCCCTGGGGCCGCATGAGCTACATCGACTACAAGCGCAAAACCGAGTTTGGCCAGGCCGAATACACCGCCATCGACGACTACTGCAAAGCTAAGGGCATCGACTGGTTTGCCTCGTGCTGGGATGAGCCGTCGGTTGATTTCATGGAGCAGTTTCAGCCGGTGCTCTACAAAATGGCTTCGGCCTCGCTCACCGACAAGCCCCTGCTTGACCGCGTGCGCGCCACCGGCCGCCCGCTCATGCTGAGCACTGGCATGAGCACCCAGCAGGAAATCACCGACGCCGTAGCTTACGTGGGCCTCGATAACCTGCTGATTGCCCACAGCACCTCGGCTTACCCCTGCCCCCCGCAGGAGCTGAACCTGCGTATGATTCAGACCCTGCAAGCGCAGTTCCCCGGCACGCCCATCGGCTACTCGGGTCACGAGACCGGCCTGAGCACCACCGTAACGGCCGTGGCCCTGGGTGCCACGTTCGTCGAGCGCCACTTCACCCTCGACCGCGCCATGTGGGGCTCTGACCACGCCGCCAGCGTGGAGCCCGGTGGCCTGGCCAAGATGGTACGCGACATCCGCGACACCGAGGCGGGCCTCGGCGACGGCGTGAAGGTGGTGTACGAAAGCGAGAAGGAGCCCCTGCGCCGCCTACGCCGCGAGGTGACGGCCGCGTAAAACAGCAGGTTCTGCCTGACCCACGTTTGTCATGCTGAACGCAGCGAAGTAGCTCGCGTGGTGTAGTAATCTTAACGTTAGATTTTGCTGCGCCACACAAGATGCTTCCCTGCGTTCAGCATGACAAACGTATTTTTGGGATAGTCCGAATGCATGCCTTGTTCGCCTCTACGCGAACATTACGCCTCAGCTAAGGGTTAGGAACAAGGATATCAAGTTATCGAATACGCTATGCTAGAGCCGATAAGCACGTTTTATCACAGCCTCAACGCCGTGGGGCGCACCACGATGATTACCACGCCCATTCTGCTGCTGGCGGTGGTGCTGCTGCTGGTGCTCGAGCGCAAGATGCCGTACCGCAAGGGCCTGCCGTTTTTCCGCGAAGGGTTGTTTGTCGACCTGTTCTGGTACACGCTGGTGCAGAGCTACTTCCTGCAAATCCTGATTTTCGGGTTTATCATTGCACCGCTGGCGGCTCATTTCGGTACGCGCTTCAACCTGGTGAGCAACTGGCCGGTGGCGGCGCAGGTGGGCTTTTTTGTGATTACCCACGATTTTTACATCTACTGGTTTCACCGTTTCCAGCACAACAGCGCCTTTTTCTGGCGCACCCACGAGGCGCACCACTCGGGCAAGCATGTGGATTGGCTAGCCGGCTCGCGCTCGCACATTGTCGAGATTATTATCAACCAAACCATTGAGTTTGCGCCTATCATTCTGCTGGGGGCCAACCCGATAGTGGTGCCTATTAAGGCGCTGATTGATGCGGTGTGGGGCATGTACATTCATGCCAACATCGACGTGAAATCGGGTAAGCTGCAGTACGTTATCAACGGCCCCGAAATGCACCTCTGGCACCACGCCGACCACGAGGAGGTGTATTACGCCAACTTCTCGACCAAATTTGCTTTCTGGGATTGGATGTTTGGCACTGCCTTTCTGCCCCAGGACCGCAAGCCCGAGCGCTGGGGCCTGCCCTATGCTTTTCCCAAGGACTACTTTGCGCAGCACGCCTTTTCGGTGTATCGCTTTGATGAGCAGGCCCTAGCCGAAAAATCCAGCGTGTTTCGCTACTACCACGGCGTGCGCTGGCGCGCGCTGGGCTGGATGGGCGAGCGCCTGCCCGCCGCTAAGGTGTTGCAGGGCTGGTCAGTGGCCGAAGGCGCCCCCGAAACCGTGCCTGCCCCGCGCCCGGGCGGCAACCCCGGCCCCGAGCCGGCCGTTGCCCCCGAAACTTCCCGCCCCGCCGTAACCGCCGCATCTTGACACTCAGCTTTAATCCCGCCTGGCTTTACCTGTTCCTCGCCTCCATCATGGAAGTGTGCTGGAACTACAGTCTTAAATACACGAGCGTGGCCAAGATAAAGGCCATCGACTGGTCACAATTCTTCTCGTCCTCCGCGGGAGTGATGACTCTGCTGCCGGCCATCGGCTACGTGGGTTTTGGCGTGGCCAACGTGTTTTTCTTCTCCAAGGCGCTTAATGTCATTCCGGCTTCCACGGCCTTCGCCATCTGGATGGGTATTGCCCTAGTCGGCATCAAAATCGTGGATACTGTGGTGCTGAAAGAGGCCTTTCAGTGGGCGCACGTCTTTTACATCGGGTGCATCCTGGTCGGCATTATTGGGCTGAAACGAACGGCCTAGCCCGTTGGCGGCCGGGTGCTGACTGAGCCGTAATTTGCTGGCCTATGCGCCGCCTGCTCTCCCTATTGCTGCCCCTGCTGGCCCCCGTGGCTGGCGCGGCGCAAAGCCTGCCCATTCTTACCCAAAACCCGCCCGCGCTGCGCTGGCAGGAAATCCGCAGCCCGCACT
Organism: uncultured Hymenobacter sp.; assembly: GCA_964385095.1. GTDB lineage: Bacteria > Bacteroidota > Bacteroidia > Cytophagales > Hymenobacteraceae > Hymenobacter. The sequence goes on from CAYLNN010000002.1 coordinate 60,484, forward strand.
TCCGGGTGCTGTACCCGGCGGGGCTCGATACGGCGGCCCAGCGCACGGCCGGCCGGCTGGAGGCCGTGCACGCCGCCGAGGGCGCCACGCTGGGCGTGCAAGCCAAACCCATTGCGGTGGTGCTGCAAAACCAGACTACCATCAGCAATGGCTTCGTGACGTTTTTGCCGCGCCACGCCGAGTTTTTCACCACCCCCGACCAGGGCCAGGGCCTGGGTACCGTGGACTGGCTCGATGGGCTGGTGGTGCACGAGTTTCGGCACGTTAACCAGTTTGACAAGGCGCGGCAGGGGGTAGGGCGCGCCGTGGTGCCGCTGCTCGGCGAGGGCGGCCTGGGCGTGGCGGCGGTGGGCGTGCCGCAGTGGTTTTTTGAGGGCGACGCGGTGGGCACCGAAACGGCCCTCACGCGCAGCGGGCGCGGGCGCATTCCATATTTTGGCCTGGGCCTACGGGCCAACCTGCTCGACGGCCGGCTCTACAATTACCAGAAGGCGGTGAGCGGCTCGCTGCGCGACAACGTGCCCGACTGGTACGTGCTAGGGTACTACCTAACGTCTTATGCCAAAGCCCACTATGGCCCCGGCGTATGGGGCCGCGCGCTGAGCGAATACTACCGCTTTCCCTTTTACCCCTTCTCGTTTTCGAATAGCCTGAAGCGTACCACTGGCCTGCGCGTGGAGGACCTCTACGCCCGCACCATGCGCGAGCTGGACTCGACTTGGCGGGCGCAGCGGGCTAGCCAGCCCGCACCCACGCCGGCGCGCGAGCTGGCCGGCCAGGCCGATACGCGGGTTTTTACGCAGTATCGCTACCCGCAGTACGTTACCGACAGCACGGTGCTGGCCCTCAAAACCGGCCTCGGCGATATTCCGCAGCTGGTGCTGCTAGGCCGCCACGGCCGCGAAAAGCGGGTGTTCACGCTGGGCCAGCAGAATATTCCGGAGCTGCTGTCGGTGGGGGGCAGCAAGGCCGTGTGGCCCGAGTTTCGGCAGAGCCCGCGCTGGGGCCAGCGGGTGTACTCCGAGCTGAAGGTACTGGATTTGGCTACCGGCCGCCTCACTTGGCTGGGCAAGGGCCAGCGCTACTCGGCCGCCGCGCTCTCGGCCGATGGCACGCGCATTGTGGCCGTGCGCACCGACGAGGCCTACCACCACGCGCTCGTTATTCTGGATGCCACGACGGGGGCGGTTATTCGCACGCTGCCTAATCCGCGCAACGACCTGTACCAGCAGCCGCGCTTCACGCCCACCGGCCAGGCCATCGTGGCGGTGGCGCTGAGCGCGGCCGGTAAAACCCTGCAGCTCATCGAGCCCACGAGCGGGCTGGCGGCCGATATTCTGCCCGTAGCCAATGTCAACCTGGCCAACCCGCAGCTGTGGGGCGAGTACGTGCTCTACAACTCGCCGCAGTCGGGCGTGGATAATATCTACGCCGTCAACTACCGCACGCACCAAACCTACCAGATTACCAGCCGGCCCACCGGCGCCTACCACGTGGCCGTGAGCCCCAACGGCCAGCGCCTAGTCCTGCACGACTACCGTGCCACCGGCGCCCGCATCGCGGAAATGCCGCTAGCCCCCGCTACCTGGCTAGCCCTGCCCCAGCCCGCGCTGGCCGATGCCGAGCAGCCCTTTGTGGCAGCGCTGGCGGCCGGCGAGCCGGGGGCGGCCCGCATCACGGCGCTGCTGGCCTCGCCCGATAGCAGTGGGCTGCGCTACGGGGTGCGGCGCTACCGGCCGCTGGCGCATGCCTTCCGCGTATTCAGCTACGGAGTGGTGCAGAGCCCGAGCGGCAACGCGGTGAGCGTGGGCCTGCGCTCGCAGGATTTTTTGAGTACGACCCAGCTTTTTGCGGGCCTAAACTACAATCAGACCGAGCGCACCCTGGCTAGCACTGCCGCTCTCAGCTACCAGGGCCGCTTCCCGGTATTCGATGTGGAGGCCACCTACGGCGGGCGCAACGCGGCGCGCTACTTCGACCGCGCCCTGCCGCTCGACAGCCTGCGCGGCAGCCGCTGGCACTACGCCCGGCTGCTGGCCGGCGCGCGCATCCCGCTGGTACTCACGCGCTCGAAGTATTTGCAGGCGCTCACGCTAGGGGCGTATTACTTGCACGAGCGGGTGTACAACTACACGGCCGTCAGCTTGCGTGAGGTTGGGCCCGCTACGCCGCTGCACGCCGTGCAAACCTCGCTGGCCTATGCCAGCCAGCTCAAGCAGAGCGCCCGCGACGTGGCCCCGCGCGGTGGCGCCACGCTGCTGGCCACGTACCGCACCACGCCCTTCGGCACCAATTTGCGGGCTAGCCAGGTGGGCGTGCAGGCGGGCGTGTATTTGCCGGGGCTAGCCAGGCACCACGCGGTGCGGCTGCGCGGCGGCTTTCAGTATCAGCAGCAAAACCAGTACAGCTTTGCCTCGGCCATCTCCTTTCCGCGGGCCGAAACGAGCTACGTTAGTTTCGATAGGCTAGCGGTGGGCAGCGTCGACTACGCGCTGCCGCTGGCCTTCGTGCATTGGTCGCTGGGGCGGGTGCTGTACGTGCAGCGGCTGCGGGCCACGGCCTTCGGCGATTTTGCCCAGGGCAGCAGCCTAGTCAACGTGGGCACCACGGCGGGCGGCCCCCTGGTGCCCACGCGACTGCACCAGAACTACCAAAATTACGGGGCCGATTTCATGGCCCTATTCAACGTCTTTCACCTGCGCACGCCCATTGAGGCAGGCGTGCGGGTGGCTTACAGCAGCTACCAGCAAGGCTGGGTAGTGCAGCCGCTGGCCTTCAACGTGCGGTTGTAGCCAGTTCGTAGCGTGCGAAAGCGCGCGCTACGAACTGGGTAGGGCCGGCTAGGTGAGTCAGGCGGTTGTCGTGCAGCGGCCGGCCCTAGTTCACCGACGGGCTGTACTGCGGAATGCTCAGGAAATACTCTATCTCGCGCAGCGTTTCGGCGGACGCGGTGAGGTGGGCGCAGTGGCCGGGCGTATCAATCACCACGAGCAGGCTATCCATCAGGTTCTCACTGAGATAAGTGCCCACGGCCAGCGGCGCTATCACGTCGTGCGCGCATTGCAGTATTAGGGTGGGGGTGGTGAGCAGGGGCAGGTCGGCGCGGTGGTCGCTGAAAAACGTGACGCGAGCAAAGTGCTGGGCAATAGCCGGGTTGGTTTGCATAAAGCTGTTGGTCAACTCCATCACCAACTCGGGCCGCTCGGAGCCCATCATCACCGGGGCAATGCCCTGCGACCAGCCAGCGTAGTTGTTTTCCATCGCGGCCAGCAGCTCATCAATGTCTTTCTGGGCGAAGCCCCCGGCGTAGCCTTCGGCATTGATGAAGCGCGGCGAGGGGGCTAGCAGCACCAGCTTGCCAAAGCGGGCAGGCTCCTTTATGGCCGCCAGCACCCCAATCATCGAACTGATGGAGTGGCCCACGAACACCACGTGGTGCAGCTCCAACTCGTGCAGCACGGCCAGCAGGTCGTCGGCGTGGGCGGCCAGCGAGCCGTGGCGGGCGTAGTCGTAGGCGGCAGCGTCCGACTGCCCGGCGCCCACCAGGTCGAGCCGCACCACGCGGTAGCGGTCCTCGAAGGCGGGGGCCAGCAGGCGCCAGCTGCTTTGGTCAGACCCTAGCCCGTGCAGGAAAACAATGCTCGGAGCCGATGTGTGGACTCCGGAAATAGTAACATTGCTGCGGCGACAGGCAGCCGAATCTTTGGTAATCATTTGGGAATAAATAGGCTTTTAGAGGTTAGAGGGACAACTTACCGGCAACGAGTGGTTTTAGTAGCAACCAGAGCTTTCTGAGAATGGTGCTAAATATAAGGCTTGCAGTAACTGTCTGATTCAAGAAGACCTGCGCAACTAAAATAAGCTCGTCACTAAGATGTCCTAACTGCTGGATTATTACGAAAAGCCAGCCCAAAAAAATACCTGGCTGATGCGGCCAGGTATAAGCACTCAAGATAGGGTTGCCGGCTAGGCCGGTGCTCACACAATGGCCTTTTCCTCAACCTCCTGCGCTCGAAGCGGGGCCTTGGCCTTGCCAATGATGTAGCGCATGCCTTTGTCCTGGGTAACGTAGTTCCAGGCCCAGGCTAGAAATACGGCTATGCGGTTGCGGAAGCTTACCAGGGCCAGCACGTGCACGAGGCTCCAGCCCAGCCACCCCAGCCAGCCGGTGATGTGAAATTGCTTGCCAAAGAGCAGAATATCGCCCACCGCGCGGTGCCGCCCAATAGTGGCCATCGTGCCCTTGTCTTCGTACACAAAGGGTTGCAGTGGCTGTTTGCGCAGCAGGCGCTGCAAGTTGCTGCCCAGTAGGCGGCCCTGCTGAATGGCGGGCTGCGCCACTTGCGGGTGGCCTTCGGGATAATCGGGAGTAGCCATCTGGGCAATGTCGCCGAGGGCAAACACATTGTCGTAGCCCACCACTTGGCTGAACTCGTTGACCTGGTAGCGGTTCGATTTGAGGAGCGCGGCCGGGTCGAGGCCCGGCACCGGCGCGCCCGTTACGCCCGCCGCCCAAATAAGCGTGCGCGCCACCAGGTTTTCGCCGCTCTTCAGGCACACCGTGTAGCCGTCGTACGAAGTCACCCGGTTGTCGAGCCATACCTGCACGTTCATTTCTTCCAGGTACTTGAGCGCGTGGGCCGACGCCTCGGCCGACATGCCCTTGAGCAGCACCGGGCCGCTCTGCACCAGGTGAATATCCATCTGCTTGAGGTCCAGTTCGGGGTAGTCGCGCGGAAACACGTGGGCCCGCAGCTCGCTCAGCGCGCCGGCCATTTCCACGCCCGTGGGACCGCCGCCCACTATCACGAAGTCGAGCATGCTGTTGAGCTGCGCCACGTCGCCGATTTGCAGGGCCTGCTCGAAGTTGGAGAGCAGCGTATTGCGCAGCTCAATGGCGTCGGGCACGGTTTTGAGACTGATAGAATTTTCCTCCATCTGCTTGTCGCCAAAGTAGTTGGAGGTGGTGCCGGTGGCTAGCACCAGGTAGTCGTAGCGCACCTGGCCAATCGAAGTTTCCACCACCTGCGCCGCAGGGTCGATGCAGCGCACCTCAGCCATGCGGAAAAAGAAATTCTCCTGCTCGTTAAGAATCTTGCGAAACGGCGACACGATGCTGTCCGCATTGAGCCCCGCCGTGGCCACCTGGTAGAGCAGCGGCCAGAAGCCGTGGTAGTTCTGCTTGTCAATAAGCACTACCTGCACCGGCGCGTCGGCCAGCGACTTGGCCAGCTGCAGGCCGCCGAAGCCGCCCCCCACAATTACAACGCGGGGCTTGCCGAGGTCGGCGATTTTGGTGAGTCCTTCCATAGGGTAAGAGGCGTAGGGCCGGCTCGCAGCCAAGTATTTGCCAGCGCATACGGGTGGGCTAGGCCCCGCGTTGGGCGGGCCGCCACGAATAAGGGCGTGCAACCTGTTGTGGACAAAAGCGGTATCTAGTATACGCTTCTTTTTCCTCCTAGCCTTTTCCCATGAAAAAAATCCTTTTAGGCCTCGCGCTAGCCCTCGGGGGCGGCCTGAGTGCCTGCTCCTCCGCCGTGAACGTGGAGCAGCGCGCCGACGTGAACTTTGCTAAGTACCGCACCTTTGACTTTGCCGATACGGAGGTGAAAACCCAGGGCGACCAAAACCCACTCCTGAACAGCCCCATCGCGCAAGACCGTATCAAGCAGGCCATTGCCAGCGAACTGGCCCAGCGCGGCCTGCGCCAGGTAGAGGCTAACCCCGACTTTCTGGTAACCACCCACACCTACGTGGAGAAAGCCGAGCGCACCGTATACGACTCGTACCCGGGGGCCAATTACGCGTATCCGTACGCCGTGGGCTACCGCGGCCGGTTCCTGCCCATCAACTACGGCTACTGGTACTCGCCAGCCTACTACCAAACGCCCCGCACCGAGCAGTACCGCGAAGGCACCCTGGTGCTCGACTTTATTGATGCGCGCACCAACAACCTCGTGTGGCGCGGCTCGATGGCCGACCCGGTGGGCGACCCCGCCCGCCTGGGCAGCGAATTCAGCAAATCAGCCAAGGAAATCCTAGACAAATTCCCGATTGCCGAGAAAAAGTCTTAGTTGACCACTGACAAAAAATATAGCGCGCCGCTAGCCCCAGGGGTAGCGGCGCGCTTGTTTTTGGGCTAGCCCAAATGAGCAGGCTAGCCCGGTGCTTTCTCATAAAAGAACTCGTTGGTGCCCGCTGGCCCTAGCCGCTGCCGGGCCTCGCGGGCGCGCAGCTCTACGCGCCGGATTTTGCCGCTGATGGTCTTGGGCAACTCGGCCACAAACTCTAGAATGCGCGGCATTTTGTAGGGCGCCAGGTGGGCGCGGCCGTAGGCAAACAGCTCCTGGGCCAGCGCGGGGCTAGCCACGGTGCCGGGCGCGAGGATAACAAACGCTTTGATTTCGTGCCCCTTGATGGGATGGGGAGACCCTACTACGGCGGCCTCTACCACGGCCGGGTGCTCCACCAGCACGCTCTCGACCTCGAACGGCCCCACGCGGTAGTCGCTCGATTTTATCACGTCGTCGTCGCGGCCCACAAACCAGAGGTAGCCGTCGGGGTCGCGGTAGGCCTTGTCGCCGGTGTAGTACAGGCCGTGGCGAAACACGCTGGCCGCCCGCCCCGGCTCGCCAAAGTAGCCAGTAAACAGGCCATTGGGCCGGCCGGTATCGGTGCGCACGGCAATGTGGCCCTCGGCCAGGTCGGGCAGGATGGTACCCTCGTCGTCGGCAATCACCACGTCGTACATAAACGACGGCCGGCCCATGCTGCCCGGACGCACGGCTTCGCCGGGCAGGTTATACACCATGCAGGTGCTTTCCGACTGCCCGTAGCCGTCGCGGATAAGCTGGCCGGTGCCGCGTTGCCAGGCCTCAATTACTTCGGGGTTAAGCGGTTCGCCGGCGCTCACGCACGCCCGCAGGCTGAAGTTATACTGCGTCAAATCTTCCAGAATAAGCAGCCGCAGCACCGTGGGCGGCGCGCAAAAAGTGGTAACGCGCTCGCGGGCCAGCGCGGCCAGCAGCGGCCCGGCCGCAAAGCGCCCGCTGCCCTGGTAGGCCACCAGCGTGGCGCCCACGCTGAGGGGCGCAAAAAAGCTGCTCCAGGCAAACTTGGCCCAGCCGGCCTGCGCAATGTTGCAGTGCCGGTCGGTGGGGCGCAGCCCAATCCAGGCGGCCGTGCTGAGGTGGCCCACGGGGTACGAGAAGTGCGTGTGCGTCACCACTTTGGGCAAGCCTGTGGTGCCCGAGGTAAAGAACAGAAATAGCGGGTCGTCGGCGCGGGTCATGGTGGCTTCGGCCTGGGTTGGCAGGTCGGCTAGCCCCTCAAAGCCGACCCAGCCGGGCCGCTGCGCCGTGGGGCTACCCACCAGCATCTTGAGCCGGATGGGCTGCCCCAGCGCGGCTTCGGCGGCATCGATTTTAGCGGCGTTCTCCAGGTCAGCCACGACTACGGCGGGTAGCAAGCGCCCAAAGCGGTATTCCAGGTCTTTCACCGTGAGGATGCTGGCCGCTGGCACGAGTAGCTGCCCGCCCTTGATGCCAGCTACGTAGGTAGCCCACAGCTCGGCGCACACCGGCACCATCAGCAGCACGGCTTGCTGGGGCCGCACCCCGGCAGCACGCCAAAAATGAAGCAGCTGGTTGGCCCGGCCGGCCAGCGCGGCGTAGGTAATAGTTTGGGAGCCAGCATCATCGGCCAGCACCAGCGCGGGCTTGTCGGGATGGCTAGCCACGTGCAAGCCTTCCAGAATTTCGGTGGTCCAGTTGAAGTAGTCGGGCTTGGGCACCGGGCGGGCGGCCAGCTCGTGGTAGGCGCCGGCTTCGGCCAGGCGCTGAAATTCTTGAAAATACAGCTGCATACAGGGGCGCTGGGTGGGAAGGAGCAAGGTAGCCGCCGACCGACCGGGCCGGCCCGGCACGATTTGCGGTGGCCCGTAAGTTTACGAAACATCCCACGGCCCTGCCCGCATTGCCGCCCCCAGGTTCGCGGAGCGCAAGCTTACGGTGAGCGGGCTGGGCAAGGTAATAGTTGTAACTGCTTGAAAGTAAGAGAATAGATACCTAAGACTTGGCCGTCCGAAACGGGTGGGTGCCCCGTGCTAGCCGCTCGGCCAGCTCCACGGCGTAGCGGGCGCGGGTATCGGGGCGCTTGGCGTCGGCCACCTTGTGGGCCATGGCCCGGCGCATGGCACCCGTTTGGGCCTGGAAGGCCGTTTCAGCCCCGGGCCAGGCCACCAGGGCTTCGGCTAGCTCACTGGGCAGGTCCACGTAATTGGGGTTAGGGTCGGGAGCTAGCTGCACGGCTATCTCCTGGCCTATTTCGAGGCCCAGCTGCTGGCACAGCGTTTTGCGCAGCAGCAGGTAGCGCCCGCCGCCCTCCTGGGGCAGCAAACCCAGGCGCTCGGTGTGGCCGTTGAGAGTGGCCAAAACGCGCTTGGTAGCTTTGCCGCCCACCGCCTGCCAGGCCTGGTTGGGCACCTGCACAATTTGCGTGGGCATAAAGCTCGGCCCCCCCGCCTCCAGCACAGCGCGAAATGAAGCAGGGGCTAGTAGCTGCGACATGGTATAGGTGAGTTAGTTAGCTTGCGATTGCCGCTGAATTTGCTTGGCGTACTCCAGCGTAACCGGTTTGTAGGACTGGTGCATTTCGGCCGCACTTTCTTCCACAGTGTTCGTGAAGCCGGCCTGCTTACGGCGTGCATTCACGCGGGCCGCGTCCTTGATGGGCCAGATAAAGGAGATAGTTTCGCGTTGGCCAGTGGCCTTATTGAAGATACTAAAAAAGCTGCCCTGAGTACCGTAAAGCTGCTCTTTTCCCTCGGCCATCAGCTCGCGGTCCAGCATCTGGGCGTAGCGCGGGTAAGACAGCTCGCCTTTGTCGGCCGCCGATTTTATGAGGGGTAAGTAGTGCGCAATCCTGGGCGAGTGCTGAATCACGTACCAAACAGCGATATTGGTTGGCGTGCCTACCAGCGACTTACCAGGATAGCCGTAGCGCCGCACGATGGCCTCTACCCGCCGCAGGTTAAGCGAGTCTACCCGAGTCATGTTGGTGATAATGTACGTAAAGAGCTGACCCTTTGGTAAGTGCAAGGCGGTTTCCAGCGAATCGCCTTTGCCGTTGTTCATGCCCACTATCAGCTCGCGGTAGCGTTGGTCTTCTACCAATATGCTATCCAATTCACGCTTAAGTGGTACGTTAAGCTTCGTTTGGGCGAAAGCTGAGGTTCCCGGCAAGAGCAAGCTCAGCACAAGCAAAAGTTTCATGGCCCCAAGGTAAGTAGGCACTGGTGAGCCACCTAGCCCACCCGCACCTGCCCGGTGCCGCGCACCAGCCATTTGTAGCTCGTCAGCTCTTCCAGGCCCATGGGGCCGCGGGCGTGCAGCTTTTGGGTGCTGATGCCAATTTCGGCCCCCAGCCCAAACTGCGCGCCATCGGTGAAGGCCGTGGAGGCATTGGCGTACACAGCCGCCGCGTCAACGACCTGCAAAAAGGTGTCGATGTGCCCGGCATCTTCCGAAATAATGGCCTCGCTGTGGCGCGAACTGTGCGTGGCAATGTGGGCCAGGGCCGCGTCTAGGTCAGCCACGGTTTTGATGGCTAGCTTATAATCCAAAAATTCGGTGCCGAAGTGCTCGGCCGTGGCCTCGGCCAGCAGCGCGGCGGGGTAGTGGCCAGTCAGGGCCGCGTAGGCCGGCGCATCGGCAAAGAGCTGCACCCGGGCCTGGGCCAGCGGTGCCGCCAGGGCTGGCAGGTCAAGCAAGCGTTGCTGGTTGATTAACAGGCAGTCAAGGGCATTGCACACGCTCACGCGGCGCGTTTTGGCATTGGCGACGATGGCCGCGCCCTTAGCCAGGTCGCCGGTTTGGTCGAAGTACGTGTGCACCACGCCGGCCCCGGTTTCGATAACGGGCACGCGGGCGTTCTGGCGCACGTAGTCTATCAGCCCCTGGCTGCCCCTCGGAATAACCACATCCACTAGCCCCACGGCCAGCAGCAGGGCCTCGGTGGCGGCGCGCTCGGGCGGCAGCAGCGTGGCGGCGCCCGGCGGCAGGCCGTGGCGGGCCAGTACCGGCCCGGCCACCTCAAGGAGCGCCGCGTTGGAGGCCGCCGCATCGGAGCCACCTTTGAGCAGGCAGGCATTGCCGGTTTTCAGGCACAGCGCCAGGCTGTCGAAGGTTACGTTGGGCCGCGCCTCGTAGATGATGCCTACTACCCCCAGCGGCACCCGCACCTTCTTCATTTGCAGGCCGTTGGATAATGCCTTCTCGCTCAGCACGGCCCCTAGCGGCGAGGGTAGGCCCGCCACGTTGCGCAAATCCTGGGCGATGCCGGCCAGGCGCTCGGGCGTGAGGCGCAGGCGGTCGTGGCGCGGGTCGGTGGTGGGTAGGCGGGCCAGGTCCAGCGCGTTTTCGGCCAGCACAAAATCGGTGTCGGCGAGCAGGGCGTCGGCCAGGGCGCGCAGGGCGGCGTCGAGGACGGCGGGCGCCACCGTGGCCAGGGCGCGGCTAGCCTGCTGGGCGGCGCGGAAGTAGGCAGTGTAATCGGTCATCAGTGGGTAGAGGAAGCGCGGGCTAGCCTTTTTGGCGGTGGAAAAGGCAAGCTAAAGCCTACCCCACGTTTTCGGTCAGAAACAGATAATCGTAGTGCACCAGCGGGCGCTGGCCGTGCTGGCCCAGGCGCTCGCGGGCCTTGTCGGCGCCGTACTCGGCCAGGCCCAGGCCCAGCGGGTGGCCCGCCTCGTCGGTGAGGCGAATGAGGTCGCCCTTCTGAAAATCGCCCTCAATGCGCACAATGCCCACCGGCAGCAGGCTCGTAGCCTGGCCGGGGGCTAGCAGCGCGGCGCGCGCCCCGGCATTTACGTGCACGGTGGCCTGCGCGGCCTGCGCGTGGGCTAGCCACTTCTTGGTGCCCGAGGTGCGCTTGCTAGGCTGAAACCAGGTGTTGACGGCGCTCTCATTCAGGATAGCAGGCAGAATATCAGTCTTCTTGCCGTTGGCAATGTGCACGCTGATGCCCAGCCGGGCCACCTTGTGGGCGATGGAGCACTTGGTGAGCATACCGCCGCGCCCAAACTGCGAGCGCGTAGCCGTGATGAACTCCGCAAAGCTGGTATCGTGCGGGGCAATCTGCTGGATAACCCGCGCGCCCGGCTGGCTAGGGTCGCCGTCGAAAATACCGTCCACGTTGCTCAAAATAAGGAGCGCATCGGCGTTGAGCATACTAGCCACTAGGCCGGCGAGCTCGTCGTTGTCGGTAAACATGAGCTCGGTGACCGAAATGACATCGTTCTCATTTACAATGGGAATGACGTTTTGCTGGAGCAGCTCCTGAAAGCAGTTGCGCATATTGAGGTAGTGCTGGCGGTCGCGAAAATCCTCTTTCGTCACCAGCACCTGGGCGCCCAGCAGGCCGTGCGGGGCTAGCAGCGCGGCGTAGATGCTCAGCAGCTTCACCTGGCCCACGGCGGCCAGCAGCTGGCGGCTGCGCACGGCGTCGGCGCGGGGCGGCAGCGTGATGAGGCTGCGCCCCGCCGCCACCGCGCCCGACGACACGAGGATGATTTCCAGGCCCTGGTTTTTGAGGCCCACCAGCTGGGCTACCAGCTGGGCCATGCGGTCTTCGTCGGGCAGGCCGTTGGGCTGGGCCAGGACGTTGGAGCCGATTTTAACAACGAGGCGACGGTAGGGCAGGGGCATGGCAGCGGCAATAAGAAGCGCCAAAACTACTGCCGACCAGCAGCTTGGGCCAGCCCGCCACCGGCCGGCCGCCCGCTCGGCACTACGCAAACCAGGCCGGGGCTAGCGGCTATTTTATTTGCTGAGCCAGACCTTATCAGGCCTCCGCTTGTTACTAGGCCTCTTACTACGAGGCCGCCTGGCCTCTTTCATCTGTCATGAAAGCGTATAAACTGCACGAACCCAAAAGCCTGGCCAACTTCAAGCTGGGCGATTTTGACGAGCCCACGGCCCGCGACTACGAGGTAAAAATTCAAGTTAAGGCCGTGTCGCTCAACTACCGCGACTGGGCCCTGGCCAACGGTTGGTTCGGTTATCCCGGCGAAAAATTGCCCATGATTCCGTTCAGCGACGCGGCCGGCGTGATTACGGAAGTGGGCGCGGGCGTCACCCGGTTTCAGCCCGGCGACCGCGTGGCCGTCAACTTCTTCCCCGACTGGGCCGACGGTGATTTTACGGCCGCTAAAGTGCACCGCTCGCTGGGCGGCAGCACCGACGGCGTGCTGGCCGAGTACGTAGCCTTCCCCGAAAGTGCCGTGGCGAAGGTGCCCGATTCGTTTTCCTTTGAGGAAGCCGCCGCCTTTCCTTGCGCCGGCGTCACGGCCTGGCACTCCTTGGTAGAGCAGGCCCGGCTGCGGCCCGGCGACACGGTGCTGCTGCAAGGCACGGGCGGCGTGTCCATCTTCGGCCTCCAAATCGCCAAGCTCTTTGGCGCCCAAGTTATTATCACCTCCAGCTCAGATGAGAAGCTAGCCCAGGCCAAAGCCCTCGGCGCCGACCACGGCATCAATTACAAAACCACGCCCAACTGGGAAGACCAGGTGCGCGCGCTGACCCAGGGCGAGGGCGCGCGCTACATCCTGGAGGTGGCCGGCCAGCTAGCCCGCTCGCTACGTGCCCTCAAGGCCGGCGGCACGGTGTTTCAAATTGGCCAGGTGTCGCCCAGCGATGAGGCGCCCAACCTACGCATGGTGCCGCTGCTCACGCAGCGCCTGCAAGGCATCTACGTAGGCAGCACCCAGCTGCTGGCCGACTTGCTTAAAGCCTTCGATACCAATCAGGTGAAGCCCATTATCAGCGAGGTGTTTGACTTCGATAAAGTGCCCGATGCGCTGGCCCACATGGGTAGCGGCGCGCACTTCGGCAAGATTGTGGTGCGCGTGGGCTAGCCCCGCGTTAAGTAAAAAGGCCGGCCGCTCGTTGTAGAGCGGCCGGCCTTTTTGGTAAGAAGAATCAGTCATAAAACACGGTTGTCATGCTGAGCTTGCCGAAGCATCCTGGCTGGTTGCGTCAGGAATAATCATCTGAACGTACCCTAGCAAGATGCTTCGACAAGCTCAGCATGACAACCGCGTTTAGTGGAAACAACTAGCCCGGCAATTGCAAACTAGCCAGCTGCTTGTTGATAAAGTCAACTTCCTCAAAGCTCAGCTGCACCTCTACGGCCTTGGCATTTTGCACGGCTTGCTCGGGGTTGCGGGCGCCCACCAGCGCCACCGTGATGCCGGGCTGCGCCAGCGTCCAGCGCAGCACGAGCTGGCCGAGGGTGGCGTTTTTGGTCTCGGCCAGGGGCCGGATTTTGTTGAGAAACTCGTTGACTTTCGTCACGGCCTCGGGCTTGAACAGCTTGTTGGTGCTGCGCAGGTCGCTGGCGTCGAAGTGCTGGCCGGGCTTCATTTTGCCCGTCAGCAGGCCCAGCTGCAAGGGGCTATACACCAAGATACCCTGGTGGTGCTGCTGCGCGTAGGGCACCACGTCCTTCTCAATGTCGCGGCGCAACATGCTGTAGGGCACCTGGTTGCTGGCTAGGGTCAGCGTCTTCGCTGCTTCCTCCAGCTGGGCCACCGAGTAGTTGCTGACGCCCGCGGCGCGCACTTTGCCCTGCTCGATGAGGCGCTGCACGGCCTCCATCGTTTCGGCAATCGGCGTCGTCACATCGGGCCAGTGCTGCTGGTAAAGGTCGATGTAGTCGGTGCCCAGGCGCCGGAGGCTGTCCTCGCACTCCTTAATAATGCTGTCGCGGCTCGCGTATTTGTACACGTCCACGTCCTGGCCGTCGTTATTTTTGGTCTTCATGGCGAAGTCGCCCTTCGCCTCGTCCCAGCGCATGCCGAACTTGGTGAGCACCTGCACCTTGTCGCGCGGCAGGCTCTTAATGGCCTCGCCCACAATTTGTTCGCTCAGGCCCATGCCGTAGATGGGGGCCGTGTCGATGCTGGTTACGCCCAGGTCGTAGGCCGCGTGAATGGCGCCCACGGCGTCGTTCTGCTCGGTGCCGCCCCACATCCAGCCGCCCGCGGCCCAGCTACCAAACGTGATGCGCGAAACGCTGACGTCGGACGAGCCTAATTTCTGATATTCCATATAATTTGAGTGAGTCAAAAGCAAAAAATCCGTCTTTCTTAACCCCGGCGGCCGGCCGAAGGTTATGGCCCAGTTAGCCCCGGCGCCCCGAACGCGGGCGCCCGGCCGGGTGTTGAGAGGCTAGGAAACCAAACAATTGGCCACCCGCGCGGCTTCGTGGTTTTCCCGCTATTCACTAGCCCCTTATTCCTATGAAAGTTGAAATCTGGTCCGATGTGGTGTGCCCGTTTTGCTACATCGGCAAGCGCAAGTTTGAACAGGCCCTGGGCCAGTTTGCCCACCGCAACGATGTCCAAATTGAGTGGAAGAGCTTTCAGCTCACGCCCGATTTTGTGCCCGTGCCCGGCGAGAGCATTCACGCCTCGCTCGCTAAGAAAAAAGGCGTGCCCGAGGCCGAAGGCCGCCGCATGAACGACTACATGACCCAGGCTGCCAAGGAGGTAGGCCTTGAGTATCAGTTTGAAAAAGCCATTCCGGCCAATACGTTTCTGGCGCACCAGCTCATTCACTTTGCCGCCCACCAGGGCCAGCAAGGCGCAATGAAGGAGCGCCTTTTTGCCGCCTACTACCTCGAAGGCCAGGACCTGAACGCGCTGGACACCCTAGCCAGCCTGGCCGCCGAAATCGGCCTCGACGCCGCGGCGGCCCGCCAGGCTCTCGTGGCCGGCACCTACGCCAACGAGGTGCGGCGCGACGAGTACGAGGCCCAGCAAATTCAGGTGCGCGGCGTGCCTTTCTTCGTCTTTGCCGATAAATACGCCGTGTCGGGCGCCCAGCCCAGCGAGGTATTTGCCGAAGTGCTCGACACCGTGTGGGCCGAGGCGCATCCCAAAGCCCAGCCCACTAGGCTAGCCGACGGCCCCGCCTGCGGCCCCGAGGGCTGCGATTAAGAAGTAGCTGAGAATGAAGCGAGAGGGATAAAGAGCTGCCCTGGCGGCAATTCTTTATCCCTCTTTTTTGTGTTCGATGTGCAGCGGGAGAGCGGTGCGGCGCGGCCGGGGGCTAGCCATTCTTCCTTCCGCATGCGGCATTGCCAGTTACTTTCGCTAGCCGGCCCGGCGCATAAGTTGAATTGCACGGGGCTAGTGCTGCTTTTGCTGTTTCGTATGAAAGACAAAAATTTCACCAACCCACGAGTAACCAAGCAATTGAGTAGGTGGCTGGTGCCAGTGGCCGGGGCGCTCTCGCTGATGGCCTTTCGCCAGCCGGCCGAGGACAATCCCATTCGCGTGATTGCCGAGAAGCTGGGCGCCTACTACGCCGCCACGCTGCCCGAAAAAGCCTACCTGCACCTCGACCGCCCCGCCTACGGCACCGGCGAAACCATCTGGCTGAGCGCCTACGTGGTGGATGCCCTGCGCCACCGCCCCGATACGCTAAGCAAGGTGCTGCACGTCGATTTGCTGTCGCCCCAGCGCCAGGTGGTGGCTCGCCGCACCCTGCGCCTGGTGGGCGGCCGCGCCGCCGGCGACATCGAGCTGAGCGATAGCCTGGCAGCCGGCACCTACCTGCTGCGCGCCTACACCAGCTGGATGCTCAACGCCGGGCCCGACTACGTGTACGAGCGCCGGCTGCAAGTGTGGCCCGCCTCGCCCGACCAGTCGGCCTCGGAGCCGCTAGCCCCCATCAGCACCAAAACGGCGGCCAAGCCCAGCGGCCCGCCCGCCGGCAAGGTCGATGTGCAATTCTTTCCCGAGGGCGGCACCCTGGTGGCCGGCTTGCCCGCCACGGTGGGCATTAAGGCGCAGGCGGCTACCGGGCGCGGGGCCACCGTAAGCGGCCAGGTGCTGGACGAGCAGGGCAAGCCCGTGGGCACGGCCTTCGCGGCGTCGCACGCGGGCATGGGTCGGGTCAGCTTTACGCCCGCCGCCGGCCAGCGCTACCACGCCCGCGTGAAGCTGCCCGACGGCACCAGCGCCGATTACCCGCTGCCCGCCGTGCAGCCCACCGGCTACAGCCTGCACGTGGCTGATGCCGGCGACAGCTACACCGTGGAAGCCCGCTACAAAGGCGTGCCCGGCGCGCCCGTGCCCGGCCCCGTAATGCTGCTGACCGAGGTGCGGGGCTTTCTGGTGGGTCTCATTCCGCGCCCCATCACCGATGATGGCAAGCCCGTGACCTGGCAGGTGTCGAAAGCCCGCTACCCCAATGGTATTTTGCACCTTACGCTTTTCGATGCCCAAAGCAATGTGCAGGCCGAGCGGCTGGCCTTTGTGCTGAACGGGGCGCCCGCCCTGCGCGTGGTGCTCACGCCCGACCGCGCCGCCTATGCCCCCCACGACCCCGTGCACGTGAAGGTGCAGGTGCAGGATGCCGCCGGCCAGCCCGTGGCCACCCGCCTCTCGGTGGCCGTAGCCGAGGCCGGTGCGGCTAGCCTCGACCCCGAGGCCGGCAACGTGACAACCAACCTGCTGCTGACTTCGGACCTGGCCGGCTACGTTGAAAATCCGGGGTATTACTTTCAGAATAATACCCCGGCCACCACCCAGGCGCTTGATAACCTGCTGCTTACCCAGGGCTGGCGCCGCTACGTGTGGAAGCAGGTGCTGGGCCCCGGCCGGCCGCCGCTGCCCTACGCCGCCGAGCAGGGCATCACGCTGGCGGGCCGCGTCACGGGTATGGGCCAGACCGGTATTGCCAACAGCCAGCTCACCTTCATCCAGAGCAAGCCCGGGCGCAGCGTGCTCACCGCCACCACCGATGCCGAGGGGCGCTTCCGCTTTACCGGCTTTCCGGGGCGCGACACGGCGGTGGTAACATTGCAGGCCCGCCGCCAGACGGGCGGCAGCAACGTCATCATCCGGCCCGACCTGGGGCCGCCCACCTTCGGGGCGCCCTTGCCGCCGCTGCCCTCCCTGGCCGCCGCCCCCGCCGTGGCCGACTACCTGCGCCGCAGCCGCCAGCAGCAGGTGCAGGAGCGTCAGAACCGCCCCGAGGGTGATATCCGCAACGTGCAGCTCGCCAACGTGGCCGTGACCGCCCGCAAGGAGCTGGTGCCCCGCGACGACGCGCGCCGCCTCTACGGCGCGGTGGGCAGCACGGTGGTCGATTTTGCCAACAACACTTCGGCGCAGTCGGGCCTGAGCATTTTTCAGGTGTTGCAGGGCCGCGTGGCGGGTTTGCAAATTACGGGTAGCCCGCCCAACATGAGCATTCAAATTCGCGGGGCCGGCACGCCGCTCTTCATCCTCGATGGCATGCGGGTCGATGCCGACGCGGTGAACACCGTGCAGTCCAACCAAGTTGAGAGCGTGGAGGTATTTAAGGGCCCGGAAGCCGCCATTTTTGGCAACGGGGCCAATGGCGGCGTCATTGCCATCTACACCAAGCGTGGTGACAAAAACTACCGGGGTACCGAGGTGGCCGCTAGCCCTGGCCTGCTGGTAGTGAAGCTACCGGGCTTTTACCAGGCCAAGGAATTTTACCAGCCCCGCTACGGTGCGCCCGTGCTCAACGCCCCGGCCTCCGACGCACGCCGCCTCACCCTGTACTGGGACCCCGAGTTCAGCACCGATACCAAGGGCCAGGGCGAGTTCCTGTTCTACACCGCCGATGGGGGCGGCAATTTTCAAATCTCCACCGAGGGCGTCAGCCTGGCCGGCGACCCTAGCCAGGGCAAGGCCAGCATTTACGTGGCGCCCAAGTCGAAATAGCTAGCCCTTGCTTCACAGAAAAGGCCCGCCGCTAGCTGCTTTAGCAGTAGCGGCGGGCCTTTTCTGCGTAGAATGCGCAGGTGGCGGCTAGCTTGCCTCCCGGAATACCTCATCTTCCAGGCGCTTGATGCGGGGCTCCTGGTCGTCGAGCTTGTTGGCGTCGGCGCGCATCAGCTGTAGCATCTGTAGCTGCGTTTGTACTAGGCCATCGAGGCGCGAGTCGCTATTGTCTTGGCGTTTCAGCATGGCGCGCAGGGCCTCCACGGCCACATCCTGCCGCTGGCTTTGCGTCTTTATCTCGGCCATCATCGCATCCTGCCGCCGCTCGGTTTCGGTGTGGCGGGTTTCCGACAGTTTCAGGATATTGATAATGTCGCCAATCTGGTCGCCGATGTCGTCGAGCCGTCGCTCCTGCCGATGCAGAATTTCTGTATGGCTGCTGAGTACTTCCGTGTGGCTGTTGAGTAATTCGCCTAAGCTGTTGATAGCTTCCCCGTGATTGTCAAGTATTTGTAGAATGCGCGCAATCTGCGCGGCTTGCTGGTCCTGCTCGCGGGCCAGGTCCACCAGTAAGCTTTCCAGCTGGTCGAAGCATTTTTTAATGTCCATAGCGTAAGCTTTTTATTGGCTAATGTATAGCCGCTAGGCCAGGACCATTTCGGCCGCCCCTAGCTCCACGAGCAGCCGCTGGGCCATGCCCACGTTCCGGATGCCGTCGATGGTAATTTGCAGCTTATCCTTCTGGTCCTTCATGCGGGCCGTGCGCGGGTGCGTCTGAATGAAATTAAGAATCTGCCCAAACTGCTCGCCCTGAAAGTAGGCCTCGTGCCCGGCGCCGGCGGGCAGGTAGGCGCGCAGTGTTTCGCGCTTCAAGGTCAGTTTGTCGAAGCCCAGGCGGCTAGCCTGCCAGCGCAGCTTCACGATGTCCACGAGCTGCTGCACCTGCTCGGGCAGCGGGCCGAAGCGGTCGGTCATGCTGGCGATTAGCTTGGCTAGCTCCTCGGGCTTCTGGGCGCGGTCGAGCTTGGCGTAGAGCTGCAAGCGCTCCGATACGTTGTTGACGTACGTGTCCGGGATGAGCACCGGCAGGTCCGTTTCAATCTGCGTTTCTTTGGGGCCGCTGGCCAGCGCGCCGGCCGCCATTTGCAGGCGCTGCTGGCTGGTGCCGGCCGTGCCCTCCCCCAGAAACAGGTCCCGGAACTCGGTTTCCTTCAGTTCCTGCACGGCTTCGTCCAGCACCTGGTGGTAGGCTTCGTAGCCCAGGTCGTTGATAAAGCCCGACTGCTCACCCCCTAGCAGGTTGCCTGCCCCGCGAATGTCGAGGTCGCGCATGGCCACGTTGAAGCCCGCCCCGAGGTCCGAAAACTCCTCCAGCGTATTGAGACGCTTGCGGGCGTCGGCCGGCAGGTTGGCCACCGGCGGCGTTAGCAGGTAGCAGTAGGCCTTGCGGTTGGAGCGGCCCACGCGGCCCCGCATCTGGTGCAGGTCGGAGAGGCCGGTGAGGTGCGCCCGGTTGATAATGATGGTGTTCGCGTTCGGAATGTCCAGTCCGCTCTCAATGATGTTGGTCGAAACCAGCACGTCGAACTCGCCTTCCACAAACTTCATCATGCGCTTTTCCAGCTCCTCGCCCTCCATTTGGCCGTGGGCGAAGGTGACCCTGGCGTTGGGCACGAGGCGCACTATCATGGCCGCCACTTCGATGATGTCGCTCACGCGGTTGTGCACAAAGAACACCTGCCCGCCACGCTTCAGCTCGCGCGCCACGGCGTCGCGAATCAGCGTTTCTTCAAATACGTGCAGCTCGGTAGTCACCGGCTGGCGGTTGGGTGGCGGCGTGGCAATCACGCTCAGGTCGCGGGCACCCATCAGCGAAAAGTGCAAGGTGCGCGGTATCGGCGTGGCCGAGAGCGTGAGCGTGTCCACGTTCACCTTGATTTCCTTGAGCTTGTCCTTGGTTTTAACGCCAAATTTCTGCTCCTCGTCAATAATCAGCAGGCCCAGGTCCTTGAATTGTAGCTTCTTATTGGTGAGTGCGTGCGTGCCGATGAGAATGTCGGTGCGGCCCGCCGCCACGCGCTCCATCGTTTCCTTCACCTGCTTCGGCGACTTGAAGCGGTTGATGTACTCCACCGTCACCGGCAGGTTGGCCAGCCGGTCGCGGAAGGTCTTGTAGTGCTGCATCGCCAGGATGGTCGTGGGCACCAGCACCGCTACCTGCTTGCCATCGGCCGCCGCTTTAAAGGCCGCCCGAATGGCAATTTCCGTTTTGCCAAAGCCCACGTCGCCGCACACCAGCCGGTCCATCGGGTGGGGCTGCTGCATGTCCTGCTTCACGTCCTCGGTGGCCTTGGCCTGGTCGGGCGTGTCCTCATAAATGAAGCTCGATTCCAGCTCGGCCTGCATAAAGCCGTCCTTCGAAAAGGCGAAGCCCGGCGCGGTCTTGCGCTTGGCATACAGCCGGATAAGGTCGGCCGCAATGTCCTTGACCTTCTTCTTGACCGACTTCTTCTTGTTCTCCCACTCCGGCGAGCCCAGCTTGCTCATGGTGGGCGGCGAGCCCTCGGCGCCGCTGTACTTGGCAATTTTGTGCAGGGCATGAATACTCACCGTCAGCACGTCATCGTCGCGGTACACCAGGCGGATGGCCTCCTGCACGTGCCCGTTCAGCTCCACCTGCGTGAGGCCCGCAAAGCGCGCAATGCCGTAGTCCTGGTGCGTCACGTAGTCGCCGGGCTGCAAGGTCTTGAGCTCGCGCAGGGTCAGCGCCTTTTTCTTGGAGAACTTCTTGGTTTCCTGCGCCCGGTAGTAGCGCTCAAATAGCTGGTGGTCAGTGTACACGGCTAGCCCCAGCTGCTCGTCCACGTAGCCCTCGCGCAGGGCGATGAGCAAGTGCTGAAACTGCACGTTGGGGTCCAATTCGTCGAAAATCGTGCGCAGCCGGTCGGCCTGCCGCACCGAGTCGGCCGCGATAACGGTCGTAAAATCACGCACCTTATTCTCCCGGATGTTCTTCAGCAGGCGCTCAAAATCCTTGTTGAAGCTAGGCTGCGGCTTGGCGCTAAACTTAAATTCCTGGGCGTTTTTAAAGTA
Organism: uncultured Hymenobacter sp.; assembly: GCA_964385095.1. Lineage (GTDB taxonomy): Bacteria > Bacteroidota > Bacteroidia > Cytophagales > Hymenobacteraceae > Hymenobacter. The sequence continues at coordinate 81,338 of CAYLNN010000002.1, forward strand.
AAAGCGCTTGCCAAATTCTACGATGGCAAATTCGTCCAGGCACTTCTTCAGGCTCTTGCCATTCTCAAATAAGTCGCTGGGCTTCGATACTATCTGCATGCCACCGGCTTCGTCCAGCACCTTCTGAAAATTGCCTTCCGCCTTGTCAAACAGCTCGGTCACAATGTCCAGCGTCTGGCGCATGTCCTTCACCCACAAGCAGCTGGTGCGCGGCAAAAACTCCAGAAACGACTCGCGGCGCTCCTGTAGCAGCTTGGTTTGCACGTTGGGGATAATACTGACCGAGGTGCGCGGCTCCACCGAAAGCTGCGTTTCGGGGTTGAACGTGCGGATGCTCTCAATCTCGTCGCCAAACAATTCGAGGCGGTACGGCAGTTCATTGGCGTAGCTAAACACGTCCACGATGCCGCCGCGCACCGCGTATTGCCCCGCCTCGTACACAAAATCCGACTTCTCAAAATCGTACTGCCCTAGCAGCTCGCCCAGGAAATTTACGTCCAGCTTGTCGCCCACTTTCGCCGAAAACGTGTTCTGTACCAGGCTCTGGCGGTTGATAACCTTCTCGCTCAGCGCCTCGGGGTAGGTTACGATGAGCGGGGCCGTGCCCAGCGCCGCCACGCTAGCCTGCCGGCTGGCATTGAGCTGATTAAGGACCTCGGCGCGCATCAGCACGTTGGCATTCTCCGTTTCGTCAAACTCGTAGGGCCGCTTGTAGGAGCTCGGAAACAGGAGCGCCTCCGGCCCGTCGGGCAGCAGGTGGCGCAGGTCGGCCATAAAAAGCGCCGCCTCGTCCTTATCGTGCAAGATGAACACGTTGGGGTGCGCGTGGTGGGCGCTGGCCGCCGCCACCACGGCATCCTGCGAGCCTACCAGGCCGCGCAGCTGCACGCGCAGCTCGCCGCCCCTGGCCGCGTCGTCGGCCGGGCGGCCGGGCTCAGCGGGATTGTAGGCGGCCAGCAGGCGGGCGCTCAGGGTTTGCAGCTCGGCGTCGAGGCGATAAAGACGAAGAAAATCAGCTACTTGCACGGAATATTGCTAACGAACAACTAAAAAACGGCCAGCCCGGCCAGGGATTATTCCGGTCGGGCTAGGGTAGGTACTTGGCTAATACCGTTGTTAAGGACCGAAAGTTTCCGCCGTACCTTAGCCCAATAATTTTAGTATGTTATCCTATGAATCCGCGTGACCTGCCCGAAGTCGTGGCCGAATTAATTATCGAGATGCACGAAGTGCGCTCCGAGTTGAAAGCTATTAACGGCCGGCTCGACCGCCTGGAAGGCACGATGGAGCAGGTGGTGCGGGAGCAACGGGGCATGTGCCAAGATACAAGATACAAGATATGCAAGCGCTACCCGAGCAAATTGGTACGGCTACCATCCGCGCCCTCGAACCCTTCCTCAACCGCTTGCTCGCGCCCGACGACCAGCTGCGCCAGCACGACGGCCGCCTTGTATAATCTCGAATCTCCCCAGCAGTAAATAGTTGCGCGGTTCTGCTCACCTGGCCATTGGCCTCATTACGGGCCTAGCCGTGGCTAGCCTCGTGCCCCAAATTCCGTTTTCAGTGGCCGGCATTGCGCTGGCGGGCTTCTCCTCTCTCGCCCCCGACCTCGACCATCCCGACAGCAAACTCAGCCACCGGCTAGGGTTCGTACACGGCTACGTGCGCTGGGCGTTTGGCGCGGCGGCGCTAGGCCTGGGTGCTTACGGCTATTTTCAACTGCGGCCGGGCCCCGACCAGCGCCTCACCTACATTGCGGGGCTAGCCTTTGCGCTGGTGGGCGTGGCGTTGCAGGGCGGCTCGGCCCGTAAGCTGGCGCTGCTCTTCACGGGGCTGGCCACAGTGCTGGCGGGCCTCTACGCGCAGTTTGTGTGGCTGAGCCTGCTCGGGGCGTTCATTTGCCTGGCGCCTTTTACCGGGCACCGTACTTGGACGCACACTATCTGGGCTACTCTTTTCTGGACGTACATCGGCTACCTGGCCAACCGTAGCCTGGGTTGGCGTGGCATTGCCCACTACGCCGGGGCTGGCTACGCCTCGCACCTGCTGGCCGACACGCTCACCAAGGCGGGCGTGCAATGGTTACGTCCTATTTCTATCTGCTTTCGCATCCCGCTGCTCAGCACTGGCTCTAAGGCGGGCAACATGCTGGAGGCGGCCATCTGCGCGGGCTACGGGCTGCTGGTTCTGGGACTGGCTATCGGGCGGATTGGGTTTTAAAATGAATAACTTGTGTATGTACTTGCCCGGCCTTAGCTTCGCATCAGAGCGAGTGGTACGGCGGCGGTAAAAGTATCTTCGTGTACGATATAACAGCCCGGTTCAATTAGGCCCGGGCGCCCCGTTAGTCGCTTATTTCTACTGTGTTAGCTGCCGAGCAATTAGCTCGCCGGCTTTATTTCAACTGCTACCTCATACTCAAATTTTTACCCCCACCAACTTACTGTTTTTATGAACCAGATGAATAGTCCGCTCATCCGGGTCGGCGTTTTTTACGACGGCAATTATTTTCTTAAAATTAGCGATTATTACTATTTCCAGCACGAGCGCAAGGCCCGCATCAGCCTCGAAGGCCTGCACGAATTTATCCGCCACCAGGTAGCCGAAGAAGAAGACGTGGATGTGCGCCTGGCGCAGATTACAACTTCGCATTTTTTCCGGGGCCGCCTTTCGGCCACCGAAGCCCGCGATAAAGACCGCTTGTTTCACGACCGGCTGCTCGACGATATTCTGATGAACCTGGGCGTGTGCACGCACTATATGCCCCTCAAAACCCGCGACGGCCGCCTGCAGGAGAAAGGCATCGACGTGTGGCTCAGCCTCGAAGCGCTCGAAATGGCGCTGCACAAAACCCTCGACGTGGTGGTGCTCATCGCCGGCGATTCCGACTACGTGCCCCTCATCCGCAAGCTCAACACGGTGGGCACCCGGGTGATGCTGCTCAACTGGGACTTTAAGTACGAAGACTTTAAGGGCGAAACCCGCGTGACGCGCGCCTCGCAGCACCTACTGGAGCAGGCTACTTACCCAGTGGCCATGCACTCCGTCATCGACCGCGGCCTGCAGGAGCAGGACGAGGTAGTGGAAAACATGTTTGTGACCCAGAGCGAGCCCGCGGCCTTTGCGACAATGGTGGCCCCGGCCGCCCCCAACGGCCAGGCCACCAATGGCCAGAGCTACGCGGCCACCACCACGGCCGCCAGCGCCGCCGCCGTGGCTAGCCGCGGCGTGCGCCCCACCGGCCCCACGGCCGCCGGCCCGGTGGGCACCATTGGCATGAGCACTATTAAGAACCTGAAGAATGGCTTTGGCTTCGTGGTAATGCCGCCCAACAACTTGTTCTTCAGCTACGCCGATTTATCGGAAGGTGATTTCAACGACCTGCGCGAAGGCGACTGGGTGGAGTTTACGGTGGGCCGCAACCACCGCGACGAAGACTGCGCCCGCAACGTGCGCAAGGTGGCTGCTCCCGCCATGACCGGCGACGAAGATGGCGACTACGAGCCAACCGCAGCCGCGCAATCGGTGAGCGCGGTGCTGTAAAGAGCCTGCCAACCAAAGGCAAAAAAGCCCCGCTGTCCTGCACAGCGGGGCTTTTTTACCTTATAACATCTTTTTACTGGCTGGGTAGCGGTTGAAGGTACCTAGCCCCTGCGCTACGGCGAGGTCCTCGCCAGCGTCGGGCACCAGGCGGTAGATGGTGCCGCTAACCACCATAATCGACTTGCCGGCGTGCTCGACCTGCGCCACGGCCCGCAACTCATCGCCGAGGTGCACAGGCCGCAAATAGTTGATTTTAAACTCCACCGTCGATACCAGCTCGCCGCTGGTGAAGGCCTGCGTGAGCGCCGCTGCCCCTAGCACGGCATCCAGGAGGCCAGCCAACACGCCGCCGTGCGCCGTGCCCGGCGACGACAAGTGTTCTTCCCGGATAGCCATGCGGTACTCGGCCCGGCCGGGCGCGGGTACCGCCAGGGCCATCCCATTGGCCTGACCGTAGCGGTTGATGCGATTGTAGTGAGCTACCAGGGCGGGCCAATCGGGGAGGGGATGCGACATGATGAAAACATTGTGAAAAAGAGTAAAACGCGAAAAACTGCCTTACGTTGAAGGGCAGGGCGGCAACGAGCCCGCTGCCCCGCTAGCCCCGACCCGTACCTTTGCCGGCCCGGCCGGGGCTAGCGGCCGCCGCCCATTTTACTTAATCCTCGCTTACCCCATGCCCTCCTTCGATATCGTCAGCAAAGTGGACCCGCAGACGCTGGAAAACGCCATTAATACCGCCAAAAAAGAATTGGCCACGCGCTACGACCTGCGCGATACCAAAGGTGGCATCGAGCTCAATAAAAAGGATAATACGGTGCTGCTCAGTTCCGAAAACTCGATGCGTATTCAGGCGCTCGAAGACATTCTGCTCACCCGGATCGTGAAGCAGGGTATCGATGGCACCGCGCTCGACTTCACGGCCGAAGAGCAGGCTAGCGGCACGCTCGTGAAGAAAACTATTAAGGTGCGCGCTGGCGTGGACAAGGATGCGGGTCGCAAAATCATCAAGGCCATTAAGGACAGCAAAATCAAGGTGGAAGCCCAGATGCAGGACGACCAGATTCGGGTGACGGCCAAAAAGATTGACGACTTGCAGGCGGTGATTGCCCTGCTGCGCCGCACCGACAACGGCCAGCCGCTGCAATTTGTGAATATGAAAAGCTAAATTTTATGTGAAGATGTAATGAAGGTGCGAATCGGCTATCTAGCCTCCACTGGGGCTAGCCGAGTATTTCCGCTCATCATTTTCACCTTGTTACATTCCTCTCCATTTTCACATTATTCCTGATTTGTCACCTCTCTCCGCTTTTTCGGCCGAGCACTTCGCCGCCTTCACGCAGCCCCAGACCTGGGTTAGCCTGCTCACCCTCACGCTGATGGAAATCGTGCTGGGCATTGATAACATCATTTTCATCTCCATCATCGTGAACCGGCTGGCGCCCGAGCAGCAGGCGCGCGGCCGCACCATTGGGCTGCTGCTGGCGCTGGTGTTTCGCATTGGGCTGCTGCTCAGCATTTCCTGGATTGTGAGCCTGCGCTCGGCGCTCTTTACGCTGCACATTCCGCCGCTGGTCGAGAATTTCGGCGTGAGCGGGCGCGACCTCATTCTGCTGGTAGGCGGCTTGTTTTTGATGTATAAAAGCACTACCGAGATTCACACCAAGCTGCAGGGCGAGGAGGAGGAAGAAACCGTGGGCAAGGGCCACGCCAGCCTGCCGGGTATCATCCTGCAAATCATCGTTATCGACATCGTATTCAGCTTTGATTCCATCCTCACGGCCGTGGGCCTGGTCGATAACGTGCTGGTAATGATTGCGGCCGTTATCTGTGCCATGGGCATTATGCTGGCCTTTAGCGGCACGGTGGCCAACTTTGTGAACCGCAACCCCACCATCAAAATGCTGGCGCTGTCGTTCCTCATCATGATTGGCTTTATGCTGGTGATGGAGGCCGCCCACAAAGAAATTGAGAAGGGCTACCTGTACTTCGCCATGGCCTTTTCGCTACTGGTAGAACTGCTGAACATGCGCCTGCGGCGCAAAACCAAGTCTGAGCCCGTGAAGCTGCGCGATTCGCAGTACGACTAAAACGCATTGGCGATGACGAAAAAGCGCGCCGCCCGGCTTCCGGACGGCGCGCTTTTTTATAAGCTATAAGCCGCGCTAAGCCCTGGGCAGGTAGCTGAGCAGCTCGGGCAGGCTGGACAGCACGCGCTGCTCGGCCAGGTCGAGCAGGCGGCGCGTGAGCTCGGAACGGTGCTGGCGGTAGAAAGCCAGCTCGGGCTGCGTGAGCAAGCCCACGGCTAGCCCCGCCAGGGTAGCGCGTAGGCGGGCGTTGCGGCCCAGCAGCTCGGTGAGCAGGCGGGTGGCCTCGGTGGGCGCGGCGGAGGCTAGCGGCAGGCGGTAATCGTGGGCAAAATCGGCCACGGTGGCCAGTAGCACCGCGTGTTGCAGCTTGAGCACGGGCCGCAGTACCTGCTGCTGAAAGTCGGCCACGGTAGCAGGCGTAGGAATGGCGGCCGGCTGGCCGGTAATAGCTGGGCGCAGGGCGAGCAGCGCCGCATCGGGGCGGGTAGGAAAATCAGACATAAGCCAGCGTAATACGCACACAAAAAAAGCCCGGCCGAAGCCGGGCTTTTTTGTGGTTGATGAGTAATAACTAGTGCTGAATAGTCACCTTGGTGGTGAAGTTGCCTTCCGAGGTAGCCACGCGCACTACGTAGAGGCCGGTAGCGAGGTGGCTGGTGTTCAGCTGCACGCCGCTTTGCTGCATCTGGGCGGTGGGCACGCTAGCCGAAAGTACCGTTTTGCCGAGCAAGTCGAGTACCGTTACCTGCATGGCCACGCGGCTGGGCAGCTGGGTGCGCACGGTGAGCTGGTCTTGCGCCGGGTTGGGGTAGGCTTCGAGGCTAGCGCTAGCGGTTACGCCCGTGGCGGTAGCCAGCGGAATAACCTTGGTCTGGGGAGGCAGGTCAAAAGCCTGCACGATGCCCGTTACCTTGGGTACGCCGTTGGTGCGGTCGCCCTGCTTGGCGCCGTAGCCCATGCCGCGGCGGGCAAACACGTTCCAGATGAGGTCGGCGTTGGCGGCGCGGTTGGTGGCGCTGTCGGCGCGCAGAATAGCGTCGCGGCCGTCGAGGAAGCCCGGCTGGCACACTTGCAGCTTGCAGCCATCGAGTACCAGTTTCAGCGTTTTGTTGTTGCCGCCGGTGGTAGCCGCAAAGAAGTCGGGGTTGTAGCCGTACTTGTTAATCATGGCCCAGTTCAGGTCCCAGAGCACGGTGGTCCATACCTCGCCCACGTCGTGGGTTTCGTTGAACTTCACATTGCCGGTGCCCAGCTGGTCGTAAGTGTAGTTGTTGCCTGCGGCCGACATATCGGTAGTGTAAGGCTTGCGGCGGAAGCCGGGGCCCACAGCGTAGGGATTGCCGTTGTCGAAGGTGGCAACGTAGCGTTTGTCGGTGCCCTTATCGCCGGGGCGGGTCGTCATCCAGAGGCCGAAGAAGTCGCTCCAGCCTTCGCCCATCGTCTGGTTGCCGGTGGTTGCATCGAGGCAGTTGGCCGTGCCGCCGCCCGTGAGGCGGTTGCTGATACCGTGGCCAAACTCGTGCGATACCACGCCGTTGTCAAACGAGCCGTCGGTGTCGGGGCCCAGCGTTGCAGATACGTTGAGGGTGCCGCCGCCCAGCATGGCAGCGCGCAGCTTAAAGCCGTCGGCTCCGCTGATAAAGATGGCCGGAATCCGGATGCCTACCGTATCGGTACCGCCAAAGTTGGTGAGGTTGGTAGTGGTGCCCAGCGAGTCGAACACGATAACGCCGGTGGCGCCATTGGCCTGCGCCCGCTTCACCTTTGTAGCAAAGGCATTGTTGGCGCGCGGCGTAAGGCCTACCAGCTGCGGGCAGCCCCCGCGCTGAATAAAGGCAATGTTGCCAGCCACCTCGGCCGCATTCACGAAGGGCGAGGCGCAACCGTGGTCGCCATTGTTGGCCGATACCCCGTCGTTGACCAGCACCAGCTTACCGGCCAGCGGCTTTTTGCGCAGCGTGGGCCCGAAGGACACGCCGGCAAACCGGTAGCCGCCCGCCACGTTGGCCACGCCCGTTACGGTCAGCGTGTTCTCGTTCGTGTTATCAAACAGGTACATCTGCATGCGGCCGCTGGTGCCGTCGGCCGGGGTCGAGAAGTTGGCGTTGTTGCGCCCGCTGCCATCCTGCGATTCGGCCCGCACAAAGTCATTGTCGCGGCCCAGCTTGGCGCCGGTGGCCGGGTTGGTGGTCAGGTTCTTGTACTGAAAGTTGGCCGATACCTCGTCGAAGCCATGCGCCATCATCACGTCGTGGAGCATGTTGTTCCAGTAGAACAGGTTGGTGATGCCGGCTGCCAGGTTGTTGGCATCGCGCGGGCCCTTCGAGCGGTCGTAGGGGTAGTCGAAGGTGAGCGAGCTGGTACCGTCGGGCGAGTTGGTCGTCGAGCTCAGGTTGCCGCTGGCCGAGGTCAGCGTGCCATTGTCGTCGTAGGCGGCCACGTTGTTGCCACGCGTGAGGAACTTGCCGCTTGATAGCAGCGAGTAGCTATCGGCAAAGAAGCCGGTGGGCACTTTCGACTCGGCCACTTGCCAGCCTACGGGCGAATACAAGGGGTTAGCCGAGCTCAGCAGCACGCTGGTGCGAGGCGTAAGGTCGGGGCTCTCGAAAGGGACCGGAATAACAGTCAGGCTATTGGCCGGCGCGTTGGTATTCAGTACCGCCTTGGCGGCGGCCGGCGCAAAGGCCAGCGCCTGCCGGCGGCTAGCCTCCGCTTTCAGCTGCTGCTGGCGAAAAGTCACGGCCTCATTTACTACGAAGTCGTTTTTATCGACCAGCTGGCCGGTGGTGGCGTCGATGCGGGCATTCCAGTAGTGCTGCTGGTCGAGCTGCGCAATGCTCACCTCCCATACCAGCACCAGCTTATCATTCTGGCGGGTGTACATGAGGCGCACCGGAATATTCTCTTCCGAAATACCCCCGTTGTTGAACACCATCCCGTCGGCCAGGCGGGCTTCCACTACGGTGCGCAGGGCCACGGGCCGGGGCAGGCCCAGGCTCACCGAGGCGGCTACCACGGCCTGCTCGGGTGAGAGCGTGGGCGTGGGGGCGCCGGCTTTGGCCGTAGCATTGATTACAAAATCCTGGGCTGCAAAAATGACCTTGCCCGTTTTATCGGTGTGGACGGCCCCAGTGGCATTGAAAACCACCAGGCCATTTACGCGCTGCTGCAGGTAAGTGTGCGTGAGGCCGGTGCTGGCGTCGGTGTAGCTATTAGTAACCAGTGGGTTAGAAACATCGCTGGCGCTCAGGCCCTGCGCTTTGGCGCGGGCCGAGAAGGCCGCTAGGGGCGAAGGCGCCTGCTGAGCCGCCGCCAGGCCCGGCAATGCCAGCGCCGAAGCGAGAGCCAGGGTTTGAAAGCCCAAACGGGTAGAAAACAACGTCATAGAAAAGGAATTAAGTCTGAAAAAGGATTGGAGGCGCAAGGCTTCAAAGATAAACAAATTTCTCAAATGCTACCTGTTTATTTCCCTAAAAAATCAGTCCAAAAGTAAATTCTGCCCAAACCTCATTGCAGTACCTGACTAAGCAAAAATAGTGAGCTTGCTCAGTACGTCCCATAGCACCACGCCCGCCGCCACGCTCACGTTGAGCGAGTGCTTGGTGCCGAGCTGCGGTATCTCCACGGCGGCCTCGCACAGGGCCAGCACCTCATCATCGACCCCAAACACCTCGTTGCCCAACACCAGGGCTAGTGGCCGGCCGGGCGCGGGTTGAAACTGCGGCAGCGGCACCGAGCCCGTGGTTTGCTCCACGGCCACGAGCTGGTAGCCGGCGGCGAGGAGCTTCTGGGCAGCTTCCAGGGTGGTGGCGGTGTGCGTCCAGGCCACCGATTCGGTGCTGCCCAGGGCCGTTTTGGTGATTTCGCGGTGCGGCGGCCGGCCCGTTACGCCGCACAGGTAAATGTGCTCGAGCGCAAACGCGTCGGCGGTGCGAAACACGGCGCCCACGTTGTGCAGCGAGCGCACATTGTCGAGCACCAGCACCACCGGGCTTTTGGCAGTAGCTTTAAAGTCGGCCACCGGCAGGCGGTTCATCTCCTGCATTGTGAGTTTGCGCATGGAAGTAGGGCGAACTTTGTGGTTCGCGGTAATGGTTTGAAAAAGCCTCGCTTGCCGCGCTGGTACCTTACTCTGCTTTCTAACGCGGCCCGCAAAGGTCGCGTCCCCGTCTTGTCTACCGCTCCTGCCCCCGCCGCCCCGCCGTCCAAGTTTGCCATCAAGTCGCTGGGGCCCGACCACATCAAGCCCGCCGCGGTGGCCGACACGCCGCTGATGCGGCAATATTACCAGCTCAAAACCGAGCATCCGGGCGCAGTGCTGCTATTTCGGGTGGGCGATTTTTACGAAACCTTCGGCGAAGATGCCGTCACGGCCGCCCGCATCCTCGACATCACGCTTACCAAGCGCGGGGCGGGCACGGCCAGCGAGGTGGCCCTAGCGGGCTTTCCGCACCATGCCCTCGATACCTACCTGCCCAAGCTGGTGCGCGCCGGCCAGCGCGTAGCCATCTGCGACCAGCTCGAAGACCCCAAGCAGGCCAAGGGCCTCGTGAAGCGCGGCATCACCGAGCTCGTAACGCCCGGCGTGAGCCTGCACGACAACACCCTGGAGCGCCGCCAGAACAACTACCTCGCCGCCGTGCACTTCGGCAAAACGGAGGCCGGCATCTCGTTTCTGGATATCAGTACCGGTGAGTTTCTGGCCGCGCAGGGCACCGTGGAGTACCTGGGCAAGCTGCTGCAAAACTTCCGGCCCGCCGAGGTGCTGTTTTGCAAGCGCAGCCGGGCCGAGTTTGAAGGCCATTTCGGCCCCGATTTCTGCACCTACGCGCTCGATGAGTGGGTTTTCGGCCAAGACTACGCCCACGACACGCTCACGCGGCATTTCCGCACCACCTCCCTCAAAGGCTTTGGCGTTGATAACCTGAAGGAAGGCGTGATTGCGGCCGGCTGCATCCTGCACTACCTGGCCGAAACCAAGCACACCGACATTCAGCACGTGGCTAGCCTGGGCCGCTTGGAAGAGGATAAGTACGTGTGGCTCGACCGCTTCACGGTGCGCAACCTGGAGCTGGTGCACGCGCAGCACCCCGGCGGCGTGCCGCTCATCGACATATTAGACCAAACCCTGACGCCGATGGGCGCCCGCCTGCTGCGCAAGTGGGTGGTGCTGCCTCTGAAGGAAGTCAGCCAGATTCAGCGCCGCCTCGACACCGTGGCGGCCCTAGTGGCCGAGCCCGAACTGCTCGAAGAAGTGCAAACCCAGCTGCGCCCCATCAATGATTTAGAGCGCCTTATCTCCAAAGTGGCCGTGCGCCGCGTGAACCCGCGCGAGCTGTTGCAGCTGGCTAGGGCCCTCGAAAGCATTGCGCCGCTGCGCGAAAAACTAGCCGCCTCGGGCGTGCGCGCCCTCGAAAAGCTAGCCGACCAGCTGAACCCCTGTACTTCGCTACGCAACGAGATTCAAACCAAAATCCGCCCCGACGCGCCGCTGCTTACTAATCAGGGCCACGTCGTCATGGACGGCGTGGATGCTGAGCTAGACGAGTTGCGTGGGCTAGCCTTCTCGGGCAAGGATTTCTTGCTAAAAATGCAGCAGCGCGAGCAGGCCGCCACCGGCATCTCGTCCTTGAAAGTGGCGTATAACAAGGTGTTTGGCTACTACCTCGAAGTAAGCAACGCTCACAAAAACAAGGTGCCCGCCGAGTGGATTCGCAAGCAAACGCTGGTGAATGCTGAGCGCTACGTAACGGAGGAATTGAAGACCTACGAGGAGAAAATCCTCAATGCGGAGGAGCAGTTGTTCGTCATTGAAAGCCGTATTTACCAGGAAGTGGTGCTCGCCGCGCTCGACTTCGTGAGCCAGGTGCAGCAGAACGCTCGTGCCATCGGGGTGCTCGACTGCCTGGCCTCCTTCGCGGCCACGGCGCGGCAGTACCGCTATGCTAGGCCTACTGTGAACGACGGGCCGACGCTCGACATCAAGGGTGGCCGCCACCCGGTGATTGAGCGCCAGCTGCCGCCCGGCGAAAGCTACATCCCCAACGACCTGTGCCTGAGCCAGGACGACCAGCAAATCGTGGTCATCACCGGCCCCAACATGGCTGGTAAGTCGGCCTTGCTGCGCCAGACCGCGCTCATCGTGCTGCTGGCCCAGATTGGCTCGTTCGTGCCCGCCGAGGCGGCCACTATCGGCATTATCGACAAGATTTTCACCCGCGTGGGCGCCTCCGACAACTTAAGCAAGGGCGAGAGCACCTTCATGGTGGAGATGACCGAAACGGCGTCTATCCTGAACAACCTCTCGGACCGCAGCCTGGTATTGATGGACGAAATCGGGCGCGGCACCAGCACCTACGACGGCATCAGCATTGCCTGGGCCATTGTGGAGCACCTGCACAACAACCCCAAGGCGCGGGCTAAAACGCTGTTTGCCACCCACTACCACGAGCTCAACCAACTGGCCGACGACTGCCCCCGCGTGCGCAACTACCACGTGGCCGTGCAGGAGGCCGACGGCCGGGTGCTGTTTCTGCGCAAGCTGCGGCCCGGTGGCTCCGAGCACTCGTTTGGCATTCACGTGGCGCGCATGGCCGGTATGCCCCAGGCCGTGGTGCTGCGCGCCAACGAGATAATGCACCACCTGGAGCAGGAGCGCACCCAAACCGGCTTGGCCGAAGCCGTGGACCCGCTAGCCCCCACCGAGTTCGACGAGGTGCTGGCCGGCCTCGACGACCAACCCAGGGCTAGCCCCCAGCCCCGGCCCCGCGCCACCACGGCCGTGGCCTCGGCCCCTAAGATTCAGCTCAGCATGTTTGAGCCCGGCGACCCCAAGCTGGAACAGCTGCGCGAGCTGCTGCAAGTGCTGGATATCAACACGCTCACGCCCATTGAGGCGCTGCTGAAATTGCAGGAGCTGAAGGGTTTGGTTTAAGAAATCGCTGGCTAGCCCTACTTCAGGTAGTGCGTCCGCAGCAGGCGCACGGCGGCCTCGGCATCCTGGGCGCATACGCTGCACGTGGTGCCCACGCCGTTTACCGGGCCTTCGTATTCCCAGGTGAAGACCTTGGGCGCGGCCCCCGGGGCGGATACGCGCAGGGTAGTGCCGCTGGGCACCAGGTGCAGCGTGCGGCCATCGAGAAACCGCACCCGGAAGCCCGGCTGCCCGGCTAGCTGGCGCGGGCCGAGGTAGCGCAGCTGGGCATCTTCGCGGTTTTTGCCGGCGGCGTAGGCCGCGTCGGAGCGGCGGCCGTCGTGAGTCCAGAAGCTGAAATGCTCGTAGCCCGCCGTGCCCGGCTGCCCGTAGCCGTAGTTGGCTACCTGGTTTTGGGCGCGGGCCGGGCGGGTGGCTAGCCCTCCCAGGGCGAGGGCAAGTGCGCAGGTGCAGGCGAAGGAAACAGAGGTCATCGGGGGCGGTAACGGCGGGTAGGATAAGCGCTACGCTAGCCCTACGCAAAAGCGGCGCCCCTAGCTACCCTACTCATCGCCCGCGCTGCCCACCGCCAGTGAACCCGGCGCGCGGCGCGCGTGTTTAACAGGCAATCCACCAGCCCGGCGGCCACCGTATACTTCGGCCACTAAGCTCCTCTTTCCTTCCCTCCATGACTCAGTTTTTGTCGGCCGTTTCCGGCCTTGGCCTGCTCGCCTTGCTCACGGCTTGCGGCTCGCAGCAGCCTGCCCAGGCGCAGGCCCAAACCCCGGCCGCGCGGGTAGCCTCTACGGCTGGCTTCGCGCCTAAAAACCTTACCGGGCTAGCCCAGGCTACCTTTGCGGGCGGCTGCTTCTGGGCCCAGGAAGAGGCGTTTGAGGAATTAAAAGGCGTGCAGCAGGTGGTGAGCGGCTACGCCGGCGGCACTGTGGCGCACCCCAGCTACGAGCAGGTGGCGGGCCAGCAAACCGGCCACACCGAAACCGTGAACATCTACTACGACCCCAAGGTCATCAGCTACCAGGAACTGGCTAGCATCTTCTTCACGGCCAGCCACGACCCCACGCAGCTCAATCGCCAGGGCAATGACACTGGGCCCGAGTATCGCTCGGCCGTGTTTTACCGCACGCCCGAAGAAAAGAAAATTATCGAGCAGACCATTGCCAAGGTTAATGCCTCGAAGCAGTACGGCGATAAGATTGTGACTCAGGTAGTGCCTTTCTCGCAGTTCTGGGATGCCGAAGACTACCACCAGGGCTACTACCGCCTCAACACCGATAACCCCTACATTGCCAACGTGTCGGCCCGCAAGGTGGAGCATGTGCGCGAGCGGTTTCCGCAAGACCTGAAGACCAATCTGCCCAACCTGTAGGCTAGCCACCAAAAGTAGAAGCCCCGCCCAGCCGCGTAAAACCGGTTGGGCGGGGCTTTTGCCTTTGGCGGCTGGCTAGCCTACAGGTTGGATACCGTACCCGAGGGTGCGCCGGCGGCCCAGCGGCGCGCCTGCTCGGCATCGGCAAAGTATTGGGTGTCGAAAGGCGCGTGCGCCGTGGCGCGCTGCATAATGTTGCTGATGCCCATACGGTTGAGCGCATCCTGCGACTCGACAATGGCCAGACGCTTGACGCCTAGCTTGGCAAATTCCGGAAACCACGTTTGGTTTATCCAGTCCTGGTCGGCCGGGCGCAGGGTGCGCAACAGCGTGTTGTTAGCTATCCAGCCCTGCACGCGGTACTGGCGTGCTAGACGCAGCGCCTCGTTGAGGGCCGTGCGCAACTGCTCCGAATTGACAAAATCCAGCCACTCGGTTTCGAGCGTGGCGCCGGCCGCGTGATGGTGTAGCTGCAAAAAAGAAGTCTGGTAAAGTATAGGCATAAAAGGAATAAAACACAATTTGAAGACCCTAGCGAAGTAATTTACTTAAAATTACGGCTTCGGCCGTGAACGGTTCGTTAAGCGCCCACCCTACCTGCTCTGCGTATCATTTCCTTTTCCTCCTTTAGTTCATTTTAGTAATGCTGGAATCCAAGCTGCCCGCTATCGGCGTCAGTATTTTTTCACAGATGACGTTGCTGGCCCAACAAACCGGGGCCATTAACCTCGCGCAGGGCTTCCCCGACTACGACCCGCCGCTGGCTCTGCGCGAGGCCCTGGCGCACCACGCCCTGGCCAGCGGTAGCCACCAATACGCCCCCATGCCGGGCCTGCTGCGCCTGCGCCAAGCCATTGCGGCCCGGGTGGCCCGCCGGCAGCCCGGCGCCCCGGCGCCCGATGCCGAAACCGAGGTGACCATCACGGCTGGGGCCACCGAGGCGCTGTACAGCGTGCTGGCCGCCGTGGTGCGGCCCGGCGATGAAGTCATTATTCTGGAGCCTGCCTATGACCTCTACGGGCCGGCCGTGCGGCTGCAAGGCGGCGTGCCGCGCTACGTGCGCCTGCCCGCACCCGACTTCCGGCCCGACTGGGCCGCCGTGCGGGCGGCGCTGTCGCCCCGCACCCGGCTCATCATGGTCAACTCGCCGCACAACCCTAGCGGGGCCGTGTTCGGCGCGGCCGACTGGGAGGCGCTGGCTAGCCTCGTAGAAGGCACCGAAGTGCTGGTGCTCTCCGACGAAGTGTATGAGCACCTGGTATTTGACGGGGTGGCGCCGCGCAGTGCGCGCCAGCACCCGGCACTGCGGGCGCGCAGCTTCGTCGTGTCGTCGTTTGGCAAAACCTACCATGCCACGGGCTGGAAAGTGGGCTACTGTCTGGCGCCGCCCGCCCTCAGCGCCGAGTTGCGGCGGGTGCACCAGTTCGTGACTTTTTCCGTGAGCACACCCACTCAGCATGCCCTGGCCGATGTGCTCGAAGCCGACCCCACCGATGCCCACGCCCAGGGGCTAGCCGGCTTCTACCAGGCCAAGCGCGACGAGTTTGCGGGCCTGCTGGCCGGTGCCGGCTGGGACCTGCGCCCCGTGGCGGGCGGCTACTTTCAGCTGGCGGGCTACGAACAGTTTTCGGCGCTCGGCGACCGGGCCTTTGCCGAGGAGCTGGCGCGCCGCTGGGGCGTGGCCGTGGTGCCTGTGTCAGCCTTCTACCACGACGGGTATGATGTGGGGCTGGTGCGCTTTTGCTTCGCCAAAGGCGCAGCTACCTTGCAGGAGGCGGCGCAGCGGCTGGCCCGGCTGCAAACCCAGCGACCTGGCTAGCAGCCCATTGGGCCCTCGCCGCACTAATGAGCTTGTGCGGTCGGAATTTGTCTATACTTTACTACCTGAGAGCATTGTGCTGCCGGAAGAATCCACTTTATAATGAATGATTTAACTGTATCCCTCGTCCAAACTACCCTGCACTGGCACGACCCGGCCGCCAACCGCGCGCAGCTAGCCGAGTTGCTGGCCTCGGCCCTGCCCGGCGCCGGCCTCACCGACCTTATTGTGCTGCCCGAGATGTTTACCACCGGCTTCAGCATGGCGGCGGTGGCGCAGGCCGAGCCCTACCCCGGCCCCACCCTGGACTGGATGCGTGCCCAGGCCGCGCACTACGATGCCGTTGTGACGGGCAGCGTGCTTACCGAGGAAGGCGGCGCCTACTTCAACCGCCTGCTGTGGGTGCGCCCCGATGGCACGCACAGCATCTACGATAAGCGCCACCTATTTCGGCTGGCCGGCGAGCACGAGATATATAAGGCCGGGGGCTGCCGCCTGCTCGAAGAGTGGCGCGGCTGGCGCATCCGGCCACTCATCTGCTACGATTTGCGCTTTCCGGTGTGGAGCCGCAACATTGCGAGCGCGCCCTACGACCTGCTGCTGTACGTGGCCAACTGGCCCCAGCCGCGCGCCGAAATCTGGCGCACGCTGCTGCGCGCCCGGGCCATCGAAAACCTGGCGTACACGGTAGGAGTCAACCGGTTAGGGGTCGATGGGGCGGGTCAGGAATACTCGGGCCAGTCGGCGCTGCTCGACTCGCACGGCGAGTACCTAGCCCAGGCCGGCAATCTGCAAACCGTCCTCACGCATACGCTGCGGGCCGCCCCCCTGCGCCAGCTGCGTGAGCAGCTGCCCTTTTTGCTCGACGCCGACCATTTTCAGCTGCCCGACGAGTGCTAGCCTATTGGCCCACCGCCAGCCGCTGGCTGGTGGTGGTGCCATCGGCGGCCGTGGCCTGCACCACGTAGACGCCCGGCCCCAGGCCGCGCAGGTCGAGGCGGCGCGTGCGGGCCAGCGCGGCCTCGGTGTGTACCAGGCGGCCCGCCAGGTCAAAGAGGCGCAGGCTAGTGGGCTGGGCCGTTTCGACGGTGGCGGCCCCGGTGGCGGGGTTGGGGTAAAGGCTGAGGGCTAGCGTGCTAGCCGCGTTGGGGCGGGCGGCCAGCACCGTGCGGTTGCTGGGCAGGTAGCTCAGCAGGCCGCCGGTTTCGGTGCCCACGTACAGCTCGGGCACGCCATCGCGGTTGAGGTCGGCGGCGGCGGCGGCAAAGCGCAGCACGTAGCCCTTGCCCAGCCGCGCGGGCTCATATCTGCTGATTAAGCTATTGTAAAACAGGTTGGTAGTGCCCGTAAAGCTGCCGCTTTGGCTCTGGAAAGCGCTGTAGAGCGTAACGGTGCCCCGGCCGGTGAGGGTGAGCAGGTCGGGGCGGCCATCGCCATCGAAGTCAGCCACGGTTGGGGCCAGGTAGGGCGGGCGGGCGCCCTGGTCGAGCAGCCGGCCGTAGTCGTTGTTGGCCAGCACGAAGAGATTGTCCACGTTGCCGCCGGCCGCCGCGCCCTGGTTGCGGAAGTAGCGCAGGCTGCCGCCCGGCTCC
Organism: uncultured Hymenobacter sp.; assembly: GCA_964385095.1. Taxonomy (GTDB): domain Bacteria; phylum Bacteroidota; class Bacteroidia; order Cytophagales; family Hymenobacteraceae; genus Hymenobacter. Next base: position 98,682 of record CAYLNN010000002.1, read on the forward strand.
AGCGCATCGTTGGTGCCGAGCAGCAAGTCCACGTAGCCGTCGCCATCCACATCAAAAAAACACGGCGTGTCGCCCTGCCGGGCGGGCAGCACGCCGCTGTTCGCCGCGCCCTGCGGCCGGAAATAGCTGGCCCGCGCCAGGCTGAAGCTGGCCGGCTGGCCGGCCGCCCCTCCATTCAAAATGTAGCGCAGTTGGTTGGTAGTGCCATTGTACACCGAGTACACGAGGTCGAGGGCGCCGTCGCGGTTTACATCGGCCAGGGCCGGGCGCAGGCTCTCAAACTTGACGCCAGGCGTGCGCGCCGCCGCCGCGGCTAGCCCCAGGTAGTCGTCGGTAACGAGCCGGAACACCGGCCGGCTAGCCGTGCCCACGTTGCGGTAGTAGTAGAGGCTAGCCCGGTAGTAGCCGTCCACGAGGTCGGCCTGGTTGCCGATGAGCATGTCCGTCAGCCCGTCACCATCAATGTCGCCGAAGGCTGGCACGCTGCCTTCGCTCACGTCGAGCATATCGTTTTGCAAAAAGCCGTCGCTGGCCAGGCTGAAGCTGGGCACGGCCGCAGCGCTAGGGGCCGTGTTCTGATACAGCCGGATGCTGCGGCGCATACTCACGCGGTCATCCAGGTTGGTGCCCATATTGGGCGCCACCACTAGGTCGGGTACGCCATCGAAGTTGGCATCGAACGAGTAGGGCGCTGGAAACACCGGTAAGTTCACCGGCGTTGCCGCCGCCGGAAACGCGCTGCTTATTCCGCTCGTCGCCAGCAGGCCATCGGCGCTGCTCGGGCCCGAGTTGAGCAAACGCGTGAGCTGCGGGCAGTTGTCGCGGCCGTCGAGCAGGTCGAGCTTGCCGTCGCCGTTCAGGTCGAGCAGCAAAATGCTGTGGCCCGGGCTATGCTGCACCTTAAGCACGGCGCAGGCCGCGCTGCCAACGGGCTGGTACGAGGCGCAGTCGCCGGGGCAGGCTGCCAGCTGGCCCCAGTAGTTGGTGGTTCGATTAAAGGAGCTGACCCCGCCGCAGCTGCCTGTGCTGGTATTGAGGTACATTTCCAGCACCGTGGAGCCCACAAAATCGTAGGTTAGAATGTCAAGCCGACCATCGCCGTTAACATCTTGAATGGCCGGGGTATTATAAGAGCCAATGTTGAGGTTGCTGATGTAGCCGTTGGCCACCGGGAAAGCCAGAAAGGGGCTAGCCAGCACAAAGGAGGGCCGCCCGCCGGCCGCGGCCACGTTGCGAAACACCCGAATGTCGCCTCCATCGGCAAAGGTGAACAGGTCGGGCCGGCCGTCGCAGTCGTAGTCGCGCAGCAGCGCCCAGCCCGAGAGGTCGCCCGGAAACACGGCCTCGTACTCGGGCGCGTACTGCCAGCGCCGGCCGCTAGCCCCGGCCACGCTCAGGAAGGTATAAATGCGTGCCGTTTGGCGGTCAAAGGCAAAAAGGTCGGCCTGCCCATCGCCGTTGAGGTCGATGGTGCTGAACTGGGGCGTGTTGAGGCCGCCCGCCCAGGCGTGGGCCAGCGTGTCGGGGCCCTGCACCACCTTGGCCACGCTACCGAAGGCAAAGCCAAACTGCGTGCCCGCCGGCACCTGAGCCCGCGCCGCACCCGCCGCGCCTAACAAGATGATAAACAACAGGAAAGAACGCCGCATAAGCTAAGGGTAAAGGGCTCGCATTGGCTAACAACGCCAACCGGGCCGTAAGTTGCGCAAATAATGAGGAAGGAAGAATGAGGAAGCAGAAATGTGGAATTGCTGCTTTTTCATGGCTACATACTGAGATGACCCTTTACGACCATTACCTCGCCGCCCACGGCCAGGTCAGCACCGATTCGCGCCAGCCCCAGCCCGGTACCCTATTTTTTGCCCTTAATGGCCCAAGCTTTCGCGGGGCCGACTTTGCCGGGGGCGCCCTGGCGCAGGGCGCCCGCCACGCCGTGGTCGACGAGGCAAGCCTGGCCGCCCACGACCCCGCCCACTACACCTACGTGCCCGACCCGCTGGCCGCTCTGCAAGCGCTGGCCCGCGAGCACCGCCGCCACTTCCGGGGCCCCGTGCTAGCCATAACCGGCTCGAACGGCAAAACCACCACCAAGGAGCTGCTGACCGTGGTGCTGGCACAGAAATATAACGTGCTGGCCACCATCGGTAATCTAAATAATCACATTGGCGTGCCGCTCACGCTGCTGCGCCTGCGGCCCGCGGAGCACGAAATTGCCATCATCGAGATGGGCGCCAACCACCAGGGCGAAATTGCGGACTACTGCCAGTGGGCCGCGCCCACGCACGGCCTCATCACCAACATCGGCAAGGCCCACCTCGAAGGCTTCGGCGGCGAGGCCGGCATTGCGAAAGGCAAGGGCGAACTATTTGATTATCTGGCTAGCCACGGTGGGGCGCTACTCATCAATACCCTCGATGCCAAGCTGCCGGGGCTAGCCACGGCCGCCGTGGCGACCAATGCTACCGGCCCAGCGCCCCTGCTCGCCACCTACCCCGGTCCGGCCGATACGTACCCGGCTAGCCTGTTGGCCGCCGACCCCGCCCTGCACCTGCGCCTGTGGGACGGCACCGAAGTGGCCGCCCAGCTTACCGGCGAGTATAACTTTCCGAATATGGCCGCCGCCGCCGCCGCGGGTGCTTTTTTTGACGTGCCCGCCGCCCAGGTGGCCGCCGCCCTGGCTAGCTACAACCCGCAGAATAACCGCTCGCAGCTCGTGCGCACGGCCGGCGGCAACGACCTCATTCTCGATGCCTACAACGCCAACCCCAGCAGTATGGCCGCCGCGCTGCGCAGCTTCGCGCAGCGGCCCGTGGCCGCCGGGCAGGGCCGGCTCGTTATTCTGGGTGACATGTTTGAGTTGGGCGAAAGCGCTGAGAGTGAGCACCGCGCGCTGGGCGAGCTACTCGCCGAAGTGGGGTTAGACAATGTGCTGCTCATCGGCCCGCTGATGCAGGCCGCCGCCCAGGTTCAGCCCGCCGCACACTACTTCGCCGATAAAACGGCGGCCGCCGTGTGGCTGGCCGGGCACCCGGCGGCCGGCCAGCTCGTGTTACTGAAGGGCTCGCGCGGCATGGGCCTGGAAACGCTGCTGCCACTATTGTAAGACCCTAAACACGTAGCCGATGGCGCGGGGCAAAGCTCCGCGCCATCAACTGCTAGCTGGTTAAAACGGGTTTTCCAGCGCGGCTAGGGTGGGCAAAACCTCGTCTTTAGGCGATACCAGCGCCTCACCTTCGAAGCCCCAGTCGATACCCAGCGCGGGGTCGCTCCAGAGAATGCCACCCTCGGCGGCGGGCGTGTAGTAGTCCGAGCACTTGTAGAGAAACAACGTATTGTCCTCCAGCGCCACGAAGCCGTGGGCGAAGCCTTCGGGCACGTAGAGGGCGTTGCCCAGCTCGGCCGAGAGCAGCACATTGGCGTGCTGGCCGAAGGTGGGCGAGCGGTGGCGCAGGTCTACCACCACGTCGAGGGCGCGGCCCTGGGCCACGCGCACCAGCTTGGCCTGGGCGTGGGGCGGGCGCTGAAAGTGCAGCCCGCGCAGGGTGCCCGCTTTCGAGCTACTCTGGTTGTCCTGCACCCAGTGGTGGCGGGGCAGGCCCAGCCCTTCCATAGTGCGGGCGCTGAATGACTCGAAGAAAGCGCCGCGCGGGTCGCCAAAAATGCGGGGCCGGAATTCCAGCAGGCCCGGCAGGGGGTGGGTAATCATTTCCATACTCAGAGGCTAAAATTAGTGCTAGCCAGGCGGTTGTTGGCTAGGCGGGACGCACGCGGCTGCGGCCGGCCTCGGCCACGGCGGTCAGGTACTGGCGCAGCACGAGCTGCTCGTCAAACGTTGACTCGGCCAGCTGGCGGCTGGCGGCACCCAGGGCGGCCAGCCGGGCGGGCGGCAACTGGGCCACCGTGAGCAGCTTATCGGCCAGGTCGGCGGCGTCGCGTACCTGGCAGAGGTAGCCGTTGCGGCCGTTCTGCACGGTTTCGCGGCAGCCAGGTACATCGGTGGTTACCAGTGGCTTGCCGCAGGCGGCGGCTTCGAGCAGGGTTTTGGGAGTGCCCTCGCGGTAGCTGGGCAGCACCACGCAGTCGGCCCGGTGCAGGTGGGCGGCCACGTCGTCGCTGGTGCCTAGGTAATCGATATTGCCGGCCCCTAGCCACTGCTCAAACGTGGCGCGGGGCACTCCCACGCCGCCCGCCTCGTCGAGGCCACCCAGCAACTGAAACCGCACTGCGCCGGCCGGTAGGGCGGCCCGCACTTGCTTGGCGGCTTCAAAATATTCGACAATGCCTTTTTCGTAGAGCACCCGCGCCACCATCAGGAAAGTAAACGGCTCGCTGGGCGCCTTCTCGACGGCCGGGGCGGGCCGGAAGCGGGCCAAATCGACGCCCGAGCCGGGCACCAGGCCCGTGAGCGCCGGCTTGATGAGGCCGTAGCGGATGAAGAGCTCGCGGTCGTCGTTGTTCTGAAAAAATACCTTGTGCGGAAACTTAAAGGCTAGCCGGTACAGGCCGCGCGCTACCTTGCTCACTAGGTTCTCCACGATAAACACCGTGCCTAGCCCGCTCACATTGTTGATGCTGGGCACACCCGCGATGCGTGCGGCCAGGGTGCCGTAGATGTTGGGCTTGATGGTGAAGTGCAGCACCACATCGGGCCGCTCGCGCTTGTACACGGCCACGAAGCGGCGCGTAAGCTGGGCATCTTTGATGGGGTTGGTGCCCTTGTTTTCCATCACAATGGGCACGTAGCGGCAGCCTAGCTCACTTTCCAGACGGTCGGAATATGCGTCGGGCGGCGCAATGGCCAGCACCTCGTGGCCGGCAGCTTGCAGGGCGCGCACCAGGCCGCGGCGAAAATTCCAGATGTTCCAGGAGGTGTTGATGACAAGGGCGACGCGCACGGGCTGGCAGGGGCAAAAAGCAGAAAAAGAGCTAAAACGGGGCAAAGGTCGGGCGCAATGCTGCCCCGCCCGCTATTAAAGTAGCGTTGGCGGTTACTTTCGGGCTGGTTTTTGCGTTATAATAGCCTAATGAAGCTTCTCAAATCGGCTGGCCTGGCGCTGGCGGGGCTAGCCTGGTCGGGTTCGGCGCGGGCCGCGCCGCCCGCGCCCGGCCTCTTGCTCTATCAAAAAAACTGCCAGCGCTGCCACGGCAAAGACGGCCGCCTGGGCTTGAACGGCGCCCACGACCTGACCAAGAGCAACCTCAATGCCTTTGGGCGTACCTATTTGGTTGTCAATGGCATGCGCAAGATGCCCTCGTTCAGCAAAACCCTGACGCCTGCCCAGATTGAGCAGGTCGTCGCCTATTCTCTCACGCTTAAGTAGCGCCGGGCCGGCTGCGGGCCACCCTCGCTTTTCTCCCTTATATGTCTAAATCCAAAGACAACAACGGCCAGGGCAGCACCCGGCACGTGGGCGCCACCGACCACACGCCCGCCCGCCGCGATACCAAACTCGACCGCCTGCTCAAAACCAAGACCTACGAAACGGCCAAGGAGGTCGAAACCGCCGTGCTGGTGAGCGTGCCCCCACGCCGCCAAACCGAGGCGCAGACGACCGAATATCTTGACGAGCTGGCTTTTCTTATCGAAACGGCCGGCGCGCAGGCTACCAAGCGCTTCGTGCAAAAGCTCGACAAGCCCGACATCCGCAGCTACGTGGGCGAGGGCAAGCTAGCTGAGATAAAGGCCTGGGTAACGCACGAAAAAACCAGTATGGTGGTGTTCGACGATGACCTGTCGCCCTCGCAGCTCCGCAACCTGGAGGCCGAGCTAAAAGTGAAAATCGTGGATAGGTCGCTGCTCATTCTCGATATTTTTGCCCTGCGGGCCAAGTCGGCCACTTCGCGCACGCAGGTGGAACTAGCTCAATATCAGTATTTATTGCCCCGACTCACCGGCTTGTGGACGCACTTGGACAAGCAGCGTGGTGGCGTGGGCATGAAAGGCCCGGGTGAAACCGAGATTGAAACTGACCGCCGCATTGTGCGCGACCGCATTGCCTTTTTGAAGGAGAAGCTCGAAGACCTCGACAAGCAGGCCCACACCCAGCGCAAGACGCGCACCAACACCATTCGGGTGGCACTGGTGGGCTACACCAATGTAGGCAAGAGCACGATAATGAACCTGTTGGGCAAAGCTGAGGTCTTTGCCGAGAACAAGCTTTTCGCCACCGTTGATGCTACCACCCGCAAGGTGGTGCTCGACAACCACGTGCCGTTTCTGCTCTCCGACACCGTCGGGTTTATCCGCAAGCTGCCCACCAAGCTTATCGAGAGTTTTAAGAGTACGCTCGACGAGATTCGGGAGGCCGATTTGCTGATTCACGTGGTGGATATCTCGCACCCGGCCTTTGAAGAGCACATTGAGGTAGTGAACGAAACGCTGCGCGAAATTGGCGCGGCTGACAAGCCGGCATTGCTCGTCTTCAATAAGATAGACCAGTATCAGGCCGAAGAAAACCCGGCGCCTGTCTTTGAAAAAAGTGAAGACGACGCCGACGACGAGTGGCCCACCGACCAAAACGAGGCCGCCCCGCGCCCGCCCCTCGAGCAGCTACAGGAAACCTACATGGCCCGTATGCACGACCCGGTAGTCTTCATTTCGGCCCAGCACAAGGAGAATATCGAAGCCCTGCGCGAGCTGCTGGCCCGCCGCGTGGCCGAGCTGGCCGCCAAGCGCTTTCCGCACTTCCAAGCTAGCTATGGCGAATAAGCGCCTGGGTAAGAACCATATGAGAAAAGGCCGGTCAGCAATGACCGGCCTTTTCTGTTAGCTGACCCCTAGCGGGCTACTGGGCTGCGGTGGGCAGCACGGCGGCCAGCTTTTTACCTAGCTCCTCACCGCGCACGTTTTTGGCCACGATGCGGCCATCGGGGCCCACGAGCACGTTTTGCGGAATGGCCTGAATGCCGTAGAGCGCGGCGGCCTCGTTTTTCCAGAATTTGAGGTCCGACACCTGGGTCCAGGCCAAGCCATCCGTCTCGATAGCTTTGAGCCAGGCATCGCGGCCGTTTTCCCGGTCGAGCGACACGCCGAGCACCGTGAAGTTGCGGTTCTTATATTGGTTGTAGTTGGCTACCACGTTGGGGTTTTCGCCCCGGCACGGGCCGCACCAGCTCGCCCAAAAATCGACCAGCACGTACTTGCCCCGGAAGTCGCGCAGCGACACGGGCTTGCCATTCGCATCGTTTTGAGTGAACTCGGGGGCCATACTACCCACGGCCGTGAGCTTGGCCTTGGCTAGCTTGGCGGCGAATTCTTGCCCGCCCTGGCTGCTGCGCACGGCCGGGTCCAGCGCGTTGAACAGGGGCTCGGCGGTGGCGGGGTCAATGTCATAGCCCGCGTAGCGGCTGAGGGCGTTGAGGCTCACCAGACTCTGGGGCGAGGCCTTGATGAAGCTGGCCATCAGGGTCTTCTGGGCTTCTTCGAGGGCATTGTACTGCTTCTCGATGCTTTCGCGGAAGGCCATATCCTTTTGCTGCTCGGGCGTGGTGGCCTGGTAGCCAGCCATCAGCTTTTCGATTTGGGCGGTGGTGGGGGCCAGCGCCGCTTTGAGACGAGCGTTGTCGGCGTTGAGCGGGGTGCCCAGCACCGTGGCGTGGGGCAGCGAGTCGGGGCTAGCCACCTTAATGGTGCCTGGCTCCAGGTACACGCCCACCGGCTGGGCCATGCGCTGGCCCCGCTTGGGGTGCCGGAAGGCCTGCATTTGCGCGGGCGCAATCACGAACAGCCCGGCCTGGGTGCCGGCCGGGGCCATGCCCTTCAGCGTAAACTTGCCGCCGACAATCTGCGCCGAATCAGGCTTGCCGCTGGCCGTTTTATACGATAAGTAAGCCATGCCCGTGGTGGGACTGGCTAGCTTGCCCTGCACCGTGTAGGGCACAGGTTTCGCGGCGCTGGCCAGCATTGGCTGGGGTGGGGGAGGCGGCGGGGATGCTTGGCCCCAGGCCAGGGCGGGGCCGAGCAGGGCCAGCACGGTGCCGGCCTGAAGGAGAGATGTTTTCATGCGGGCAAAGTACAACACTTTCCTAACTTTCGGCGCGCCCCGTTCCTTTCCTACCCCCTAGCTTCGCGGCATGAAAACCCTGTACCTGATGCGCCACGCCAAGTCGAGCTGGAGCTTTGATGACCTCACCGACCAGGAGCGCCCCCTCAACGACCGCGGCCGCACCGACGCCCCGCACATGGGCCAGGCGCTGGCCAAGCGCCAACTGGCCCTCGACCTGCTGGTGAGCTCGCCCGCCGTGCGGGCCCTGAGCACGGCCGTGCTCGTGGCCCGCGAGCTGGGCTACCCGCACGATGCCCTTAAGGTGGAGCCCGCCATCTACCAGGCCGATATCGATACGCTGCTCGGCGTTATTCGCGCGCTGCCCGATGCGGCCAATTCGGTGCTGCTCACCGGCCACAACCCTACCATCACCGATACGGCCAACTATTTACTACCCAACGATGGCCTCACCCACGAGATGCCCACGGCCGCCGTGCTATGCCTGCATTTCAACACCGACCACTGGGCCGAGGCTGGCCCCGCTACGGCCGAGTTTTATTTCTACGATTACCCCAAGAACACCTAGCGCCGGTTGGGCCGGCCTGGCGCGGCCCCGGGCAAGGTTACTAATAAGTGAACACCCTAGCTAGTTGTGCCAGCGGCTGCGTACAAGGCCGCACCGGGGGCTAGCGGCCCTGCTGCCAGGGTGGCGGGCCCCCGTTTTACCGTTTCCTGCTTTCTGAATGAAGACCCTGCCCCGCGACCTGAGTTGGCTGCGTTTCAACGCCCGCGTGCTGCAAGAGGCCCAGTGCGCCACCGTGCCGCTGCTCGAACGCCTGAAGTTTCTGGCCATTTTCTCAGCTAACCTTGACGAGTTTTTTAAGGTGCGCGTGGCTACCCTGCGGCGGCTGGTCAAGCTCAAGAAGAAAACCCGCGCCCAGCTCCCCCAAGAGCGCCCCAAGCGCCTGCTGGCCGAGGTGCTGGCCGAGGTGCACCGCCAGCAGGAAGAGTTTGGCCGCACGTTTCGCGAGGTGCTGCTGCCCGAGTTACGGGCGGCCGGCATCCGGCTGCTTACTTCGGAAGAACTCACTGATGACCAGTGCGATTGGGTGAAAATATACTTCGAAGAAAAGGTGCGCGACCTGCTCTCGCCCGTGGTGCTCGACGATACCCTGCACCAGCTTTTCCTGAAAGACCAAGCCGTGTACCTCACCTTCGACCTGACTAAGCCCCTGGCGGTGGCGGGCAAGAAGAAGAAAGCTACCACCGAGCGCGTCGTGATTATGGAGTTGCCCACCAAGCGCCACGGCGGCCGCTTCGTGGCCCTGCCCGGCGGCGCCGGCACCGCCGACGACCCGCACTTGGTGTTGTTTCTCGACGATGTGGTGCGGGCCGGGGCGGCTAGCCTCTTCCCTGGCTACGAGCAGGTGCAGGTGCACGCCGTGAAGCTGAGCCGCGATGCCGAGCTCGACATTGCCGAAGAAGTATCGGGCGATTTGATGGCTAAAATCAAGAGTAGCCTGGCCAAGCGCACCACGGGCTACCCGGCCCGTTTGCTTTTCGACCCCGCCACGCCCAAATCGGTGCTCAAAGCCCTTAAGCAGAAAACCGGCATCGAGGACGAGGAGTTGGTGGAAGGCAGCCGCTACCACAACTTTCGCGATTTCTTCGGCTTTCCCAACTTCGGGCGCACCGACTTGCTGAACCCCAGCTGGCCCGAGCTGCCGCACCCCAGCCTGCCGCGCACCGGCCCACTGCTGCCCGCCATTGCCCAGCGCGACCACCTGCTGCACCCGCCCTTCCAAAGCTTCGATGTGGTGCCGCGCCTGCTGCGCGAAGCCGCCCACGACCCCCGCGTGAGCGCCATCAGCATCACGCTCTACCGCGTGGCGCCCAAGAGTGCCGTGGCCAAAGCCCTGCTCAAGGCCGTGAAAAATGGCAAGCAGGTAACGGCCGTGGTCGAGCTAAAAGCCCGCTTCGATGAGGAAAGCAACCTGCACTGGGCCGAGAAACTACAGCGGGCCGGCGCGCACGTCATCTTCACGCCGCCCGAGCTCAAGTGCCACGCCAAGCTGCTGCTCATCACGCGCCGCGAGGAGGCTAGCGACGAGCCGCGCCGCTACGCCTACCTCAGCTCGGGTAATTTCAACGAGGCCACGGCGCACCTTTACGCCGACCACGGCCTGTTCACGGCTAACCCCGACCTCACGGCCGAGGTCGACCAGGTGTTTCGCTACTTTCTCACCGGTGAGGTGCCGCACCACCTGCACCACCTGCTGGTGGCGCCCTTCACGCTGCGCAAACAGCTGCTCAAGCTCATTGCCGCCGAGGCCGCCCGCGCTAAAAAAGGCGAGGAGGCGTACATTTTGCTGAAAGTCAATTCGCTGGAAGACAGCGGGATGATAGCCGCGCTCTACGAGGCTAGCCAGGCCGGCGTGCGCATCGAGCTGCTCATTCGGGGCATTGGCTGCCTGGTGCCCGGCGAGGCGGGCCTGAGCGAAACTATCAGCCAGCGCGGCCTGCTCGACCGCTACCTGGAGCACGCCCGCATCTACGTGTTTGGCAACGGGGGCGAGGAAAAGGTCTACGTGTCGTCGGCCGACTGGATGGGCCGCAACCTCGACCGCCGCGTGGAGGTGGCCTTTCCGCTGCTCGACCCGAGCTTACGCGCCGAAATCCGCCACCTGCTCGACCTGGAGCGCCAAGACAACGTGAAGGCCCGCGATTTCAACAACGACTACTGCCTGCCCGCTGAAGGTCAGCCCCCCCTGCGCGCCCAGGAGGCCGAGCGCCAGTACTTGCAGAAGCTGGCCCGCCGCCGTCGGTCCAAGCCGAAGGCCTAGCCTACCAGCACAGCGTCGCTGGCCGCAATTTCTTCCAGAATGGCGTACACGTCGGCGCCGTTTTCGGCATCAACCAGGCGGGTGCGCCACTGCTTGGCGCCCTCCAGGCCGCGGAAATAGTGGGCGTAGTGGCGGCGCATCTCGAAGATGCCGGCCTTGGGGCCTTTCCACTCCAGGCTCTTGTCGAAGTGCATTTTGCACATGGCAATGCGCTCTTCGAGCGTGGGCGGGGCTAGCCGCTGGCCAGTGGCTACGAAGTGCTTCACCTCCCGGAAAATCCAGGGGTAGCCGATGGCGGCGCGGCCTATCATCACGCCGTCTACGCCGTAGCGGGTTTTGTATTCGAGCGCTTTTTCGGGCGAGTCGATGTCGCCGTTGCCAAAAATCGGGATTTTGATGCGCGGGTTTTCCTTGATTTTGGCAATGAGGCGCCAGTCGGCTTCGCCTTTGTAGAGCTGCACGCGGGTGCGGCCGTGCACCGTGAGGGCTTCGATGCCCACATCTTGCAGGCGCTCTGCTACTTCCTCTACATTCAGGGTGTCGTTGTCCCAGCCGAGGCGGGTTTTGACGGTTACCGGCAGGTGGGTGTTTTTGACGACGGCGGCGGTCATGGCCACCATCTTCGGAATGTCGCGCAGCAGGGCCGCGCCGGCGCCGCGCATGGCCACCTGCTTCACGGGGCAGCCGTAGTTGATGTCAATCAAATCGGGCCCGGCCTCGGTGCTGATGGCCGCGCACTCGCCCATCGTGTCTACATCGGAGCCGAAGAGCTGAATGCCGATAGGCCGCTCGTAGTCAAACACGTCGAGCTTTTGGCGGCTTTTGGCCGCCGCCCGGATGAGGCCTTCGCTCGAGATAAACTCGGTGTACATGAGGTCGGCGCCGTTGGCCTTGCACACGGCCCGGAAGGGCGGGTCGCTCACGTCCTCCATCGGGGCTAGCAAAAGCGGGAAGTCGGGCAGCTGAATGTTACGAATATTGACCACGGCGATGAGCGGGCTTAGAGTAGAAGAACGTCATGCTTCGACAAGCTCAGCATGACGGACGAATATTTATTGCGCAAATTTACACCCCCTTTGAACACCCCCGCTCTTATGAAAGGTTTGATACCCCGCGCCGTGCATCCCGCCGTGCAGCTGATAATGCTGCTAGGGCTAGCCGTGGCGGGTCTGTGCTTGGCTAGCCTGCTGGCGCTGGTGCTCGCTAATCTGCTATTCGGCATTTCGATGATGCAGTTTAGTAACCTGGCGGCTATGCCCGACCAATACCCCCACGGCTGGGCCGCGCTGATGCTCTACCAGGGACTATCCTGGCTTGGCGCCGCAGCAGGAGTGCTGCTGCTGCCGCGCCTGCTGGGGCAATCGGTGGCGGGCTATTTCTCGCCGCGCCGGCTAGGGGGCGCGTGGTGGCCGATAGCGGCTGGGCTGGTTATTATCTGCTCGGTGCCGTCTTTAGCGGCGGTTTCAAGCTGGAATGCGGGCGCGCATTTCCCGGCGGCGTTACACGGTTTTGAGCTGTGGGCCCGCGATAAGGAGGACCAAGCCGCCGGCCTTACTAAGTTTCTGACCGATTTTCACACGCCGGACCGGCTGCTGGTGGGGCTCATCGTCATCGCCATTGTGCCAGCCGTGGCCGAGGAGTTGGTGTTTCGGGGTGGCGTGCAGCGCTGTTTGGTGCAGTGGTTTGGGGCTAGGCACGTGGGCGTGTGGCTGGCGGCGGCCATTTTCTCGGCCATTCACGTGCAGTTTTTCGGGTTTGTGCCCCGCTTCGTGTTGGGGCTGGTGCTAGGGTACCTGTACGAGTGGAGCGGCAACATCCTAGTGTCGATGGCCGCGCACTTCACCCAAAATGCCTTTCAGCTGCTGCTGCTTTATCTGTTTCAAAACAAGCAGCTACCTGGCTCTTTTAACCCCGACGCTAATGCGGCCGTACCCTGGCCCGCAGTGCTGGCTTCGGCCGCGCTCACGGTGGGGCTGCTCTACTGGCTGCACCAGCGCTGGGCGGCTAGCCCATCCGCGGCCGCGCCTGACCCCGCCGCTCCCGGTGAGCGGGCCCTTCGCTAGCTTTTTCACGCTCTACCTCTGCCCGGTTTGAACCCAGCCACTACCTCTGCTTCTGCTCCCGACGACAAGCCCAAAGGCCCTAGCAACCTGCGCCTGCGCGCCATTTGGGGGGCGCTGGCGGCGGTACTGCTGGCGGGCTGCACCTTCGGCGGGCCAATTTCGTTCGTGCTGTTTTTTGCGGCGGTGCAGGCCGTTATTCTGAAGGAGTTTTACCGGATAACGCGGGCTAGCGGGGTAAAACCAGCGTTTTGGCTGGGCATCGTGGTAGGACTGCTGATTTTTCTGGCTATCAACTTTGTGGCGGGTTATTCCGCTTACGCAGCATTATTTGGTTGGCCTACTGGCTGGACTATTTATCCGCCTCTGTCAGCCTTACCGGAGCAAGCTATCGGCGGTGGGGCTAGCGTGTGGTTTGCCATTTATACAGCTATAACCTCAGCTTTAGTATGGCTAGGGGGTGCGCTGGTACTGCTGGTGCTATTGATGCTGCGCGAGATACTCCTCTGGCCCAATAATGGCCAGCCCGCCAACAACATCGGCGCGACCATTACCGGCCTGCTCTACGTGAGCCTACCGATGGCCATGCTCAGCGTCATCGCTTATGGCTCGGGCCACTTCGAGCCCGGGCGCGTGTTCTGCCTCATTTTCTTCGTGTGGGCGGCCGATACGGGCGCCTATTTCGCCGGCAAAAACTTTGGCAAGCACAAGCTGGCGCCCAGCATCTCGCCCGCCAAAACCTGGGAGGGCTGGGCCGGTGGCGCCGCGCTGACCCTAGCGGTGGGTTGGGCCGCCGGCTACTTCTTGCCCGATATCCCGCTGGGGCACCGGCTGGTGGCGGCGGGCGTGGTGGCCGTGTTCGGCCCACTCGGCGACCTGGCCGAGTCGATGCTCAAGCGCAGTGCGGGCGTGAAGGACTCGGGTACCTTTTTGCCCGGCCACGGTGGCTTGCTCGACCGCTTCGATGCCTTTTTGCTGGTGCTGCCGGTGCTGGCTTTGCTGCAAGCGCTGCTGGGCTAGCGGGTGCTAGGGCTGCGCGGGCGGGGCAAAGGGCACCATCATCCGAATTTCCTGCTCCGCGCCCGTGGGGTTGCTGAAGCGCGCAGTTTTCACGACCCGCACGGCCTCTTCGTCGCAGCCGTAGCCCAGACCGCGCACCACCGAGGTGCGGCTGATGGAGCCCTCGGGGGCCACGGTGGCCTGCACCAGTACCTTGCCGCTAATGCTATGCTGGCCGGCCTCGGCGGGGTAGCGCACCTGCTGGAACAGTTCCGAGTTGCTACCTGTCATCTCTACTTCGGTGAAACGCTGAGCCAGACTGCGCTGCTGTTCGTTGGTGAGGGTGTAGGCGCGCAGCGACGTTTCGTGGCAGTTATTCAGCTTGTTGAAATAAGCCAGCTTTTCGGCCAGCGTGCCCACGAAGTAGGCTCGCCGCTCGTCCTCCGTTACCCGCGTGGTGTCTAGCAACTGCATGTACTCGCGGCCGTCGCGGGCGTAGCGCTGGGTGCCGTACCACTGCGGTTGGCCCAGGTGGCGCAGGTAGCGGTCCCACGATTGGGCAATCAGCACCTTGGCCGCGCGGTCTTTTGGGTTTAGCGCCAGGGCTTTTTTAGCTAGCTCGTTGGCTTTCAAATAATCGCTGGCCGAGTCGCCGTGCTGTAGTATAATGGCCGCGTTGTAATAGTCGCGGCCGGTGCGCAGCTGCTGGCCAGCCAGCAGTTTATACACCGCTAGTTGGTGGGCGGCATCATGGCTGCCTTCGTCGGGCACATTATGCAGGCGGTCGTACTGGTCTTGCTCAGCCATTTGCTGCAAGTCAGCCTTGGTGCGGCTGGCCGCGCAGCCGCTGGCTAACGCGCTCAGCATGAGTGCCCGGCAGAACAGTTTCATAGAGGCGAAAGTAGGCGGCGCTCCTCAGCTTGCCAAGCGGCGCAAAAAGGCGGCGCTCGGCAAGCTGCGGGCCCGGAGCGTACCTTTGCGGCGCTTCTGCGTAAGCAGCCTCACCTTCTTTATCCCACCCACCCCTCACCCCCATTATCCTCTCAGATGGCAGCCACCACTGTGTATAAAGAACCGGCCCCGCGGGTCGAGAATACTGAAAATCCGCTTGAGTCCATGATGTCGCGCTTCAACGTAGCGGCCGAAATACTAGGGCTCGACGACTCTACTTACGAGGTGCTGAAAGCGCCCGATAAGCAGGTTATCGTGCACCTGCCCGTGTCGATGGACGATGGCAAGGTGCGCGTGTTCGAAGGCTACCGCGTGGTGCACAATACCATTCTGGGCCCTAGTAAGGGCGGTATTCGCTACGACAAAAACGTGAGCCTCGATGAGGTAAAGGCCCTGGCGGCCTGGATGACCTGGAAGTGCGCCGTGGTGGATATCCCTTACGGCGGTGCCAAGGGCGGCATCATCTGCGACCCTACTACCATGAGCGCCGGTGAGCTGGAGCGCCTCACCCGCGCTTACACCGTGTCGATGAAGGATGTGTTCGGCCCTGACCGCGATATTCCGGCCCCCGACATGGGCACCGGCCCCCGCGAGATGGCCTGGATTATGGACGAGTACTCGAAGACGGTGGGCCAGACGGCCTCGGCCGTCGTAACGGGCAAACCCCTGGTGATGGGTGGCTCGCTGGGCCGCACCGAGGCCACCGGCCGCGGCGTCATGATTTCGTGCTTGGCTGCCATGAACAAGCTGGATATGAAGATTGAGGAAACCTCAGTAGCCATCCAGGGTTTTGGCAACGTAGGCTCGTGGACAGCTAAGTTGATGTTTGATAAGGGTTTGACTATCAAAGGAGTGTCGGATATCTCGGGCGCTTACTGGAACGAGAACGGTATCAATATCGATGATGCCATCGCCTACAAAAACGTCCACGGTGGCCGCCTCGAAGGCTTTGAGGGAGCCGAGCCGATGGACCCTAGCAAGCTGCTGACCTCGGCTGTTGACGTGATTGTGCCTGCCGCCGTGGAGGACGTAATTACGGAGCACAACGCGCCTTATATTCAGGCTAAGCTCATTGTGGAAGGCGCCAACGGCCCTACTTCGGCCTCAGCCGACCCAATTATCTATGAAAAAGGCATCTCGGTAGTGCCCGACATTCTGGCCAACTCGGGCGGCGTGACGGTAAGCTACTTTGAGTGGGTGCAGAACAAGCAGGGCTTCAAGTGGAGCTCGGAAATGGTGACCGAGCGCGCCGACCGCATCATGACCGATGCCTTCGAAAAGGTGTACGCCACCAGCCAGAAGTACAACATCTCGCTGCGCATCGCCGCCTACGTGGTGGCCATCGACAAAGTAGCCCAGACCTACAAATACCGCGGCGGCTACTAGACCGCAGATTTAACGGATTAAACGGATTTCGGGGATACGCCCGCTACGCGGGCTGACGCTGGTTTCTGGGGAGTTCGTTATGAGGGTAGTTGTGCAAATGAGTGGGAGGCGCGGGTCGGTTGGCCCGCGCCTCTCTATTTTTGAGGCGGCAAGGCACCGTAACGTGCTTCAGAATGTCTACCAACCAGGCTCGCGCACGTAAGCGTAAGCAGAAGTACTAAAACCACCCACGCCTGGCTAGCCAGCCCGCGTTAGCGGGCGTATCCGCGCAATCCGTTAAATCCGTTAAATCTGCGGTTCTGTGATAAAAATACATAAAGAAGGCCGCCGCATCCTGTTCGTGACGCTGCTGGTGCTGCTGGCCCTCAACCTGTTACTGAGCCGCTACAACGGCCCCAATGTGGTGTTCAACCGCATTTTCGCGGGCGCTTCGGTAGTGGCGTTTCTGATGCTACTGCAATTTTTTCGCTCACCCTTCCGGCGCCTGCTCACGCACGAAGACCTGCTGCTAGCCCCGGCCGACGGCAAAGTAGTAGTGATTGAAGAAGTTATTGAAACCGAATATTTTGAGGATGCCCGCCGGCAGATTAGCGTATTTATGTCGCCCATCAACGTGCATATTACGCGCAACCCGGTGTCGGGCATCGTCAAGTATTTCAAGTATCACCCCGGCCAATACTTGGTAGCCTGGCACCCCAAAAGCAGCACCCAAAACGAGCGCACCACGGTGGTGGTGGAAAGCGACGCCGGTCCGCTGGTGCTCTTCCGCCAGATTGCCGGGGCCATGGCTCGCCGCATTGTGTGGTACGTGAACGAGGGCGACGAAGTAAGTCAGGGTGAAGAGTTTGGCTTCATCAAATTCGGCTCGCGGGTTGATATTTTCGTGCCCCTCGACGCTGAAATCAAAGTAGAGCTGGGCCAGAAAGTAAAGGGTGGCGAAACGGTACTGTGCCACCTGAAAGCCTAGCCAATCGCCGCTAGCAGTCCACGCAAAAGGCCGGCTTTCCTACTAGGAAGGGCCGGCCTTTTACGTGGAGATAAGGTGGTTTTGCCAAGTAGTTACCGCTGCTGCATCTGCTCCATCTGCTGGCGCATTTGCTTAGCGGCCTTAGGGTTAAGCATATAAAAGGCAGTCACCAACAAGAAGCACGCCCCTAGTGGCAACAGCCAATTGCGCGGTTGAAACTGGTAAGTGCCCACGTAGCGCGGCCAAAACCACCAGATGTAGGCAATAATAATCGGCAGGTCGATGATAAAGGCGTAAGGGGTCATCAGCTGCTGCTCGGTGAGCCAACTCACCAGCAGGGCGCGCCCCAGGATGTAAACCAATACAAAAGCTGCCAAGCCAATTACGGCCTTGCCGCGCTTCATCATGCGCATATTGAGGGCTAGCAGCACGGCGCCCGCTACCACCGATACCATGGCCGACATCACCACAATGCCCGCTGGCGAGTAAAGGCGCGGTAGCTCTTCCTCTTCGGCCGTTGGGGGCGCCAGGGCCGCTACGCGGGCTTGCTCCTGCACCACGGCCTCCAGGCCAGGACGCAGGCTGGCGTCTTCGGGAGCGGGCTGGCCGCGGCGGCGCAACTCATCGAGCGCCGCCAGCACAGCCTCCTCCCGATACTGGGCGTGGCCCGTTATGTAGTCGCGCAGGGCGGCGTCGGGCTTGAGGGCCATTTTGGCCGCGTAGTCTTCCATCTGAATTGACTGAGGAAATTAGAAGCAAGCAGAGCTGACGGCGCAGTTTTGCTTATCCCTACTTTCTCACTTATAAAAAGTTTGAATAGCCGCACCCGCCTGGCGCACATCCTCAAACGAATTATAGAGCGGAACGGGTGCCAGGCGAATAACATTTGGCTCGCGCCAATCAGCAATAATGCCTTGAGCAGCCAAAAAATCGAATAGTTCGCGCCCGCGCTCGTGCACCAGCAGCGAAAGCTGGCAGCCTCGCTGCGTCGGGTCGCTAGGGGTTATTATTTCGAGCCTTGACTTGGGAAGGCCCACTTGGTGCAGCAAAAACTCAAGGTAGCCGGTCAGCTTTTCGCTCTTGGCGCGCAAGGCGGCTAGCCCGCCGGCGCGGTCGAAAATCTCCAGGTTGGCGCGATGCACGGCCATCGGCAGCACCTGCCCGCACGAGAGCTGCCAGCCCGCCGCGCCGGCCGCCGGCCGGAAACCTGGCTTCATCTCGAAGCGCTCGGCAGGGTCGTTGCCCCACCAGCCAGCTAGCCGCACTAGGTCGGGCCGGTGCGCAAAGCGCTCGTGGATAAATGCGCCCGACGTGCCGCCCGGCCCCGAGTTGAGGTATTTGTAGGTGCACCAGCAGGCAAAATCCACGTCCCAATCGTGCAGGTGCAGCACCACGTTGCCGGCCGCGTGGGCCAGGTCGAAGCCCACCGTGGCGCCCACCGCGTGCCCGGCCCGCGTAATCGCCGCCATATCAAACACCTGCCCCGTGTAGTAATTGATGCCCCCAAAGATGACCGTGGCCAGCGAGTCGCCCAACTCGGCAATCTTTGCCTCTATATCTGCGGTGCGCAGCGTGTGCTCGCCGGGCCGAGGCGTCATTTCCACAATGGCGTCGGCGGGGTCGAGGCCGTGCAGGCGGGCCTGGCTTTCGAGCGCATACTGGTCAGAGGGAAAGGCGCCGCCTTCCATCAGCACCTTGTAGCGGGTGGCCGTGGGCCGGTAAAACGACACCAGTAGCAGGTGCAGGTTTACCGTCAAGGTATTCATTATCACCACCTCCAGCGGCTTGGCGCCTACCACGCGGGCGGCCGATTCGGCCAGGGTATCCTGGTAAAACATCCAGGGCGACTCGCCGTGAAAGTGACCTTCCACGGCCTGCGTTTCCCACGACTTAAACTCGGCCTCTACCGCCGCACGGGCCGCGCGGGGCAGCAGCCCAAGCGAGTTGCCGCAGAAATAAGCAGTCGGCTGACCATCGGGCCCCGGCGGAATGTGAAATTCCTGGCGAAAAGAGGCGAGCGGGTCGGCCGCATCCTGGGTGGCGGCAAAGGCGGGAGAAAGGTCGTAGGTCATTAGGTTCGTTTGTCGTTTGTCATTGCTCGTTTTCTGAAAGCGCGGGCCGGGAGCTATTCCCTTTACGGACAACAAAAACGCGCAACGAAAAACGAGGATTACATCTTCTCAAAAACCATGGCCGTGCCCTGGCCCACGCCCACGCACATAGCGGCTAGGCCGTAGCGCACGCCCTCGCGGCGCTGCATTTCGTGCACCAGCGTGGCAATGATGCGGGCGCCGCTCGACCCTAGCGGGTGGCCCATGGCAATGGAGCCACCGTTTACGTTGAGCTTACTCACATCCACCCCCAATTCGCGCACCACAGCTACGCTCTGCGAGGCAAAGGCCTCGTTGATTTCCAGCAGGTCCATGTCGGCCAGGGTCAGGCCGGCGCGCTCCAGGGCCTTGCGGGTGGCCGGCACCGGCCCCATGCCCATAATGGAGGGGTCGACGCCCGCCACGGCCGACGAAATAATGCGGGCTATGGGCTTGAGGTTGTAGCGCGCTAGGGCCTCTTCGCTCACGAGCAGCACGGCGGCCGCGCCGTCGTTGATGCCCGCCGAGTTGCCGGCCGTCACGGTGCCGCCGTCGGGCTGAAAGGCCGGCTTAAGGGTGGCCAGCTTTTCCAGTGTCGATACGCGGGGCTGCTCGTCGGTGTCAAACAAGGCCGTGTCGCCCTTGGGCTGCGGCATGAAAACGGGCACAATTTCTTTGCGGAAACGGCCTTTTTCGGCGGCGCGGTGGTACTTGCGCTGGCTTTCGAAAGCAAACGCGTCCTGGTCCTCGCGGCTCACGCCGTAATTGCGGGCCACGTTTTCGGCCGTGTCGCCCATGGTGTAGGGGTAGTGCTCGCGGGCCAGCCGGGAGTTTACAAAGCGCCAGCCCAGCGTGGTATCGTGGGCCGTGAAATCGCGGGCAAAGGCCGTGGCCGACTTGGCCATCACAAACGGCGCGCGGGTCATGCTCTCGGCCCCGCCGGCCAAAAACACATCGCCCTCGCCGCACTTAATGGCCCGAGCCGCGTCCATCACGCTCTGCATGCCGCTGGCGCAGAGGCGGTTAACGGTATTGCCGGGCACCGTAACGGGCAGGCCAGCCAGCAGCGCCGCCATGCGGGCCACGTTGCGGTTGTCCTCGCCGCTCTGGTTGGCGGCGCCCATTATCACATCCTCCACGGCGTTTTTGTCGAGGCTGGGGTTGCGGCGCAAGAGCTCGCGCAATACGTGGGCCGCTAAATCGTCGGGGCGTACGCTGCTGAGCGAGCCGCCAAATTTTCCAATCGGGGTGCGCACGGCATCCACGATATACGCATTAGGCATTCCGGGTATCGTTGGGGCGAAGCGAGTCCGCCAGTTGAGGGCTAATTTTGGCCTGGCGACGCGCACCGGCGCGGGCCTTTCACACAA
Source organism: uncultured Hymenobacter sp. (assembly GCA_964385095.1). Lineage (GTDB taxonomy): Bacteria > Bacteroidota > Bacteroidia > Cytophagales > Hymenobacteraceae > Hymenobacter. The sequence goes on from CAYLNN010000002.1 coordinate 119,333, forward strand.
CCGCAAAGATGATACAAAGAATCCAAAGCGTTTTTCTTTTGCTGCTGGCTTTGGCGATGCTCAGCCTGCTAGCGCTGCCCTTTTGGCACAAAGTAGATGGCCTCACGCATCAGGAGCTGACCCTGACGGCCTTCAATTTCAAGTCTGCTGGCTTGGCGCAGCCCACTACCGGCGCGCCCGTCTGGCTTATTGGCGTGCTGGCCTTGGCCTCGGCTGCCGTGGCAGTCTACGAAATTTTTCAATTTCGCAACCGCTTCACGCAGCTCAAGCTGGGTATGCTCAACCTACTGCTGATTGTGGCCACGTTCGGGACCATGTTTTACTTCTCCAATCAGGGCGAAGCCTTCCTCAACCCCAAGCTCGAGGGCCAGAACCTGCCGGCGTTTTACTTACCCACCATTGCGTTGATGCTCAATTTGTTGGCCAATCGCTTTATCCGGCGCGATGAGCAGCTGGTGCGCAACAGCTACGACCGCCTGCGCTAGCCGCTAGCCCCCGCCAAACGCAAAAAGCCCCGGCTGCCATCTGGCGGCCGGGGTTTTTTGTGGTGTAAGGTTGGAAAGAGCGAGTGAAAGAGCCGGGCCGCCGGGGCGGCTGGCTGGGTTGGCTAGGGTAGCCGGGAGTAAAAAAGGGTGACGCTGGAAGCCGCTAGCGGCGCTGCAAACCCAGGTGGTCGAGAATGGTGCTGGCGTCGGTCGAAAAAGTGAGCGCCGCCAGCACCCGGTGAAAGTTTTGCGGGTCGGAGAGGTGCCCGTAGCCAAACTCAGCCACCTGCTGCTGCGAGTCCGAAAAGGTCATGGTGCGCACCATCAGGGCCAGGTCGTCGGCCCGCACGTAGGAGCGCCCCACGGCCTGGTAAAAGATGGGCAGCCGCTTATCGTCGAATGAACACTGCTTGAGGGCCTGGATGAGGCTAGCCACATCGCTGTTAAGCACGTAGGTGCCCGCTGGGTAGGCTGGGGCCACCGGATAAGCCGGCGGCCCGGCCGGGTAATTTGGTCGGCTAGGGTAGCCCGCGCCGGCCGGGTAGGCCGGTGGTGCCGGGTGGCCCGGCCCCGCCACGGGTGGATAACCGGCCTCACCGGGCGGCGCGTTGTACGCCGCCTCGGGCGCGGGCTGAGTGTAGGTACCCGGCTGGTCGGCGTAGCCGTAGTCAGGTAGGGCAGCGGTGCTCACCTGCCGCAGCTGCCAGCCAAAGCCGGGCCGCTGGGTCAAGACAAAGCTGGTTTCGAGGCCTTCCTCCAGCCAAATGGTGGCCTGCACGCGCTGGGGCCGACGGCCCCGCCCGGTAGCGGGCGCCAGGTCCAGCGTCACCTGGTGCTGGCCTGGCACCAGTGTATCGATGTGCACTGGCTGCGCCGACAGGCGCGTCAAGGCCCGCCCGTCAAGCGTCAGGCTGAACGGCAAGTTTCGCTCCACGCTGAAGTTGGCGACGGCCAGGGGTGCGTCGGCATAGGCAAGGCAGGAGCCAGCCAACGAGAGCAGGCTAGCCAAGCAAAAAGTAAGGAGCGCTTTCATAGGCCGGCGGGCTGGGTAGCCGGCAACTAGACCCGGCTACCCAGCTCATTTCCAAACGCCGTGCCAGGCACAAAAAGACCCCCGGGTAGCGGGGGTCTTTTTGTGCCTGGCACGGGGCTAGCCTGCTATAACAGGGCCTTACTTATCGATGCGCGTCACCTTAAACTCGGTGCGGCGGTTGCGCTGGTACTCCTCCTCCGTTTTGGCGTCCTTCACGATGGGCCGGGTTTCGCCGTAGCCTTTGGCCGTGATGCGGCTGGCTGGCACACCCTTGCTCACGATGTAAGCCACGGCCGATTCGGCCCGCCGCTGGCTGAGCTTCAGGTTGTAAGCATCTTTGCCGCGCTGGTCGGTGTGCGAGCTAAGCTCGATATTGATTTTAGGGTTGTCGAGCAGCGTTTGGACCAGCGTATCGAGGCGCACAGCCGCATCGGGACGAATATTCGACTTGTCGTAGTCATAGAAAATATCCTTGACCTCGATGGCACGGTTCACGACAATCTTATTCAGCGTGAGCGTCACGGGCAGGCGAATATCGTTTTGCTGCTGCGGCAGGGCATCCTGGCTAGGGTAGCGGTCCACGGTGCTCACGCTGGCGCGGGCCGTGAAATAGCCGGAGCGGTCGGCAAATAAGCCGTAGGTCTGGGCCGAGTCGAGCCGGGCCGAAAACTTGCCATCAGGGCCCGCCTGAATGTCGCGTTTCTGGCCGGTGCTGCTCGTAATGGTCACCGTTTCGTTGGGCAGCGGCGCCGTTGCGCCGGTTTTATCGTTGCGCTCCTGCACAGTACCATCCACGTAGAAGGTCACCAGCTTGCGAGCCTTTTTCTGGAAAGTGTACAAGTCATCCGACCCCTTACCACCCTCGCGGTTGGACGAGAAAACGCCCACGCCGGGCGCCGTGAAAAAGGGCGCAAAGTCGTCGCCCGCGCTGTTCAGGCCCGGCCCCAGGTTCACGGGCTTGCCGCCTTTCACCTGAAAAATATCGAGCTTGCCATAGCCGGGGTGTCCATCCGAAGAAAAGAACAGCGTGCCGTCGGGCGCTACACCCGGAAAATTGTCATTGCCCACCGAGTTAATGGCCTCACCCAGGTTCTCGGCCGGCGAAAAGCGCCCGTTGGCCCCTAGCGTGGCTTTAAAAAGGTCGTTGCCCCCCAGTCCACCCTTGCGCGCCGAGGCAAAGTAGAGCGTGGTGCCGTCGGGCGCGAAAGCCGGGGCAAAGTCGTCGGCTGTGCGGTCGTTGATGTTGGCCAGAATGGGCTCGGTCCAAGCGCCGTTGCGGTAATAAGAAATCCACAAATCGACGCTACGGTAGCCCTTTTTTGAGCCATCGTTCGAGCGGGCAAACACCATCGTTTTGCCGTCGGGCGTGTAGGTGGCGCTGGCTTGCAGCTCTTTATCGTGGTTGAAAAGGGGCTCCAGCTTGCGGGCGGTGCCGCCGGTCATGGCCGCTGCGTCGTCAAACTTCTGGGCGTAGAGTGCCGTGTAGCGCTCGCCATTGCCAGGGTAAGGTTTGCCGTCGCGGCCCGAAGCAAATACCAACTCGCCGCTATTGGGCATGCGCGCCGCCGAAAAATCGGAGTTAGGCGAGTTAACTGCGTCAATCGGCTTCACGTCGTAGCTGGGGGCTAGCCCGGCCAGGGCCTTGCTGGCCGTAGCGCTAGCGGCCTCCGCCTCGGCGCGGGCCGCCAGGGTGCGGTTGGTGCCGCTTTGGGCGTAGGTAGTAAAGCGGGTGGCAGCTTCTTCAAACTTGCCGCTGGCCTTCAGCGACTCGGCGTAGCGGTAGCTGAGGTCAGCACTGCGCGAACCGGCATCGAGCGCAGCTTTGTAGTAAGGCTCGGCTTGGTCGAGGCGGTTGGAAAGGCGGTAGGCTTCGCCGAGGCGAAAATTAGCCGTAGCTGCGTTTTTGGGCTTGGCCGCCTCGGCTTTGTAGAGCGGAATGGCGGCCTCGTACTCACCGCGCAGAAAGCGCTTGTCGGCCTTGCTGAGCTTGCCCGACGAGGCGCAGCTGCCCAGCGCCAGGGCCGGGCCGGCGGCCCCGATAAGCGCGAATTTTCTGAGGGACGAGTATCGAATGGGGAACGCCATGCAGCCGAAAAAAGCGAATCTATTATTTTGACAAGCAATAATACAACTGTTTCGGGCTGCGCATTAGTGCCCCGCCGGGCGGCTAGGCCTTAAAATAGCCGGCTAGCCACGTCTGCCCGGCCGGAGCCGGCCAATGCGCATCCAGCTGCGCTTTCGTGGTCAGGGTATTATTGAAATACAGTGTGTCGGGCGCTATCTCGCCGGCGGCCACGGCCGCCCGCAGCTCAGGGCGCGTCAGCAGCCGCAATTCGCCGTGGTGCAAAAAGGCCATGCGCGACTTTTCGAGCAGCGACAGCCCTAGCCGCTGCTCCAGTTCCTGTACGAAGCGCACCGAAGCGTCGATGGAGCAGCCGCTAGCCCCCGCCACCGCTTCGTCGAGTCCGACCACCAAAAACTGCCGGTGCAGAAACTGCGCCGAGGCTGCCAACTGCCGGCCGTGGCTTGTCCACTCCTCGGCAAAAGCCGCCAGGCGTGGTAGCAGCGGCAGCAGCTCTTCTTCGGCCAGCGGGCGGCTGGCCTGGTAAATCCACACGCGGGCCTGCGGAGGCAGGTGGTCAAAAGCTACATACATGACCGCAGATTTAACGGATTTAACGGATTGCGCAGATACGCTTGGCTGTGCCAAGCTGGCTAGGCTAGTGAGGTTTCGGCCGGGGCCGGCCTCAGCGTTAAGCTAGCTAGGCTGGGCTAGGCTAGTGGAATTTCGGCCGGGGCCGGCCTCAACGTCAAGCTGACCAGCTAGCGGGATTTCGATTGGAGCTGGCTTATATATTCGCCAAGCTCGCAGGCTAGTGAGATTTCAGGTTGGGGCTTTCGGTGTTGGGGCTGGCTGGCTTGTATGATTTCTTGCTGCCAAGCACTCAGCAAAGCATAAAAATAGGAACTGAGAGCTATGATTGTTACTGCGCAAACTAACTAGGCGACTACGCAAAAAAGTCAGCCAGCCCGCGGTAGCGGGCGTATCTGCGCAATCCGTTAAATCTGCGGTCTAGGCGTTGATGCCTTCGGCGCTGGCTATCAGCTCGGCCAGGTCAAATACCTGGACGTTAGATTCTTGTTCCTTGCTTTTTACACCGTCGCTCATCATGGTCATGCAGAATGGGCAGCTAACGGCGATGATGGCACCTTGCAGGCTGTGCTCGCTGGGGGCGGTGCGCTCGGTTTCGACGCCGCGCAGGTTGTCTAGTGCCGCGGCCTGGCCGCTTAGCGTGGCCAGAGCCTCCTCGGTGCGCTCGATGTTGATGTCCTTCTTGCCGGGCTCGGGCTCTTTCCACATCTGGGCGCCGCCGGCGCCGCAGCACAGGCCGTTGGCCTTGCTACGCTTCATCTCCACGAGGTCGGCGTCGAGGGCGGCCAGCACATCGCGCGGGGCTTCGTAAATGTTGTTGGCGCGGCCCAGGTAGCAGCTATCGTGGAAGGTGATGCGGCGGCCCTTGAAGCTTTCGCCACCCTGCACAGCTACTTTACCTTCATTGATAAGCTGTTGCAGGTAGGTACTGTGGTGAATTACTTCGTACTCACCCCCCAGCGCCGGGTATTCGTTCTTGATGGTGTTGAAGCAGTGTGGGCAGGCCGTCACGATTTTCTTGATGCCGTAGCCGTTCATCGTGGTGATGTTCTGCATGGCCTGCATCTGAAACAGAAACTCGTTGCCGGCGCGCTTGGCGGGGTCGCCGGTGCAGCTTTCTTCGAGGCCCAGCACGGCGTAGTTGGTGCCCACGTGCTCCAGAATGCGGGCAAAGGCGCGCGTCACGCGCTTGTAGCGGTCGTCGAAAGCACCAGCGCAGCCCACCCAAAACAGGATTTCGGGCGCTTTGCCCTCGGCCGCGAGGTCGGCCACGGTGGGCACGGTCAGCTGGCGCTTGGCAGGAGCAGCGGGGGAGGAAGTCGGGGTCATAATAAAAAGAGTACTACTGCTTATAAATCAAGATTATGCCTTAGCCGAAGCCTTTTCCGCCACATACAGTTCATCGGCCCAGTTGAGGCGGTCGGAGGGCGAAAAGGCCCACGGCGCGCCGTTGTTTTCGATGTTGGAGAACATGACATTCAGTGAGTTGGGCGCAGCCGACTCTTCCAGCACCAGGAAGCGGCGCATCTCAATAATGCTTTCGAGCGGGTTGATGTTCACCGGGCAGCTTTCCACGCAGGCGTTGCAGGTGGTGCAGGCCCAGAGCTCCTCAGGCGTCACTTTGCCGCGCAGCAGCGTGGCGTTGGCTAGGTCCGTAATAGGCTCGTGCTTAGCTTCTTCCCCATACACGTTGGGGTGAAAGATGAGCGGCGAGTGGTACTTCTCCTCCACCCGGTCGCGGGTGTCCATAATGATTTTGCGCGGCGAGAGCAGCTTACCCGTCAGGTTGGCCGGGCACACCGACGTGCAGCGCCCGCACTCGGTGCACGAGTAGGAGTTCATGAGAGCTGTCCAGGGCAAATCCTCCACGTCCTTAGCACCGAAGGGCGTGGGCGCCAGCGCCGAGCCATCGGGATTGGTGGCTGGGGCGGGCACCTCGTAGCTAGGGTCCATCATGGCCTTCACCTCGTGGGTGATGCTCTCCACGTTCGAGAACTGCCCCTGCGGCACCAGGCGCGAGTACCACACGTTCGGAAAGGCCAGGATGATGTGAAAGTGCTTGGAGCTAGGCAGGTAATTGAGGAACAGTAGAATACCGGTGATGTGAATCCACCAGCCAACGCGCTCCAGTACTTCCAGCGTGCCCACGTTGCTAGCTGGCAGCAGGTTAGCCAGGAAGTGGCTGACCGGGAAAGCGCCCGGCAGGTCTTTGCCCTCAAGTTGGTGCAGCTTGATATCGGCCGAGTTCATGAAGAACAAAGCGAGCATCAGCGCTACCTCAATGTAGAGAATGATGTTGGCGTCGAGCTTAGGCCACATGCGCAGCTCGGGGCCGGTGAAGCGGCGCACCGGCGGATTGTGGTTGCGGCGCCACCAGAAAGCCGCCACGGCCACGATAACCAGCGCGGCCAGCACCTCATTTATGGCCATCAGGGCATCGTACACCGGCCCCAGGATGCCTAGCACGCGGTGCGTGCCAAACAAACCGTCGATGATAATCTCAATTACCTCGATGTTGATGACCAGAAAGCCCACGTACACTATCAGGTGCAACAGCGCAGGTGTCAGGCGCTTAAACATTTTTTGCTGGCCAAAGGCCACGAGCAGCGTTTTGTTGAGGCGCTCGCCAAAGTGGCCGCTCATGTCGCGGTCGCGCCCGACAAGGATATTAGCCCTGATTTTTTGAACCTGCCAGGTAAATAAGCCGAACGCGGCCAGCAGCAGCAGCGCGAAAAGAATGGGTTGCAGCATAGACGGTAAAGGTAAGCCGGCGGGGTGGGATGAATGGGCGCGCAATTTAGTAGGCATGACGACTACTTTTCATGGTTCCCCCATGCGGCAACGCCAAACAGAAAATTTTTTGTCGGTTTTCTTGCGTCGTAACGCATTTTTAGTACCTTTGCACTCCCAAGCCGCTTCAGCGACGTGGGAAACGGCAACATAGCTCAGTTGGTAGAGCACAGCACTGAAAATGCTGGTGTCGTTGGTTCGATTCCAACTGTTGCCACAAAAAAGCCCTTACAAGTATTTGTAAGGGCTTTTTTGCGTCTAAAACGGACCCGAGCTAGCGTCCCCGGATGTTGTCAAGCAGGCTGGTTTTGCGCTTAAACAGCACGTAGCGAATAGATAACGCTGTGGGAAAGCGGGCGTAATCATCGTTGCCAAACTCTAGGGAAGGCTTGAAATCGAAGCTGAGCACCACGGGCAGGAAGGCTACTTTGTACTCGACACCTACGAGGGCATCGAGGCCGCTAAAGCCGCCCGTGTCTTTGTTGTGGCCCAAGTGGCCGCCAGCTCCAAAATAATAATTAAGGCTAGGCCCCAGAATACCGAAGTGATACTCGGCCAGCACGGTGCCACTGTATTCGCGCTCGCGCAGCCCGGCAATGCCCTCGATAGTAACGCGCGAGGCCACGCGCTGCTGCAAGGTGATGCCGTAGTTGCCGCCGCCCAGCCGGGCGCCCAGGGCAGTGTTATACTTCTGAGCAGCAGCGTGCTGGCTGGCTAACAGCAGAAGGAGCAGGAACCCGCTGAGTTGAAAAAAACGTGTGTGCATAAGAGTAAAGAGCGGGTTTCCTGAAAAATAAACAACTACGGTGCCAACGCCGAAGTGGCCATCGCTAGTACCAGCGCGCCCGCGCTACGTGTAAGATTCCGGCTTTTCTGGCTTTTATTCGGGGCCTAACGTTTGTTAGCCGGACCTTTGCACTGATATTTCTTTCACCCACTACCCACTGCGTGCATCTGCATCACGTGGCTGCCTACCTACCGGCGGCCGTTGTTACCAACGAACATTTTACCCGCCTCAACGGGCTGGCCTCCGACTGGATAATCGAGCGTACCGGTATCCGGGAGCGCCGTAAAGCTGGCCCGGGTGAAAATGCCAATACTATGGCCATTGCGGCCACGCAGGCGCTGCTGGCCGGGCTGCCAGCCGTGGACCCCGCCAGCATCGACCTGATTGTGGCGGGCACCTACACCCCGCACGATACTATCTATACCGCCGCACACGCCGTGCAGCGGGCGCTGGGCATCAATGAGATACCGGTGGTAAGTATTTCGTCGGCCTGCTCGTCGCTGCTCAATGCGGTGGAGATTGTGGAGGGGTATTTTGCCCTGGGCAAGGCTAGCCGGGCGCTGGTGGTGGTGAGCGAGCACAACACGGCCTACAACAACGAGGAAGACACCATGGCCGGCCACCTCTGGGGCGACGGCGCGGCGGCGCTGCTCTTTACCAAAGAAGCCCTGGCGCCCGGCGACTTGCGGGTGGTGCAGGTGATGACGGGTGGGGCGGCCCCCATGGGCAAGGCCGATGAGGCAGTGACCCTGAAGCCGGTGGACAAGGGCATCGTGATGCCCTTCGGGCGCGACGTGTTTCAGCAGGCTTGCACGTACATGGCGCGCATTACGCAGCAGCTGCTTGATGCGAATAAGCTGTCAGTGAGCGAGTTGAGTTACCTGATTCCGCACCAAGCCAACCTGCGCATCTCGGCCAATGTGGTGAAGCAGCTAGGCCTCGACCCGGCCCGGGCCGTCAATAATATCGAGCGGCTGGGCAACACGGGCTGCGCTGGCGCGGCCATCGGCCTGGCCGAAATCTGGCCGAAAATTACGAGTGGCGACAACCTGATTGTAACCGTGTTTGGCGGCGGCTACTCTTACGGCGCCATGCTGCTAGCGAAGCAATAGCGCTGCGAACAACCTAGCCAGGGTATAGCGTAGCAACTACAACCTTAGCTGACTGTGCAAGTGCCCTTCGCCAAATCACCATAGTATATGCTGCCCCCTGCCGCCGCTTTTTTGCCCGAAATCACGTTTCAAACCAGCCGGGCCAGTGGGCCGGGCGGGCAAAATGTGAACAAAGTAGAAAGCCGCGTGGAACTGCGCTGGTCGCTGCCAGCCTCGCAGGTGCTTACGGACGAGCAGAAGCGGCTTATTATGGAAAAGCTGGCCGGGCAGCTCACGCAGGAGGGTTACCTGCTGGTAGTGGCGCAGGATGACCGCAGCCAGCTGCGCAACAAGGAGCTAGCCCTGGCCCGCTTTCACGAGCTACTGCAAAAAAGCCTGCGCCGCCCCAAGCCCCGCCGCGCCACCCGCCCCAGCGCCGGCGCAGTGCGCAAGCGCCTGGAAGGTAAAAAAATCCAAAGCGAGAAAAAGGCCAACCGCCGTCGCTCCGAATAATACCTAGCCAGAAAGCAGGCCCTAGCCAACTCATTGGCAGCAAACTACCGAGGGCCCGCTTCCGCTAGCCCTGGCTGGCGGAGGCGGGCCCTTAAAATTGGTTGGGTGAGCGGGGAAGGAGAATAGGTGGAGCGACAGAGCGGAGCCCGCTAGCCAGCCGCTCGGTTTGGGAGAGCGCCGGGCCGCGGGTAGTCAGGTTTTCATAGGTCAGAAAAGGCGGCTAGTAGCGCGGAGGCGCAGAGGCCACCGCGTTGCCACAAAGGACCTGCGCCGCGGGGAAGGCTTTTAGCGTAAAAATACCTGCTTTTAAAGCTGCGTATTTTTACGTAGTAGCGCTGTTCTGCTGCGCATCGAGCAGGCCGTGCCGAGCGGCGTACACTACGAGCCTCGTCGAGTTGGGCGCGCTGGTTTTTTCGAGCAGCTTCTGGCGGTGGCCCTCCACAGTGCGGCGGCTGATGAAGAGCTGCGCGGCAATATCGGCCGTTGTGCAGCCCTGGCAGATGAGGCGCAGCACTTCGTGCTCGCGGGTGGTAAACTGCACCAGGTCAGATAGTTTGGGGGTGGGCGTGCGCTCGGGGTGCTGCACGCCCCGAATGAGGGCCCGCGAAATGCGCGGCGTAAAATGAAAGCCCGTAGTAAGCACTTCTTCGATGGTGAGGCGCAGCTGGTTCTGGTCCACGTCCTTAGGCAGGTAGCTGCGAGCGCCCGCCTTCATCATTTGGGTGATGTACTTATCGGCCGAAAACATGGAGAGCACGATGATTTTCAGGTCCGGAAACTCCTGCACCAGTAGGTGCTGGTATTCCGCCTCGGCAGCGCGCAGCAGCACTTGCTGTTGCAGCAGCCGCTTCTGGTACACTACCACGAACAGCACCAGGGTGACGGCTGACAAAAACAGGATGATGGTAAAAGCGGAGCGCAGTGGCGAGTATTTCGGTCGCCACCTTCAGCCCCAGCAGCGCCATGAGGTAGCGCAGGTTGGTAGGCAGCGGGCGGTTTCGCCAGCTGCCTACCAGCACTGCCAGCGTCAGGATAACGTAGGATAATATTATTATTTTGTTAAACATGTGCTACGCGCGAAGCAAAAGCGCCGGGCTAGTCCACTCTGTTGCTAGCCAATTGACAGGCAAGAGAATAAGTTGCTTAATGAATGCGGATGAGGCTAGCACTGCGGCGAGCACGAGTTAGCCAAATCATAAAATACCTCCGTGTCATCGACGTCGCCAGACCCTGGCTTGGGCGGGCAGGCGTAGTTCACCATCAGGCCAAAAGTGCGGCGCAGTTCTGCCGCGCCCACGGTGGCCGGGTAGTAGGTATGCAGGCCAAAATTGATGCGGATGGGCGCCGCCTGTTGCAGGCTGCTGCCGGCCGGGATGTGCGCCAGCGGTTTCAGAAAGTAGTCGAGCGCAAACGTGTAGCCGCGCAGGTAGCCATAGGTGCTGTTGAACATGGCTTGCGTGGCCACCGGGTCTTCCCCGGCGGGCGACCAGTTTTGCTGCCAGTAGCTAGCCAGCGCATCGGACAGCAGCACCGGCGCGGATAATGAGAAACCGCCCCCGAATATTCTGAGCACCCACGGTGGAGACGAGCTAGGCAATCTGCAACGCCGAAAAATAGACGCAGTGAATATTTTCGCCGGCCCCGGCTAAGCGAAAGCACTGCTCTAGCTCGTTGGCTTTGGTGCTCGCCACCCCCCGCTAGTCGCTGGTGTAGGTGTCAAAATCAGCTTATTGAAGGAGGCCAGTGGGCGTGGGAGCAGCCGGGTGATGCAAGGGAAGTAAAAAAAGAGCGAAAAAAAGCGCAGACGCACCTGCAAAATGATGCAAAAAGCCCCCATGCACGGGCATGGAGGCTTTCCAGCAGCCTTCTACCAGTGAAGACCAGATTTGCGCCTGCAAAGTGACGACTAGCCGCGCACTGGTTTATGCGTAAAAATACGGGGTTTTAAAAACAGGTATTTTTACGTAGTTGCGCGCCGCTAGCCCCTGGCTAAAGCAGCGTGCCACGCAGGATTACCAGGGCCACGGTGAAGTAGATGATGAGGCCGGTGACGTCCACGAGCGTGGCTACGAAGGGCGCCGACGAGGTAGCAGGGTCGAGACCCAGCCGCCGCAGTATGAGCGGCAGCATGGAGCCCGCAATGCTGCCCCACAGCACAATGCCCACCAGCGCTACGCCTACCGTGGTGGCTATCAGCAGCCAGTGGGGGCCGTAGATGGGCGTAATGCTCTGCCAGATGGCGATGCGGCTAAAGCCCACCAGCCCCAGAATAACGCCCAGCATAATGCCGCCCAGCAGCTCGCGCCGCAGCACCCGCCACCACTCGCTCAGGGTAAACTCGCCCAGGGCCATGGCCCGGATGATGAGCGAAGTAGCCTGCGAGCCCGAGTTGCCACCTGAGCTGATAATGAGCGGAATAAACTGCACCAGTACAATGGCCTTCTGCAACTCGCCCTCGAAAAACTGCATGGCTGAGGCCGTGAGTAGCTCGCCCAGAAAAAGCACTACCAGCCAGCCGGCGCGCTTCTGCACCAGGCGCAGCAGCGGCGTGGTCATGTAAGGCTCGTCGAGCGCTTCCGAGCCGCCGAACTTTTGAATATCCTCGGTGTCCTCTTCCTCCCGAATGCTCAGGATGTCATCGAGCGTCACAATGCCGAGCAAAATACCCTGGTCGGGGCTCACCACCGGCAGGGCCACGCGGTCGTTGCGCCGAAACACGTCGATGGCCTCCTCCTGGTCCTGGCCCGCCGAAAGCTGCACAAAGCGGTGGTCCATAATGTCGCGCACCCGCGTGGTGGGCGCGGCCAGCAGCACCTCCCGAATGCGAATGTCGTCGATGAGCTTGCCCTGCGCGTCGGTTACGTAGAGCATGTTCAGCGTTTCGGACTGCCCGCCGTGCTGGCGCACGAAGTCGAGCACCTGCTGCACCGTCCAGTTCTCCCGAATGGCGATGTAGTCGGGCGTCATCAGGCGGCCCACCGAGTACTCGGGGTAGCCGAGCAACTGCAAAGTCACGCGGCGCTCGGGCTCCGAGAGGTTCTGCACCAGCTCGGCCACGAAGTTGGCGGGCAAAAACTCGAGCAGGGCCGTGCGGTCATCGGGCGACATTTCGTTGAGAATGTCGGTTATCTTATCCTGGGCCAGGTTTTCGAGGAAGTGGCGCTGTACTTCCAGGTCGAGGTACTCAAACACCTCGGTGGCCAGCTCCAGCGGCAGCAGCCGGAAAATGATGAGCTGCTCGCGCTCGTCCTCATTCTCAATCAGCGTCACCAGCTCGCTGGCCTGGAAGCCGCGCAGCAGCTTTTTCAGCTTGAAAAACTCGCCCTCCTGAATCAGTGTCGTGATGTGGTCCACGGTTTCGGGCGCAGTCATAGGCAAGGCAAAAAATCGGGTGAAGATTTTTAAAGCAGACGAAGTGTTTCGCTAGGCAATAAGGGGTGGCGGGGCAAAATTACGCCCGAGCTTGCGCTAGGTTGGCAGCCTAGCCGGCATTTTTGGCGTACTTCGCTTCTGTACCTGCTTTTGATTGTCGTTTTGCCTTCCCATTCTCCCTCACCTGCCGGCACCACGGCGCCCCAGGGCACCATCGTGGTGCTCGGCGGCGGCTACGACGACCCCACGCTGGCGCTGCTGGCCGGGCTGCTGCCCGCCCGCACGGCTAGCATCGAAATTCTGACCACGGCCACTGCCTACGACCCGGCCCGCACCCACGCCGCCTACGCCCGCGTGCTGCACAAGCTGGGCTGCCCCCACGTGGGCCACCTGCAAGTAGACGAAGACCACCCCGCCGACGCGCCGGCCACGCTAGCCCGCCTGCGGGCGGCTAGCCTCGTTTTTGTGACGGGTGGCGACCAGGAGCGCCTGACCGAGCGGCTGCTGGGAACTGAGTTTTTGGAGGTGCTGCGCCGCCGCTGCCAGCACGAGGCGGGCTTTATCCTGGCGGGAACCAGCGCGGGCGCCTCGGCCCTGGGCGGCCAGATGCTGGTGGCCGGCCGCGGCTGGCGCAGCCTGCTGGCCGGTGGCATCGAGGTGATACCGGGGCTAGCCATCTTGCCCGAAATGCTGATAGACCAGCACTTTGCCGAGCGCGCCCGCTACCCGCGCCTGCTGCACGCCGTGCTAGCCTACCCCGCCCTGCTAGGCCTGGGCCTGAGCGAGGAAACAGGCATCATCTTCCGGCCCGGCCAGCCGCCCGAAGTGTTTGGCGATGAAGTGGTAGTGCTGGTAGATGGCCGCCAACTGACGGCTAGCAACTACACCCGCCAAACGGCCGGCCAGCCCATCGGGGGCCAGGGCTTTAGGGTGAGCCTGCTGGTGAAGGGCGACACCTTTGCCCTGCCGGCCTAGCCGGGCACCAAAACCCAATACTTTTGCGTTGGGTTGCTGGCTAATTTCAGTACCTACTTCTCTGCCATGTCGTTGTTTCGTTCTCGCACGCCCGTGCTGGGGCTGCTAGCCCTGCTGGCGGTGGCCTGCACCCGCAAAACGGTTTCGTTCAACTCGCGGCCCGGCGCCGAGTCGGTAGCCGCCCTGGCCGCGCCCGGCGACTCGCTCACGACCACCGCCCGCAAGGATGCGCCCAAGCTGAGTGTCGCGGGTAAAAAAACCGTACTTACCAAAGCCGAGGAGAAAGCCGCGAAAGACGAAGAGAAAGCCGCCCAGCGCAAAAAGCCCATCAAGAAAAAGATATTTTTGGGCGAGCGCACCAAAAAAGGCTTTTTCAGGACGGGGCCTAAAGGCCGCAACCAGCGGATAACAGTTTTTTATTACCTCAAAAACTTCCGGCAGCCCGACCCGATGGCGCCGGCGGCCTATTATTATAGCCCGCGCAAGCACAAGATTTTCAAAGCCGTAAGCGAGCTCGATGCCTCGACCGACAAAGTGCTGCACGGCCCCTACAAGGTTACGCAGAATAACCAGGTGATTGAAACCGGTTATTTTGCTTTCGGCACCCGTCATTTGCGCTGGGAGAGCTTCGACACGAAGGGGACCCTGCTCACCAAAACCCACTACGAAAAGGGCTTTCCGCGCGATGCCAACATCAGCTACTATGACGCCGGCCGCACCATGCTGCGCGAGGTAGTTCCCTACGTAAACGGCAAGCTGGAAGGCGATTACGTGCGGTTTCGCAACGACGGCCGCCGCGAGTGGGTGGGCCACTTCGAGAACGGCCGCCGCGTGGGCGAGTGGACCAACTTCGGCGACTACAAAAAGTATCCGCACTACGTGTTTCAGTACGGCGAGAGCGGCTACGAGCCCGAAGTGGAAGAGCCTGAACTGGTGCGCGAGTACAGCCGCGGCGGCTCCATCATCTTCGACAAGGAGAAAAATGTGGACAAGCGCGGCGACGCTGACCCCGACGCCGCCTCCGTGAAAGACACCCGCCGCCCCGGTAACCACGGTGCCCCGGTGCCCCGCCCGCCCGTGCGCAAGGCCCAGGACCGCCGCCCCGGCTACCACCCGCCGGCCGCCACGCCGCCCGCCGTAGCGCCCACGCCGGGCGGGGCTACTAGCCCCACCCCGTAGCCCTAGCCTAGTAAAAGGCGTCTTCAAACACCTCCAGCCGCAGCCCGGTGCGCAGCTGTGTCACGGCCAGGATGTCAAAGCGAATGTCGCCGCGCCAGTCCAGCTCTTCTTGTAAGTGCGTGGCGGCCAGACGAAAAAGCTCCTTCTTGCGCGTCGAAACGAAGGTTTCGGGCGGACCATACTGGTTGCCCGAGCGGGTTTTCACTTCTACGAATACTAACAGGGCCGTGCCCTGGCGCACCACCAAGTCTACCTCGGCGCGCTGGTGGCGGTAGCCCCGGGCCAACACCTCGTAGCCGGCCCGCTGGTAAAAATCGGCGGCGGCGGCTTCGCCCGCCTGCCCCAGCGCGTGCGCAGCAGTTGGCATAAATAGCTGACTTTTTGGTGAGTACTGTGAGATAAACCGACTTGCCCGGGCTCGTCGCCCGCCGCTACCCTAGCCGGACCGCAAGCTAAACCATTTGGTGCGAAGTAACTTTGCATCACTAGCCTGTTCCTTTTCTGCTTCTTCGATGGATATATATTCGGCCTGCGCGGCCCCCGCTCCCCCGGCTGCTGCCGCGCCCGCGGCGCTGCCGCCAGGGGCCGTCACCCAGCGGAGCATCCGGGTGCAGCGCCTGGGCCTAGTGCCCTACGTGCCCACCTGGGATTTGCAGGAAGCCCTGCTAGCCGAAACGCTCGCCACCAAGGCCCACAACCGCCAGGCCGAAGCCGCCGGCCAGCCGCCCCAGCCCACGCCTAACCACCTGCTTTTTTGCCAGCACCCGCCCACCTATACGCTAGGCAAAAGCGGCAAGCCCGAGCACCTGCTGCTCGATGAAGAAGCCCTAGCGGTGCACGGCGCCACGTTTCACCGCATCAACCGGGGGGGCGATATTACCTTTCACGGTCCTGGCCAGCTGGTAGCCTACCCGCTGCTCGACCTCGAAAACTTTCGGCCCGACATTCATTGGTACTTGCGGGCGCTGGAGGAGGCCGTTATCCAAACCCTGGCTACTTACGGGCTGAGCGCCGGGCGCATTGCGGGCCTTACTGGGGTGTGGCTGGGCTGGGAGGAGGGCGCCGCCAACCCACGCAAAATTTGCGCTATGGGCGTGCGGTGCAGCCGCTGGGTAACGCTGCACGGGCTAGCCCTCAACGTGAATACCGACCTTACTTATTTCGGCTACATCGTGCCCTGCGGCATCACCGACAAAGCCGTGACTTCGCTGCAAGCCGAGCTAGGCCGCGCCGTGCCGGTTGAGGAGGTGCAGGAGCGCCTGCTGGCCGCCGTGCTAGGGCAGTTCGCTGCCACCGTGGCCCCGGCGGCCGGTCTTAACGCTTTTTCTACTTTATGAAGCAAGATATTGATTTTGACCCGGTAACGGGTGTTTCAATTGCCATTGTGCCCGACGCGGCTAGCGAACCCAGCGCCGATGGTATTGTGGCCTGGACGGTGTACCTGCTCAATGCCAACGACACGCCGCTCGACACCGTGCTCATCGCAGCCGAGGGCTATGGCGCCCAGCCCACGGGCGAGGCCGTGCGCACCTCCACGCTGCGCTACCACTTCGAGCAGGTGGGGCCACAGTCGGCCACGCCGATTGAGTTAATTGACCCGGCCGTTTTTCACCTCACCAACCAGTACTGGGTGAGCTACTACCAGGCAGGCCGGATTTTTGATAAGAAATTTATCTTTGTGCCCGATTCGCTAGTGCCCGATAATCTTATTCCGCTCGCCCTGCTCGATGGCCGGCCGGGGGTACTGCACAGTTAGCAGCGGCTAGCCCCTGGTTTTCGCAGAGAAGCGCTCTGCCCTTTAGCATACCTATGATAATGACTACTTTACTACAGCTTGCCACGCCCGTTATCGGCGACCATTTTAGCGTGTACCTGGGCCTGGCGGGCTTGTGGGCGTTGCTGGTAGCCATGTTTGCCGTGCCCTCTATTGTGCACATTGCCCACCTCAAAAACCTGCTCGATACACCCAACGGGCGCACCGTGCACAAGTCGCTTACGCCGCGGCTAGGGGGGGTGGCCGTGTTTGCGGGCTTCATGTCGGCGCTCACCATTTTTGCGCCCCTCAACAATGGCGTGAAGGAGTTGCTGGCGGGCTGCATTATCCTGTTCTTCGTGGGGCTGAAGGACGACCTGGTAACGATTTCGGTGGCTAAAAAGTTTGTGGGTCAGCTACTTGCTACGGGCGTAGTGCTGATAATGGCCGATGTGCGCGTTACCAGCTTTCAGGGTATACTGGGCATTTATGAGCTGCCGGTGGGCGTGAGCTACGCCTTCACCTTCGTTATGATTGTGGGTATCACCAACGCCATCAACCTCATCGACGGGCTCGATGGGCTGGCGGGTACCATCGTGCTTATCCTCACGGGCACTTTTGGCTATTACTTCTACCGCTACGGGGGCGCCACGTTCAGCAACTATGCTTTTGTGGCCGTGTGCCTTATCGGCGGCATGCTAGGATTTTTGCGCTATAACTTCCATAAGGCCAGCGTTTTTATGGGTGATACCGGCTCGCTGGTGTGCGGTTTTATCGTGTCGATACTGGCTATTCAGTTTATCGAGCTGGGCAGCCGCACGGGGCAGCCGTTTGGCAACGCCGCGCCGGCCGTTACGCTCGGGGTGCTGTTTGTGCCGCTCTTCGATACGCTGCGCGTGTTTATCCTGCGCATGGCGGCGGGCCAATCGCCCTTCACCCCCGATAAAAATCACGTGCACCACCGCATTATGGCCATGGGCTTTCCCCAAATCAGCACAGTGTTGCTGCTAGGCCTGCTTAATATCGTGGTGGTGCTGTTCGTTATTAACTTCTACTTCTTGGGCAATTTGCCGCTTATTGGGATTCTGGTGGCGTTTTCGGTGCTGCTCAGCGTATTTCTGGGAGTGTATCACAGCCGGGCCGCGCGCCGCCAGGTAGCTTCTTCTTAATCTTGACCATCGCCGCTGTCTTTGCGAGCCGCTTTCGCCTTGGCCGCTACCTGGCGGGGCTGCTGGCCTGGGCTTGGCTGCTAGGGCTACGGCCGGCCTGGGCCGCCGAGTACCGCCCGCTGCCGCCTGCCCCCGCTACGGGTCTGGCCGCCGATGGCTGGCTGCTGCACGATGCGCCTGGCAACCGTCTTATTCTTTACCTGCCGGGCTACCACGCGCCGGCGCACACCTACTACCAGTGGGTGCGCTTTCAGCCGCGCCAGCCGTTTGTACTATCGTTTCTAGCCGCACCGGGGCTGAGTATTTTTCTCGACAACCAACTGCAGTTCACAACCAGCCGCGCCGGGCGCTTCAGCCTCGACCTGGCAGCGGCTGTGCCAGCCGAGCGGCTGGGGCAGCCCCACCTGCTGGCCGTGTGGCAGGCCGATGGCTACCCGGCGCTCAGCTCGTTCAGTGCCGAGGCTAGCGCGCCGGTGGCGGCCGTGGCCACACCTACTAGCCCGACCGCACCGGCTTTTCGGGCACAGCTACGCCTGCCACCAGCGCAGGGTACTAATGTACTGCTCCTCTTTTTGCTGCTGGTGGGCCTGCTCTACGGGGTGGTGCGCAGCACCTATCCGGCGGGCCTGGCGCGTATTCTGCAGGTAAATGAGCTGTTTGGCAACTCGGCCGAGCCCCAAAGCTTTCTCACGCGCCCGGCTTTCACGTGGCTCAACCTGGGGCTGGTGGCGCTGTTTTCGCTGTCGCTAGCCCTGTTGCTCACGGCGCTGCATACCGATTTTAGCAGCCTGCCCTTATTTCAGCGCGTGTTCGACGTGCCAGAGTCAGCCATTGTAGCGCGAGTACTGGTTTATACTGGGCTGATTATCAGCTTTATAATCGGCAAATACGTGCTCGTCGAGTTGCTCAGCTACATCTTCGACCTGCGTCTGCTCGTCAACCTGCACTACCGCGAGTTTTTGCGCACTACGCTGTTGCTAGGCCTGCTGGTGCCCGTCGTGCTCCTGCTATACCTCGGACTGAACGCTCGCTGGCCCGGCGTTGTTGGCCTAGCCAATGGCTGCGTGCTGCTGCTGCTCACGGCCACCGTGCTGCGGGTGGCCCGCACCCTGCACCAACGGGCCTCCCTGCTTAATCTTCATTTGTTCGCGTACCTTTGTGCTACCGAAGTACTGCCCCTGGCCGTACTATTGAAACTCATTGTGTTTACGTATCCTGCTTAGGCAGCGCTGCGCTTCTTCGGGGGCAAAGCTTACTTTCTTTCTATAGTTCCAGCGTTACCCTTTTCTTCTTCTATGGCCGAGAGCGCAGCACAGCCGAGTATGGACCGGCACGCCCAGCCCATTCGCAGCATCCTGGTTACCCAGCCCAAGCCTGCCAACGACGTTTCGCCTTACTCCGTCTTAGCCGAGAAATACGGCATTCGCGTGGATTTCCGGGAGTTTATCGACGTACAGGGAGTTCCTTATAAAGAATTTCGCAAGGACAAAGTCAACATTCTGGAACATACGGCAGTCATTTTTACCAGCCGCAATGCCGTCGACCACTTCTTCCGCATTTGTCAGGAAGCTAAACTGGAAGTGCCAGCTGAAATGAAATACTTCTGTATTTCAGAGCAAACGGCTAACTACCTGCAGAAATACATTGTGCTGCGCAAGCGCAAGCTTTTTGTGGGCCTGCGCACGGCGGCCGACCTTTTCGAAGTTATCAAGAAGCACAAGGGCGAAAAGTTTCTGTATCCGTGCTCGGACATCCGCAAGGACGACCTGCCCGAATTTATGCGGGCCAACAATCTTAAGTTTACGGAGGCCGTTATCTACCGCACCGTGGCTAGCGACCTGTCGGACCTGGCCGAGGTGAAGTACGACTGCCTGGCATTTTTCAGTCCCTCTGGCATCAGCTCGCTATTTGTCAACTTCCCCGATTTTACGCAGGGGGGCACCCGCATTGCAGCCTTTGGCCCCACCACCGCCAAAGCAGTGCGCGATGCTGGTCTTATCCTTGATATTGAGGCACCTATGCCCAATGCCCCGTCCATGACGGGCGCCATTGAAGCCTACATCCGGCAGCACGCCGCCCAGTCGGGCATGGCGGTTGGCAAAGACAAGTCGGCCGGCTAGTAGGCTAGCCACTTGCGGAGCCGCCCGGCCAGCCGTTTTGGCCGGTCGTTTCTTTGCGAAGCGGGTAGCGGACTAGGGGCAATTATTAGCTACATTTGAACAAAGGGCTGCTAGCTGGCCTGCTCATTCTTTCCCTTCCCCTTTCTTCGTCGCTCCCATGAAAGGTATTGTACTTGCTACGCTGCTGGCGGTGGCAGCCGTGCCAGCCCTGGCGCAGCAGCAGCCGCAGTTCACGCATTATGGCCTCAATGGCATGTACCTGAACCCGGCCTACGCCGGTATTAGGGGCCAGACGGAGGTAAACCTCATCGGGCGCTACCAGTACCTGAACCTGAGTAATACCCTGGGTGATGAAAATGGCTCGCCGCGCACGGGTATGGTATCGGCTTCGGTGCCTATTCTGCCACTGCACGGGGGCATTGGCCTAGCCGTTTACTATGACCAGGCCGGGGTGTCGCAGGTCACGAACACAGCGCTTTCCTACTCGCAGCACATAAAGCTTGGTAGCGGCCAGCTAGGCATCGGCATTCAGGGCACTTTCACTTACTTGAGCAAGGGTTCATACCGTGCCATCGACCAGAACGACCCTTTCGTGCCCGAAAGCGGTTCCGACCGCAAGTTCGACGCCGGCGCGGGCCTGTGGTACGAGTCGCCCAAATTTTACGCCGGCTTGAGCGTGAACAACCTGTTTCGGTCCAACTACTTGTTGCAGAGCGCCATTCGCAATGCGAGCGGCGAAATTATTGGCTACCAGAACACGTCGCAGTTTTTGGGCGAGAACCACGCGTATTTCACAGCCGGCTACAATATCGAAGCTTCGAGTAGCGTTACGGTCACGCCTATGCTACTCGTAAAATCCGTATTGCCAGGCAGCTACGATGCTGCCACCAAATATGACAACCAACGCAACTATTCTGCTGAAGCCGGAGTACGCGCTACATTGAATGACCAGTTCTCAGCGGGCCTCAACTACCGCTACGAAGAATCGATATCCGGCCTGCTGGGCTACGGCTTTGGGCCCGATAATCGCTATCGGCTAGGCTATGCCTTCGACTTTATTGCCTTCAATCAGGCAGCACGGGCTTTTAGCTCTCACGAAATAATGCTTTCGCTGCGCCTGCCCAAGACATTGCCCCTCGTTCGTCCCGCCATCCGCACCCCCCGTTACAGCTTTTAGGGCATTCAAACCGACAATTGTCAAAGGTTTACTAAAGATTTTAAGGGTGCTGATTGTATCTTACTTAGGATTTTAGGGTCATTAAGCTAGTTTTTTAGCTCATCGAACGAATTAGATGCTTTACGCGTCCAAACCATATTGTGCGGCTCCTTTGAGAGGCGTAGATTTGCCAGTAATTACACAATTTGCCCCAATCGCAGCCTGATTATAAATTAGTTCTTTCTTCCTATTATGAAAAAATTTCTGGTATTACCTCTACTTGCCTTATCGGGGGTATTTCTAGGTGGCTGTTTCACTAAAAACTACCAAGGCGACCTAGTGGGCACCGACGACCGGCCTATATTTAACCCGCAAGAGGTTCCCTTTGGCATGGTGCCCTGTCCCGGCGGTACCTTTCACATGGGTCAAACCGACCAGGACATCTCGGCCTCAATGGTGAACATGAACAAGCAGGTGACTATTGCCGGCTTTTACATGGACGAAACCGAAATCACGAACAACGAATACCGCCAATTCGTGAACGCCATTATGACGGATTCGGTAGAGGCGCTTGGAGAAGACTATATCAAAACTGAGCTTTATCCGGATACTACCGTTTGGGTGCGTGACTTTACGTACCACATGGGCGACCCTCTCCTGGAATATTACTATTCGCACCCTGCGTTTGACGACTATCCAGTGGTAGGTGTTGACTGGTTTGCCGCTCGCTACTTCTGCACGTGGCGCACCAAGCTAAAGAACACTGTGGCCGAAGAAACCGGCGATGCCCCTTATCCTAACTTCCGCCTGCCCTCCGAGGCTGAGTGGGAGTACGCTGCTCGCGGCGGCCGTGAAGGTGCTACTTTTCCCTGGGGTGGCCCGTACGTGCGCAACACCAAAGGCTGCATGCTAGCCAACTTCAAGCCTGGCCGCGGCGACTACGCTTCGGATGGCTATGCTTATACCTCGGAAGTGGGCTCGTACTTTCCTAATGACTTCGGCCTGTATGATATGGCCGGCAATGTGAGCGAGTGGTGCGACGATGCTTACATGGAAGCATCGGTACCGGTAGTATGGGACTTGAACCCAACTAACCCCGATGACAACGAGCCCCGCAAAGTAGTGCGTGGCGGCTCGTGGAAAGACATTCAGTATTTCCTCGAAACCGGTACCCGCAACTTCGAATACCAAGATTCGGCCCGCTCTTATATCGGCTTCCGCTGCTCCATGATTCAAATCGGCATGGGCACCAACCGTCGCCTCAATTAGTATCTCTCGTCCAATTCATTCTTTTTCTCTTTCTCTAAACGGAGCTATTATAGCTTCAATTCAACATGGCTGTTAAGAAAAACTTCCTGTACGACACCTTGATGCCGAAAATTTACGGTATTGGAGCTGCAGTTGTAATCGTAGGCGCGCTATTTAAAATCCAGCACTTACCGGGCGCTGGTCCTATGTTGACGGTGGGTCTGCTTACCGAGGCTGTTATTTTCTTCCTCAGTGCCTTCCAACCTCATCAGGCTGAGACTGACTGGGCACTAGTGTATCCCGAGTTAAGCGAGGGCTACGACCCCTCGACCAATGATAACCGCTTCCGTGAAAAAACGCCTGCTCCCAACGGCCTAACCGGTAAGCTGGATGACATGCTGAAAAACGCTAACGTTACTCCCGAAGCTCTCACTAACCTGGGTCAGGGCCTGAATCGCCTCAGCACCACTACTGCTCAATTGAGCAAGCTCGGCGATGCTACCAATGCTACTGATGAGTACACCCAGAAAGTGCGCACCGCGGCCCAGTCGCTCGATGGCATTAATAAGGCTTACTCCAACACGGTAGAAGCTATCACGTCGCTTTCGAACGCCACGGGTGATGCCAAAGAGTACCACCTGCAAGTACAGAATGTGACCAAAAACCTCGGTGCGCTGAACGCAGTGTACGAAATGGAACTGCAGGATGCCAACACGCACCTCAAGTCGATGAACCAGTTCTACGGTACGCTGGGCAAAGCTATGGAAAACATGGTGCAGGCTGGCAAAGACACTGAGAACATGCAGGGTCAGGTGGCTGCCCTCACCGGCAACCTCACGTCGCTCAACCGGGTGTACGGCAATATGCTAAACGCCATGCGCGCTGGCACCGCTAGCTAAGCGAGCTACTTATTAATCGCTTATACTATCACAATTTAGCAATATCTCTAGCAGATGGCAGGCGGAAAAGAAACACCGCGGCAGAAGATGATTGGCATGATGTATCTCGTGCTAACCGCTCTGCTGGCGTTACAGGTCCAATCGGCTGTAATTCTAAAGTTTAAGTTCATTGACGACAGCTTGCTAAGCGTAAATGATAAAACTTCGAATGCAGCAGATGGTACTATTAAAGGTATTCAGGCAGCAGTTGCCAAAAACAATAACCAGGCAGTCGATAAAGCAGTCCTAGCTAAGAGCGAGGAGATTCGTCAAAAGACAAAAGAAACTATTGCTTACCTGCGTGAAGTGCGTGATAAACTTGTGATAGCCGGTGGTAATCCTAAAGGAGCTACCGAATACAAGGATATCAATGCTGAGGACATTGTTGCTACTACCATGATTGGGTCGGGTGACAAAAAGAATGGGCTAGGTTACCCTTTGAAGAATAAGCTGAACGATTATTCAAACTACATCAAAGAGTTTGTGCCTGATGCTAAGCAACTGGCACTTGATGGTAAAGATGATGTCCGGGTAACTACCGCCAAGGACCAGACCACGAAAGAACAAAAATCTAAGGATTTTGCTCAACTAAACTTCGAATCGACGCCGTTAGCTGCAGCCTTGGCTACACTTTCGCAAAAAGAAACAGAGGTATTGAAGCTAGAAGCAGATGCGTTATCAGCTCAGTCTCAAAAGGTAGGAGCAAAAACCATTGTGTTTGATAAGCTAGGTGCGTTTGCTTCGGCAGAGTCGCAGACTGTGGCTGCAGGTACTAAGTACAAGGCGGAGCTATTTCTAACTGCTTCTTCTTCTAACATTCGCCCTACAATGACCTATAATGGCTCGCCGCTTTCGGTTGGTCCTGATGGCCATGGTAAAGTGGAGTTTACTGCTCGTCCCGGTGCTTTTGACCAAGCTGGCAATGCGAAAGCTAACTGGACCGGCTCTATCCGTTTGAACCAGAATGGCCGCGATACGACTTTCAAGGTAACAGTGCCTTACACTATCACCAAGCCAGTGATGCAGATTCAGTCGGCTTCAGTGCAGGCCTTGTACTATAAGTGCGGCAACAAGCTAAGTGTACAGGTGCCAGCCCTTGGTGCCCAATACCAGCCTAGCTTCTCGGCTTCGGGTGCTTCGGTAATTACGGGCCAGAAAGGTGATGTAACTCTCGTTCCCAATGCCCGTGAGGTGACGCTGAACGTAAGCAGCGGTGGTAACGCTATCGGCTCGCAAACCTTTAAGGTCCGTCCGATTCCTAACCCAACTATCGACTGTTATGTTGGTGGGCAGAAAGCTAATGAGAAACAAGGAACTCCAGGTACATCAATTCGGTCTATCACATTACGGGCTGTTGCTGATCCTGGCTTTGCTACTTTCCTACCCGAAGATGCTCGCTACCGCGTGAAGGGCTTTACGGCCGTACTAGCTCGTGGTAAGAAACCAGTATTGTCAAAAACTATTTCTGGGCCGCAAGGTGACCTCAGCGATATGGTTAATGCTTATCGTGAAGGCGACCGTTTGTATATCGAAATGCAAGGTGTACAGCGTATGAACTTCCAAAATCAAACGGAAGATGTCGCTATGAGTCGTATATTCAACATCCCGCTGCAATAAGGCAATTACGTAATTCGTTAGCTCTAAAAAATCTATTATGACCCGCTATTTCAAAGCATTGCCTTTTACCGCGGCGGCCCTGATGGTTGCGCTGGTGGGCCGGGCACAGGAGCAGGCAACTTCTACCGCCACTACAGGCGCCATTCGGCAGATTCCTGTTTCCGACCAGATGTTCCGCAAAACCATTTGGCGAGCCGTTGACCTGCGGGAAAAGCAAAATCGTCCCATGTTTTCGGATGGTAAAGAAATCAGCAAAGTCATTATGGAGGCCGTTAACCGCGGCGAGCTGCAGGCTTACAAGAACGACTCAGTAACGTCGACATTTTCGCCGGCTGAAGTAAAGGGCAATATGTCCTACGCTATCGAGGCACCTATAAGTGTCGATGCTGATGGTGGTGACTGGGGCGGTACGCCGGCGCCAAAAGGCAAAAAGGCTGTGCCGGCCAATGATGGCTGGGGTGCTCCAGTGGCTTCAGCTCCATCTTCAGGTGGTTCCAAGCAGGTTAAGGTGCTTGATAAGAATGGCAGACCTGTGAAGAAAAATGGCAAGTATGTGTATAAAACCGTGCGCACATCTACGGTAGCCGCTACTCCGCCACCACCGCCTGCTACTACGGCGCCTTATCGCTATAAGGACCTTTATCAGATGGAACTGACCGAGGAAATGATTTTTGATAAGAAGCGCTCACGGATGTACCACCAGATTAAGACGGTGTCGCTGAAACTTCCTTCTACACTATCTCAGAATGCCTCGGGGCTAGAAAAAAATATTGCTACGTTCAAGTATGCAGACTTGGTGAAGGTGTTCCGCAACAATCCGCAACAAGCTATCTGGTTCAACGCGCAGAATGATGCGCAGCATAAAAACCTAGCCGATGCGTTTGAATTGTGGCTTTTCAACTCGTACATTACTAAGGTGTCAAACCCCTCGGGCGATGACCTGGCTAGCCAGTATGGTAGCGAGCGCGAAGGCTTGTTGGCTGCCCAGCAGACTGCTGCCGACCTCGTAGAGTATGAGTACAGCTTGTGGAGCTTCTAAGCTTTGGATTAGCTGAATACTAAAAAGGCCCGCACTTCACAGTGTGGGCCTTTTTGCTTGCAGAGTAACCTTAGCTCACTCTTGCGAATGGCAAGTCACACTTACTTACCCGGCACTATTCTCCTGTTGGTCGAAGTAAGCGAGTAACACTTTGGTTTTCGCCTTGCCTACTTCAGCTTCTAGCTGTGCTTGGGTGAGCTCCTTGATTTTTTTAACAGATTTGAATTTATTGAGTAGCTTATCGGCTGTAATGGGGCCTAGTCCTTTCACGTCGGTGAGCTCGGTTTTAAGAGTAGCGGCGTCGCGGGTGCTGCGGTGGAACGTGATGCCGAAGCGGTGCACCTCGTCGCGCATACGTTGGAATAGGCGCAGGCTCTCGCTTTTCTTATCGATGTAAAGGGGGAGCGGGTCGTTGGGCACGTAGATTTCCTCTAGGCGCTTGGCGATGCCGATGATGGCCATTTGACCCCAGAGATTTAGGTCTTTGATAGCCTTCACAGCCATGCTGAGCTGGCCCTTGCCGCCATCTACTATCACCAGCTGGGGGAGGCTAGCGCCCTCGTCCACTAGGCGGCGGTAGCGGCGCGTGACGACCTCGTACATGGTGTCGAAGTCGTTGGGGCCGACCACGGTTTTTACGTGGTAGTGGCGATAGTCTTTCTTGCTAGGGCGGGCGTTGCGAAAGCACACCATTGCTGACACCGGGTTGTCGCCCTGAAAGTTGGAGTTGTCAAAACACTCAATGTGCTTAGGCAACTCCGTCAGGCGCAGGTCTTTCTTAATCTGCTCCATAATGCGGACCTCGTTCACGTCCTTGCCCTTTTCGTTCATGCTCTCCTTTTCCTTGCGGGCGTAGAGCACGTTTTTGAGGCTGAGCTCAAGCAGCTTGCGCTTGTCGCCGATTTGGGGCACGGTGAACGTGACGCCGGGCAGCGGCAGGCCCTCTACGGGCGTGTTGGTGAGAATTTCCCGGGCTTCGCTGGCAAATTCCTGGCGGAGCTGCATAATGAGCGGCGCTAGAATTTCGGCGTCCGTTTCGTCGAGCTTTTTAGTTAACTCCAGGTTTTGGGTGAGAATGATGCTACCGTTCATCACCTTGAAATAATTGACGAAAGCCGACTTTTCATTGGAGGCAATGGCGAAGACATCGATATTGGTGAGCGTAGCGCTTACGATGGTACTCTTAGCCTGGAAATCGTCGAGCTTATCAAGCTTTTGCTTGAATTGGTGGGCTAGCTCGTACTGCATTTCCTGAGCGGCGGCGGTCATCTTCTCACGGAAGTACTGCTTAGGCAAGCGCAGGTCGCCACCAAGTATCTGGCGGATTTGCTGGATGTACTGGTTGTATGTGGCCTCGTCCTCCTTGCCTTCGCAGGGGCCTTTACAGTTGCCAATGTGATACTCCAGGCACACCTTAAACTTGCCAGCCTCCACGTTTTCGGGGCTCAGGTTGTAGGTGCAGGTGCGCAGTGGGTACAGCGCCCGGATAAGCTCTAGGAGCACGTTGAGCGAGCCCTGGTGGGCGTAGGGGCCGAAATACTGGCCGTCGCCGGGCTGCTTGTTGCGTGTTGGAATAAGGCGCGGAAAGCGCTCTTTGGTTAGCAGCAGATACGGATATGTTTTGCCATCCTTAAGCAGAATATTGTACTTGGGCTGGTGCTGCTTGATGAGGTTGTTTTCCAGCAAAAACGCGTCTGACTCCGAATTCACGATGGTGAATTCGATACGCTTGATGTTCTTGACCAGCTGCTGGGTTTTCTTGTTGTGGTCTTGCTTGGTGAAGTACGAGGAAACGCGCTTGCGCAAATCCACGGCCTTGCCCACGTAGATGATGCCCTCGTCGTCGAAGTAGCGGTACACGCCGGGCTGGTGGGGCAGGCGGTTTATTTGTTCTTGTAGTTCAGGTTTGGCTGCCATGACCGCAGATTTAACGGATTTAACGGATTGCGCGGATACGCCTGCTGCCGCAGGCTGGCAATGCTTTTGGGTGGTAGTACGTGGGTGAAACGCACAATGGCTGGCAAAAGTAGCCGCCGCTTTCGGCATTAAACACAGTAAAAGAGCTGCCAAGAGTAGCCGTCAGAAACTATCCTATACTACCAACCGCAGCTGCCCATTCGGCTAGTTAGTCAATCACCCGGTCGATTATTAACTAACTAGCCGAATGGGCTAGTCAACTACTCCCTAACAGCCTAGCCAGCCTGCGGCAGCAGGCGTATCCGCGCAATCCGTTAAATCTGCGGTCCTAGATGTCCTTGTCGTCCAGGGGGTCGAGGGTGGGCTGCACCATCTTTTGGTTGCTGGGAATGGTATCGCGCTGGCCGCCGTAGTACTTCGAGCAGTCGAGCTCGATGGTGAGCGGGCCGGCCGGTGCCGGGAAAGGACCGCGGTCAATATCCAGCGACTTATCGGCGTAGACCTTCTTCATGAAGATGCCGTAGAGCGGCAGGGCTAGCCGGGCCCCCTGACCATAAGCCCCGGTGCGAAAGTGAATGCTGCGGTCTTCGCCGCCAATCCACATGCCGCACACCAAGTTGGGCGTGATGCCCATAAACCAGGCATCGGAATAGTTGGAGGTGGTGCCCGTTTTGGCCCCAATCTGGTACGGGAAATTGAAGCCCGTGTGCAGAATGGTGCTGGTGCCGCCCGGCTCGGTAGTGCTGGCTTGCAGCATGTTGGTCATCACGTAGGCAGTTTCCTCGCTCAGCGCCTCCTTGGTGGGGGCCACGAAGCGCCGCAATTCATTACCGTTCTTGTCCTCGATGCGCGTCACCATGATGGGACCGGTCCACACACCCTTGTTCACGAAGGTGCCGTAAGCGCCGCACAGCTCATAAATGCTGCAATCGGAAGCGCCGAATCCCACCGCCGGCACCGGGTCGATGGGCGAGGTAATGCCCAGCCGCTTGGCGTAGGCCACCACCGTCTCGGGCCCTAGCTTGTACACCAGCCAGGCCGTGATGGAGTTCATGGACCTAGCCAGGGCTTGCCGCAGCGTGAAGGTGCGCCCCGAGAAATTACCCTCAAAGTTGCGGGGCGTGTAGGGCGGGCGGCCCGCCGCGCCCGGGAACGTAGTAGCCACATCGGGCCGCGGAAAGCAGGGCGAATATCCCTGGTCGATGGCCGCCGTATACACGATGGGCTTGAACGTGGAACCCGGCTGGCGCTTGCCCTGGCGCACGTGGTCAAACTTGAAAAACTTGTAGTTGGGGCCACCCACCCAGGCTTTTACGTAGCCATTGAGGGGGTTTACGGCCAGGAAGCCGGCGCGCAGGTAGCGCTTGTAATAGGCCAGCGAGTCCATCGGCGACAGCTTCATTTCCTGCTCGCCCTGCCACGAGAATACCGGCATCTTGTACTTCTTGCGCAGGTAGTAGTTCACCGAGTCCTTGTTACCGTCGTAGCGCGTCATCAGCGACTTGTAGCGCTGGGTGCGGCGCATGGCCGTCTCCAAGAACTGCGGAATGACCTTGCCGTTCTCATCGCGCCAGGGTAGCTGGCCCTTCCAGTGGGCCGAAAACCACTTTTGCTGCAAGGATAAATGCTCGGCCACCGCCTTTTCGGCGTAGGTCTGCATCCGCGAGTCGAGGGTAGTATAGATTTTCAACCCGTCGGCATACAGGTCGTGGTCGGTTTCCTTGGCCCAAGCCTGCAAGTACTTAGCCACCTCGGTGCGGAAGTAGGGGGCTAGCCCCTGCACGGGGCTTTCTACCGAATAGTGCAGCACAATAGGCTTGGCCGTGTCCTTCACCATCTGGGTGGCGGGCAGGTAGCCGGCCTTGGTCATCTGCTGCAACACCCAGTTGCGGCGGCGCTTCGAGCGCACGGGGTGCAGCACGGGGCTGAAGCGCGAAGGCGCATTCACGATGCCCACCAGCGTAGCCGACTCGGCAGTAGTCAGCTGCTTGGGGTTTTTATTGAAAAACGTTTTGGCCGCCGTGTTGATACCGAACGCGTTGGAGCCATAATCCACGGTGTTGAGGTACATCCGCATGATTTCGCGCTTCGTGTAGTTGCGCTCGAGCCGGATGGCCAGCAGCCACTCTTTGGTTTTGGTAATGAGCAGCCCTAGCTTACCGGGGCCGTTGAGCGTGCCATCGTTTAGGTTGCTTTCTTCGCCTGGCCGGGTCTTAAATAGCACCTTGGCTACCTGCTGGCTGAGCGTGGAGCCGCCCCCGCTGCGCCCCAGCCCCGCCACGGCGCGCATTATGCTCTTGAAATCAATGCCCGAGTGCTCCTCAAAGCGCACGTCTTCGGTGGCGATGAGGGCGTCGATTACATTCTGCGGTAGGTCTTTATAATCAACCGGCGTGCGGTTTTCGCGGAAATACTTGCCCAGCAGCACGCCATCGGCCGAGTAGATTTCGGACGCCAGCTCGCTCTTCGGGTTTTCGAGCGTCTTCAGGTTGGGCATCCGCCCAAACAGATTCATGAAGTTGATACTCACCGCCCCTACGTAGAGCAGCGTGGCTAGCGTGCCCCCCATAAACAGCACCCACATGGTGCGCGTAAACGCCTCGAAGCGCCCTTTGCGCGGCGGGGGCGGTGTTCCCCGGCGGGTAGTTGAGG
This sequence comes from uncultured Hymenobacter sp., assembly GCA_964385095.1. Taxonomy (GTDB): domain Bacteria; phylum Bacteroidota; class Bacteroidia; order Cytophagales; family Hymenobacteraceae; genus Hymenobacter. The sequence goes on from CAYLNN010000002.1 coordinate 149,820, forward strand.
TAGGGCGAGCCGGGGAGGAAGAGGAGATAGGCATCTGAGAGAGTCGGGCGTAAAGGAAGGAGCGCGGGGCTGCGCAAAGCAACAACCGTACTTAATTCCTCGCAGGCCCTATTGGTAAACCTTCTGGTAAAATTGTTGGTAGCCGGTGAGGTCGCCACCCGTGTTCTGCAGCAGCGTCAGATTGGCCAGGCTGATGACCAGCGCCTGGTAGCCCTGGCCGCGTAGGCGGGCAAGCGGCGACTGCGGCCCGCGTAGCTTGGTAGCGTAGCTCTGGGCCACCTTCGAGCCTGGCAAAGCCCGGACCACCACCATTTCCTGGTCGGCGCCCAACGGCTGGGCCGCTTGTACCGCTAGGTTGTTGGCCCGAAAAAACTTGCCGTTATAGGCCGTGAGCTGGCTAGCCAGGTCAGCAGCGGGCGCCGAGCCTTTGGGATACACCAACACCACGGCGTGGGCGGCACTCAACTGAGTGGTGTAGGCCACGGCCGGCGCGGCGGGGGCGGCCGGCGCAGTAGCCGCTGGCGCCGGGGTAAGCGTGCCGCCCGCGCTCGCCGGGGCCGGTACCGGGCTAGCCGGCGTAGCGGGGGGCACCGCCGCCGCGCTCGACTTGCCCGAAGGCGAAGTGGTGACGGGCGCGGCCTTTTCCTCCTTGCCGGGAGTTAGCCCCCCGGCAGCAGGCTTGAGGCTGGCCTCCGTGGGGCTAGTGGGTGTACCCGCGGCGGGCGCAACAGTTGCGGCAGGGGCGGGCGCCACCAGCGGCGCAACGGGCAGTTCATCATCGCCATAGGCAATGCGCATGCGGTTCTCGACCTCGCCCGGCCGGAACTGTGACGAAAGCAGCGGCTTCTCGGTCGAGGCCAGGGCGCCGTAGAGCTGCCCGGCTTCGGCTTTTTGGTAGGCGCCGGCCAGGGCCAGCGCCTGCGGCACCAGCGGGCTCTCGGGGTAATCCTTGGCGAAGCGCTCTACCGAGGCCTTCACCGCCACTGGTGGCTGCGTGCGGATGGCCAGCAGCAGCTTCAAATACGCCACCCGGTCGGTAAGGTCGCTTTTAGGATACTGCTTTTCGAGCCGGGCTACGGCCGCTTTCGATTTTGTAAAGCGCTGGTCTTTATACAGTATAAAGGCCGAATCGAGCCTGGCGGCCACCGCGTTGTGCAGCGCCCGCTCGTGCTCGCGGTACAGCGGGTCGGCGATGAGCTTGGCGTAGGTCGAAGTTGGAAACTCCCGCTGCAACGCCGCCGCATACTGCGCGGCCTTCACCGGGTCGGGCAGGTCCTTGTAGTAGAGGTAAAGTAGGTAGTCAGCATCGGGCGCGTGCGCGCCGCGGGGGTAGCGCTCCACTTGGCCGGCGTAGGTTTCGTAGCCGCGCTGCTTTTCCTTCAGCAATTCTTTGTAGATGCCGCCCAACTCGTACATAGCACCTTCTATCTGTTGGTCAGAAGTCTGGAGCTGGCCAGGGGTGGTGGGCAGGCGCTGGCGGTACTGGGCCACCAGGGCATTTTGCTCGGCCAGGGGGGCGAGGGGAGCGGTGCCGTTGGCGCCAGTGGGGTTCGCCCCCGGCGCGCCCCCGCCGTTCACGCGGGTCTGGTCGTTGCCGGTGATGCTCACGGGCGCGCCGCCGTTCTGCGGCGCGTTGGGCGAGCTGCTCGGGGCGCTCACGGTGCGCCAATTGTCTTGCAGCTTGCGGTCGCCCCAGGTGCGCAAAAAGTCGGCCCGCGCCGTGCCCAGCGAAGTCGCATTGTCGAAGTACCAGCCCGCGCCCGAGGCCACGGCCGTAGTCGCGTCAAACGCGTTGGGGTTGCTGATATCGCGCTGGCCGCCGCTCAGCGCGCTGGGCGCAGCGGTGATGCGGCTGGCCTCGACCTGCTGCTTTTTGGCTAGGGCCTGCTGGGCAGCCAGGGCCTTGGCGGCGGCCAGGCGCTTGGTTTCCAGTTCGGCAGCGGCGTAGGTATTCAGGCGCTTGTCGAGCTCAGCGCTGGGCAGCCGGGCCAGGGCCTGCAGGCTGTCCTGGGTTTCGATAATAGTGTATTGCTTGGCAAACTCCTGCAGAATATCGCTGCGCTCTTTCGTTTTGGCATACAGCGGGTTCTCCTTGGGCAGGGCCTGCGTGGTGCTGTCGTAATAGGCGGCGGCCAGTCGGTATTTCTGCAGATTTTCGTAGTAGATGCGCCCAGCCAGCAGATAGGTGTAGCCCTTTTGCGACTTGCTGGTGGTGGGCTGTCGGACCGAAGTGCGTAGCAGGGCCTGCGCGTCGCCGTACTTCTTTTGGCGGTAGGCTAGCCGGCCCATCTCGTAGTAAATCTTGTCGCGGTACTCCTTGTTTTTAGGGTCTTTCAGCAGCGCGGCAAAGTACTTATCTAGTCGCTCCTTACTTTGCTGGTCGAGGTCCGAAACTTGCCCTAGCAGCAGTTTGCTCTGAAAATCAAGCTCGTACGGCGGGTTGTGCTTCAAGATGTTGTTGAGCTGCACCGTGGCTTCTTTGTTCTGGCCCTGCGCCTGGTAGAGCTGCGCCAGCATGAAGCGCGTGCGCGAGCGTTCATTCTTGGCCGGAATAAGGGGCACGGCCTTTTCGAGCTGCGCGATGGCCAGTGCGGGCTCCTCGGTTTGCAGGTAGTAGTCGGCCCGGGCCAGAAACAGCTCGCGGGCATCTTTGGGCAAGCCCAGTTCCTTGTCAAGCAAGTCCGATACGGCCTTTGCGTTGTCGAGCTGCTTGGTAATGAGAAAGGTACGCATCAGCCCAATCAGCGCCTCCTGCTTGCCAAAGGGGTCGCGGCTGGTGCTGTTCACGTATTTAAACGTGAGAATGGCGTCGTCAAACTCCATCTTATAAAACCGCGACCAGCCCACCAGCAGGTAGGCGTCGTCGGTCCAATCGGAGCCCGCGCGGTGCTGAATCGGCAGCGAGGCCTTCTTAATAATGTCGTTCAGGTCGGGCCGGGTGGCGCGCACCGTGGTGCTGTCGAGAGTGGGGTAGAGGGGCAGCACGCGGTTGTAATCGTCGTTGCGGCCCTTGTACAAGGTGGCCTCGGTGGCCCACAGCTGCTCGCGGGCCAGGAAAAAGCCGTTGTCGCGCGCGGCCACGTTGTTGAGGGCGTGGCTGAACACCGACTTGTCGGAGGCGCAGCCCGCCGCACTTAAGCCCAGCCCGGCCAGCAGCCAAAACCGGTAGTATTTCAGGGAAATAGCGATTTTCAACGTTGAAAGCTGGTCAGGTAAGTAGGTCGCAACGCCCGGTGCGCCCCAAATTGTTCGGTGGGCCTAGCCCTAACGGCCGGCAACCCGTAAAATTACGCCCCGCCCGGCCGAAACCCGCGCCGCGCCTCATCCCTTCCTCACCCGCCCACCTTAGCCTTAGCATGGCCACCAATTTGCCCCAGCCTCCCGCCGATGAGTCGGCCCGCAACAACTCGGCCCTGGCCAAGTACGGTAGCATCGCCGTGCAAATGATTGCCATCATCGGCCTCAGCACCTGGGCCGGCATCTGGCTCGATGGCCACTTTCAAACCAAAACGCCCTGGTACACTATCGGCCTCACTCTCACGGGGATATTTGGCGCGTTGTACCAGGTTATCCGCAGCGCTAGTAGCGACCAATAGTTGAGAGAAAGCGAGTGGCAGAAAACTTTTTTCTCCTAATTGATGTAGGTACATTAATTGCGACGTAGCTTTGATGCGTCGCACTCACCTACACCTGTTTTGCCATGCGCTCGCATTTCTTTCCCGCCACCGACCGAGGTCTCAAAGACATTGGCTGGCTCCGAAGCCACCTCACGTTCAGCTTCGGGCCCTATGCTAACCCCGAGCGCAATGGCTTCGGGTTGCTGCGCGTGTTCAACGATGATTTTGTGGCGCCCGGCCAGGGCTTTGGCCTGCACGCCCATGCCAACATGGAAATCATTTCGGTGCTGCTGGCCGGCACCATGAACCACAAGGATTCGCTCGGGTACTCGGAAGTCATTCCGGCCGGCGGCGTGCAGATTATGAGCGCTGGCTCGGGCCTGCGCCACGAGGAGTATAACGTGGGTGACGACGAGGTGAACTTTCTGCAAATCTGGATTGAGCCTAAGCTGCAAAACGTGACGCCGCGCTACCAGCGCCGCCAGTTTCCGGAGGCTAGCCGGGCCAACCGCCTTACCACCATTGTGAGCAACGAGGAAGGCACTGCCCACTGCTGGATAAACCAGAACGCCAAGCTCTCGCTAGGGTATTATACCGAGGCCCAAGGCGTGGACTACCATTTTGCCCCCGCCAACAAGCAGCTCTACGTGTTCGTCATCAGCGGCGAAGTGACGGTGGCTGGCCAGAAGCTAGCCCAGCGCGACGCGCTCGGCCTCTGGGAAACAACCGGTGCCGTGCGCCTGGAGTGCGCCGCCGACACCCGCTTCTTGCTCATCGAAGCGCCCATCAATCACTAAGCTAGCCAGCTTTTTCTGCGACTTTCTTTTGCGCCCTTCGCGGCGATACCATCATGGAAAACCAACTATTAGGCCTGCACCATATCACGGCCATTGCCGGCAACGCCCAGCGCAACTTCAACTTCTACACCAAGACGCTCGGGCTGCGCTTTCTGAAGAAAACCGTCAATTTCGACGACCCGGGTACCTACCACTTCTATTTTGGAGATGAGCAGGGCTCGGCCGGTACCATCCTCACGTTTTTCCCCTGGGAAAACATGCAGCCCGGTCGCCGCGGCCCCGGCCAGGCTACCGAAATTGGCTACGCCGTACCCGCCGGTAGCCTCGATTTCTGGATGAAGCGCTTTGAAGCTAAAGGCGTTACTTACAACAAGCCCGCCGAGAAATTTGGCGAGCGCTACCTCACCTTCCTCGACCCCGACGGCCTGAAGCTGGAGCTGACCGAAGTAGCCGATGACCCGCGCACGCCCTGGACTACCGATGAGGTAAGCGCCGAGGTTGCCACGCGCGGCTTCCACCACATTACGCTCACGCTGAGCGATGTAAAAGCTACGGCTGCTGTCCTTACCGACGTGTTTGGCTATAAGCTAGTGGCCCAGCACGTCAACCGCTTCCGCTACGCCACCGATGCCCTGGGCACGGCTAATATCGTGGAGTTGGTAGCAGCGCCCGGCGAAGGGCGCGGGCAGGTAGCCGCCGGTTCGGTGCACCACGTGGCTTTCCGGGTGAAGGATGATGCTACCCAGCTGTACTTCCGTGACCTGCTCATCAAAAAAGGCTTCCAGGTAACGCCCCAGATTGACCGGCAGTACTTCCACGCCATGTACTTCCGCGAGCCGGGCGGGGTGCTGTTTGAAGTAGCCACCGACAACCCTGGCTTTATGGTTGATGAGCCGCTGGCTGAGTTGGGTACCCATCTCATGCTGCCCGCGCAGCACGAAAGCAAGCGCGCCGCTATCGAAGCTCACCTTCCCAAACTAGGCTAGCGCATGGAAACCGTGAATTTTCAGCCCCTCACCTACATCTACCAACCCGCGCCCACGGCGGCGCGGGCCACACTGCTCCTGCTGCACGGCACCGGCGGCGACGAGCGCGACCTGCTCTCGCTAGCCCCCCGTTTCGGCCCTGGCCTCAATGTGCTGAGTGTGCGCGGCAACGTGCAGGAGGGCGGCATGCCCCGCTTTTTCCGCCGGCTAGGCATGGGTGTGTTTGATGAGCCCGATGTCATCTTCCGCACCCACGAGCTAGCCGATTTCCTGGGCAAAGTAGCCGTGCAGGAAGGGTTCGACCCTAGCCAGCTCATCGCCGTGGGTTACTCCAACGGTGCCAACATTGCGGGCAGTTTGCTGATGCTGTATCCTGGTCTCCTGGCGGGCGCAGTGCTGTGGCGACCCATGCAGCCACTAGTACAGCAGGTGCCCGTGTTCAAGGCGCCCCGGCCGGTGCCGGTGTTTTTCACGCCCGGCCTGCAAGACCCCACCGTGCGCCCCGCCGCCACCGATGCCTATGCTACGCTGCTTACGCAAGCGGGCTACGCCCTCACGCGGCGCGACATGCCGGCTGGCCATAACCTCGTGCAAGCCGACCTCGATGGGGCAGTGGCATGGCTAGCCGCCAATTTCCCGGTGGTTTAAAAGCTGGCTAGCCTATCTAACAGAAAGAATGCGAGCTACAGCATTAGGTATGCTTTCGGTGCGCACTAGTACCAACGGCGGCGTGGGTTGATTGCTTTTTAAGCAGCGTTCTCTGTAAGTCAGCCACTTTTTTCAGGATTTTTTCATAAATAAAGCCCTGTTGACCCCGGTCGACGGGGCTTTTGCGCGCTTCTGTGCCGACCTTTGCGGCCCGGTTTCGGCCTGCTACCCTATGAACGCCCGTTTTCTCACCCAATTTGCTGCCTTTGCGTTAAGCTCGCTAGCCGTGCTTTTCGGCTTGCGGGCGGCGTTTGGGACGGCAGTAGTGCACCCGCTGGCGCCCTACGTGGTGGGCACGCTGCTGGGCCTCACGCTACTCGCCTATTGGCTTACGGCCGTGGTGGTGCGCCGCTCGCCCGACAGCTTTCTGGTGGCCTATTTTGGGGGCGTCGGGCTGCGGCTGGCCCTCGGCATCGGCATTATTCTCGTCTATTTTTTTAACACCAATATCCAGGATAGCCACGGCTTGCTTACGTTCCTTGGAGTCTTCTTTATAGGGTACTTCTTGTGCGCCGGCTTTGAAATATGGGCTATTTTTAGTAACTTGCGCCCGTTTTCAGCGAAGCAAGTCTCAAAAGCAGAATAATTTACCCTGGACTTGGTTTTTAACTACTATTGAATGAAGCGTTTACTCACCCTCTTACTTTGCCTGTGCTCGTTCGTCGGCTTTGGCGCCGAACCCACCAAATCGGGTGAAAAAGGGGAGGGCTTCAACCCAGGCGAAGTTATTTTGCATCACGTAGCCGACTCGCATGAGTGGCATTGGTTCAGCACCGACAACGGCAACTTCGTTACCTACCTGCCCATCATCGCCTACCAGCCCGGTAAGGGTCTGTCGCTATTCTCCTCTAAGCACGTGGCTGAGGGCGAAACCTACGGCAACTTCAAGCTTGAGGAGGAGAAGCTCGTCACCACTGATGGCAGCAAAGTCTACGACTTTTCCATCACCAAGAACGTAGCAGCCCTAGCAATGAGCAGCATCGTGCTGCTGATTGTTTTTGCCTCGGTAGCCAAATCGTATAACCGCCGCACCGGCCAGGCCCCGTCGGGCCTGCAAAATGCGCTGGAGCCCTTCGTACTGTTCATCCGCGACGAAGTAGCCAAGAAAAGCATCGGTCCCAAGTACGAGAGGTACATGCCGTACCTGCTCACTCTGTTCTTCTTTATCTGGTTTAACAACCTGCTAGGTCTCACACCCGGTGCTGCCAACCTCACCGGCAACATTGCCGTTACGGCAGCCCTAGCGATACTCACGCTGATTATCACCCTGTTTAGCGCCAACAAGAACTACTGGGGTCACATCTTCGCGCCGCCTGGCGTGCCGTGGCCGCTTTATATTATCATGGTGCCGGTCGAATTAGTAGGCGTGATTGTGAAGCCCTTTTCGCTAATGGTACGTCTGACTGCTAACATCACGGCTGGTCACATCATTATTCTGAGCTTTATCAGCCTCATTTTTATTTTCAAATCGGCGGCCACCAGTTTCCTTTCGGTACCTTTTGGTCTATTTATCAGCGTACTTGAACTACTCGTAGCAGTGCTACAAGCGTACATTTTCACGCTGCTCACGGCTATGTATATCGGTAGTGCAGTAGAAGAGCACCACCACGACGAGGCCCACGGCGGCGAAGACTTCGGCACTGCCGAGCAGCGCGCCGGTGGCTCCAACATTGCCCACCTCGGCCACGCCGACGTTACTGCGCACTAACCCCCTAGCCGGGCGGCTGCATTGGTTGCCAGGTTGTATTTCCCCAAGTTTTTTCCCTACACACATTTCTTTTTTACCATGCTTCTTTCGTTGTTGCTGCAAGTTGTTAATTCGGTTGGTCTGGCTGTAATGGGTGCCGGCATCGGCGCTGGTCTGGCTATCCTGGGCGCTGGCCTGGGCATTGGCCGCATCGGCGGTAGCGCTATGGAAGCCATCGGCCGTCAGCCGGAGGCTTCGGGCAAAATCCAGACTGCTATGCTTATCGTAGCCGCTCTGCTGGAAGGTGCTACGCTGTTCGCCATCGTAGTCTGCCTGCTCATCGCCCTGCGTTTGCAGTAATCGCGACGGTCTAAGCCCGGCCGGCCGGCTCCCCCTAGTGGGGGCCGGTCGTGCCGGGTTTTCGTTCGGCTAAAGCGTGGGTGTTCGCCAGTTGGCTAGCCCTTAATCTTTGGCAACTTACTTGCCGCCGCCGAATGTTTATCGGTGCCGCCTAGCCGCGGCGCTGCCACCCCGATAATTGCCGTCCCCATGAATCTTATCACCCCCGAGTTTGGTTTGCTTTTCTGGCAGACCTTGATTTTCTTACTCCTGTTTTTGCTGCTGGCTAAGTTCGCTTGGAAGCCCATTTTGGGCTCCTTGAAAGAGCGGGAAGACAGCATCGACCAAGCCCTGAAAATGGCCGAGCAGGCTAAACTGGAAATGCAGGCGCTGAAATCTGGCAACGAAAAGCTATTGGCTGACGCTCGCCACGAGCGCGACCAAATGCTGAAGGAAGGCCAGGCTATCGCCAACCGCCTCGTTGAGCAGGCCAAAACCACAGCCACCGAAGAAGCCAACCGCATTTCGCAGCAGGCCCGCGAGGCTATCCAGCAGGAGAAGAACCAGGCCCTGGCCGAAGTTCGCAACACCGCCGCTCAGCTGAGCGTGGACATTGCCGAGCGCGTGCTGCGCCGTGAGCTAGCCGACCCGGCTGCCCAACAGAAGCTGGTAGATGACTATCTGAAAGACGTAAAACTGAATTAATTGCCCGGCGGGGCTAGCGACCACATTCTTTCTGCATGCTTCGTTAGCCCCACTAGCTTACCTCTCAAAATGGCCGACCAACAAGTAGCCGCCCGCTATGCCAAGTCCTTGCTGGACCTTGCGCAGGAGCAGGGCACGCTGGCGACGCTGAAGCAGGACATGGACTTGCTGGCCAATACCATGGCCAGCAGCCGCGACCTGCGGTTGTTGCTGCGCAACCCGATTGTGAAGCACGACAAAAAGCTCAGCATCCTCACTGCCATCTTCGGGGGCAAGGTGTCGGAAATGCTGATGCGCTTTTTTCAGATTCTGACCAGCAAAAACCGTGAGGATGCGCTGGAGCACATCGGCGATGCCTTTTTGATGCAGTACAACGCCCTGATGGGCGTGCAGGTAGCCGAGGTAATCTCGGCTGCGCCGCTCACGCCGGCTACCCGTGCCGAAATCGAGCGCATGGTGAAACAGCAGACCGGCCTGCAGGATGTGTCGCTCACCGAAAAAGTAGATGCCTCGCTCATTGGTGGCTTTGTGCTGCGCGTGGGTGACCGGCAAATTGACGACTCGGTGAAAGGTAACCTGCGCCGCTTGCGCACTTCCCTCACCGACAATACTTACCAACCTAGCTTAAATTAATACTATCATGGCTGAAGTACGCCCGGACGAAGTATCCGCCATCCTGCGGCAGCAGCTGTCCAATTTCAAATCGGCTGCCGAGCTGGAAGAAGTCGGCACCGTGCTCCAGGTTGGCGATGGTGTGGCCCGTATCTACGGCCTCTCCAATGCCCAGTCGGGCGAGCTGATTGAGTTTGAGAACGGCCTGCAAGCGCTGGTGCTCAACCTCGAAGAAGATAACGTGGGTGCTGTAATGCTCGGCGAATACGGCGACATTAAGGAAGGCGCTACCGTGCGCCGCACCAACAAAATCGCCGCAATTCAGGTAGGTGAGGGCATCGTGGGCCGCGTGGTGAACACGCTCGGCCAGCCCATCGACGGCCGCGGCCCCATCCAGGGCCAGACCTTCGAGATGCCCTTAGAGCGCAAGGCTCCCGGTGTAATCTTCCGCCAGCCGGTAACTGAGCCCTTGCAAACTGGTATCAAGGCTATCGACGCCATGATTCCGATTGGCCGCGGCCAGCGCGAGTTGATTATCGGTGACCGCCAGACTGGCAAGTCGACCGTAGCGCTTGACGCCATCCTAAACCAGCGCGAGTTCTTCGAAGCTGGCCAGCCGGTGTTCTGCATTTACGTGGCCATTGGCCAGAAGGCTTCGACGGTTGCCCAGGTAGTAAACGCCCTTACCAAGGGCGGTGCCATGGACTACACGGTGGTGGTATCGGCTTCGGCCTCAGACCCCGCCCCGATGCAGTTCTACGCGCCCTTCACAGGTGCCGCCATCGGCGAATACTTCCGCGATACGGGTCGCCCGGCCCTCGTGGTGTACGACGACTTGTCGAAGCAGGCCGTGGCTTACCGCGAGGTGTCGCTGCTGCTCCGTCGCCCTCCGGGCCGCGAGGCTTATCCCGGCGACGTATTTTACCTGCACAGCCGCCTCTTGGAGCGCGCCGCTAAAATCAACGCTTCGGACGAGATTGCGCGCAACATGAACGACCTGCCCGAGAGCATCAAGCACTTGGTAAAAGGTGGTGGTTCGCTCACGGCTCTGCCGCTGATTGAAACGCAGGCGGGTGACGTATCAGCCTACATTCCAACCAACGTAATCTCGATTACGGACGGCCAGATTTTCCTCGAAACCAACCTCTTTAACTCCGGCGTGCGTCCCGCTATCAACGTGGGTATCTCGGTAAGCCGCGTGGGTGGTAACGCCCAGATTAAGTCGATGAAGAAGGTCGCCGGTACGCTAAAGCTTGACCAGGCCCAGTTCCGCGAGCTGGAAGCCTTTGCCAAGTTCGGCTCGGACCTCGATGCCTCGACTAAGCTCACCATCGAGCGCGGCCGCCGCAACCTAGAGATTCTGAAGCAGCCCCAGTTTTCGCCCGTGAAGGTGGAAGACCAGGTGGCCATCATTTACGCTGCTACCAACGGCCTGCTCGATACCGTACCGGTTAACCGCGTGCGCGAGTTCGAGAAGGAGTTTACGCAGACTTTGAACGCCCGCTTTCCCGATGCTCTCAAAGCGCTAAAGGCTGGTAAGCTCGACGACGCCGTAACCGGCGCCCTGCGCCAGACGGCTAAGGATGTAGCTGCTAACTACGCCGCGAAGTAATTAGTGATTAATGGCGCGGGGCTCGGTCCCGTGCCGATTATTCGCCGGCCTCGGGCCGGCACGTCAGGGCACGTTAGTTCAGCAACGTTCGCTGGCGTAGCGGGCCAGAGTCCCGCCGATAATCGGCACGGGGGCGAGTCTCGCGCCATCTTTTATTCAACTTATGGCCTCTTTAAAAGAAGTTCGCTCGCGTATCCAATCGGTTTCGAGCACGCAGCAGATTACCAAAGCCATGAAAATGGTGGCGGCGGCCAAGCTGCGCCGGGCCCAGGACAATATCACCCGGATGCGCCCCTACGCGCAGCGCCTCACCAGCATCCTGGCCAACCTGACCCGCACCACTACCGACGAGGTAGTGAGCGAGTACGGCCAGGTGCGCGAGGTGCGCCGGGTGCTCGTCATCGCCATTACCTCCGACCGGGGCCTAGCCGGCGCCTTTAACGCCAATGTATTCAAGGGTGTGAACGCGCTCATCGCGCAGCGCTACGCTAGCCTGTCGGCGAGCAACATATCGGTGTTGGCTATCGGCAAAAAGGCGCACGATTACTACGGCCGCCGCAGCTACAAGCGGGTGGGCGACTACACGCACGTCTTCGCCAAGCTCTCGTTTGACACGGTGCGCGTGGCTGCTGAGGAAGCCATGCGCGGCTTTGCCGAAGGCAGCTACGACGAGGTAGTGATGGTGTACAACGAGTTCAAGAACGTAGCTACCCAGGTGGTGCAAGCCGAGCAGCTACTGCCACTGGTGCCCACCTCAGTGCCTGCTGGTACCCCTAGCGCCGCCGCGCCGGATAATAGCGTCGACTACATTTTTGAGCCGAGCAAGGAGGATATTATTCAAACCCTGATTCCGCAGAGCCTGAAAATTCAGCTCTACAAAGCAGTGCTGGAAAGTAATGCCTCGGAGCACGGTGCCCGCATGACGGCCATGGACAAGGCCACCGACAACGCCGGTGAGCTACTCAAGGCCCTCAAGCTGACGTATAACCGTACCCGTCAGGCGGCCATCACGACCGAGATTCTCGAAATCGTGGGTGGTGCCGAGGCGCTGGCGGCTACCCGCTAGCTTATCTTAAGCAAGTGCGAAAGCGCCGGTGCCCTAGCGGTGCCGGCGCTTTTTGCGTTTGGTAGGTTGGCAACTGTAAACGAGTAGGCTAGGGGCCGAACCAAGACCCTTAGCCTACCATTCCGCCCGGCAGCATGGCCCCTTAATAGTCTTAGCCCCCACTCCGCTGGGCGGAATGAACCCCTAAGACCCTTAGCCAGTTCTTCCGCTGGGCGGAAGGGCTACCCACCCGGTAGCCGGTCTTTTGGGGGCCGTTGGGCGGTGCGCGCCCGGGGCGCCGGGGCCCCCGGCCAGGGTCGAAAATTCACATCTTTATGCTATAGCGCTGCATTTAAAGGGCGCCAACCTTTGCAGCGCCGCGCGTGGGTGCGGTAGAAGTCTACTCTTTCGTGTTTTATTAATGAAACAAGCTGCTCTTTGGTGCGCCTACAGCGGGCCATTGCCCCCTGGCGGTGCTGGGGCTGCTGGCCCCGGCCGGCGCGGCCCAGGCCCAAACCACCTACTCCTATACCTTCACAGGCAGCACCCAAACCTACACCGTGCCAGCGGGCGTCACCAGCCTGCGGGTGGTGGCCACGGGGGCCAGCGGGGGGCTGATAGATAACCCTTACAATTCCACCTACTCTTAGGGGTGGCAAGTGTACTGCCGTCTGCGCCAAGTCGATACCGACGGCACGACCGCCTATTCGCCGGTGCGCGTGGTAGCCGGGGGCCCGGGGGCCCGGGGGCCCGGCCTTGTACCCCAACCCGGCCACCCGCACCGCTACGCCGAGCGGGGCCACGGCCGGCACCCCGGTGCGGGTATATGACGCCCTGGGCCACCTCGTGCTCATCACCCCCGCCGATGCGGCGGGCACGGCCCCGCTCACGTTGCCGGCCGGCTTCTACCTGGTGCGCTCCGGCGCCGCCCCGGCCATGCGCTTGGTGGTGGAGTAGGCCGGCCGCCGGCCGGGTCGCTACTGCTGAAGCCCCCGTTGCCCGAGCGGCAGCGGGGACTTTTTTGCGGGCTAGCGGCGGTACTTTTGATAGACCCATGCGCTACTTCATTCATTTTGCCTACGACGGCACGGCCTACTGCGGCTGGCAGGTGCAGCCCGGCGTGGCCACCGTGCAGGCCACCCTCGACAAGGCCCTGAGCCAGGTACTGCGCCAGCCCGTGCATACGCTGGGCAGCGGCCGCACCGATGCCGGCGTGCACGCCAGCCACCAGGTAGCCCATTTCGAAGCCGATTTTCCGCCCGAAATGACCTTCGACCTGCTGCGCTACCGCGTCAACCGTGCCCTGCCACCCGATGTACAGGTGCAGCACATCCACGCAGTGGGGCCGAAGGACCACGCCCGCTTCTCGGCCGAGGCGCGCACCTACGAGTACTTTGTGAGTTTGTGGCCCGACCCGTTTCGGCGCGACCAGGCGCTGTACCTCGACCGCGCGCCCGACGTGGCAGCCATGAACGAGGCCGCCAGTTACCTCGTGGGCCAGTTCGATTTCACGGCTTTCTCCAAAGTAAAAGGTGCCGAAACGCACTACGTGTGCTACCTCTACGAAGCCGGCTGGCGCGAGGAGCCGAGCGGCCTGGTTTTCCGCATTCGGGCCAACCGCTTTGTGCGCGGTATGGTGCGCCTCGTAGTGGGCACGCTGCTCGATGTGGGCCGCGGCAAGCTCACGCCGCTGGAGTTTCAGCATATTTTACACCGTCAGCAACGCATCGCGGCCAGCGGGGCAGCGCCGGCTAAGGGGTTGTATTTGAGCAAGGTAGAATATCCGGCTGGGATGTTGCCGAAGAACTTAGTTCCTAACGACAGCTTCTGAAGCACAAAAAAGCCTGTTTTATTTTCGCCAGGTTCCCTGGCCAGCACAAAACAGTACACGGAGAGGCTAGCCAGACGCGCGCCGCCCGGCAACGAAACGTGCCGACCTTTGTTAGCACGTTACTTCTATGGACCCAACTTCTGCTACCAAAACCGGCCAGGTATTCGACTGGCAGGTGCTGCGCCGGCTGCTCGCCTACGTGCAGCCCTACCGGGGCGTGTTTATTGGCCTCATCGTGCTCACGGTGGCTACGGCCGTGCTTGGCACCGTGCGCCCCGCGCTCATTCAGCGCATGGTCGATGTCGACATCACCAACAACGACTGGGCGGGCCTCAACCGCTCTACGCTGTGGCTGCTAGGGCTGCTATTGGTGCACACCCTCGTAAGTTACCTCCAGACCTACTACGGCGGCTGGCTAGGGCAGTACATCGTGCGCGATATTCGGGCTGACCTCTACCGCCACCTGCTCAGCCTCAAGCTCAGCTTCTTCGACCGCACGCCCATTGGGGTGCTGGTCACGCGCAACATCTCGGATGTGGAAACGCTGGCCGACGTCTTCAGCGAGGGGCTAGCCGCGATGGTCGGCGACTTGCTGCAAATCGTCTTCCTCATGATTTTCATGTTTTGGACCAACTGGCAGCTCGCGCTCATCAGCCTCTCGGTTATTCCGCCGCTGCTGTTCAGCACCTACGTCTTCAAAGAGAAGGTGAAAGGCAGCTTCCAGGAAGTGCGCAACGCCGTGGCTAAGCTCAATAGCTTTGTGCAAGAGCACCTCACGGGCATGAATGTGGTGCAGATTTTCAACAACGAGCAGCGCGAATACCAGAAGTTTGAAGCGATAAACCAGGAGCACACGAAGGCCAACATCAAGTCGGTACTCTACTACAGCATCTACTTCCCGGTGGCTGAGGTGCTGGGTGCCATTGGTGTGGGCCTGCTGGTGTGGTACGCCGCCCAGGGCCAGATTGCCGGCACCATCTCGAAGGGTGAGCTGATTGCGTTTATCATGTATAACGCACTGTTTTTCCGCCCTATTCGCCAGATTGCCGACCGTTTCAATACCCTCCAGCTAGGCCTCGTGAGCACCGAGCGCCTGCTCAAGCTGCTCGATAACGAGGAGCTGATTGCCACGTCCGGCACCCGGCCAGTGCCCCAGCTGCGCGGCGAAGTCGAGTTTGATAAAGTCTGGTTTGCCTACAACCGCCAGGATAACGAAGCCAACGAGGCCGAATGGGTGCTGAAAGACATTAGCTTTCACGTGCAGCCGGGCCAGACGGTAGCCTTCGTGGGCGCCACCGGCGCCGGCAAAACGAGTATCATCAACCTGCTCTCGCGCTTCTACGACATCCAGCAGGGCCACATCCGCGTCGATGGCGAAGACCTGCGCGACTATGACCTTAGCCAGCTGCGCCGCCAGATTGGCGTGGTGCTGCAAGACGTGTTTCTCTTCGCCGGCTCCATTCGCGATAACATTACGCTGGGCAACAAGGAGATAAAGGACACTAAAATCTGGGAGGCGGCGGCCCTAGTGGGCGCCGAGCGCTTCATCGGGCGCCTGCCCGGCGGCCTCGATTACCCGGTGATGGAGCGTGGTGCCACGCTTTCGGTGGGCCAGCGCCAGCTCATCAGCTTCGTGCGGGCGCTGGTGTACGAGCCCCGCGTCATCGTGCTCGATGAGGCCACCTCGTCCGTCGATTCCGAGACGGAGGAGATGATTCAGCACGCCATCGACAAGCTCATGGAAGGCCGCACCTCGCTCGTCATCGCCCACCGCCTCAGCACCATCCAGAAGGCCGACAAAATCATCGTCCTCGACCGCGGCGAAATCAAGGAAACCGGCACCCACGACGAGCTGCTGCGCCTCGGCGGCTACTACGCCCAGCTCTACCGCATGCAGTATGCTAGCAGCGAGCAACTGGCAACGGGTAAGTAGGCGCGCCGCTAGGGTCGGATTCGGCCGAGCACCTAAAAATTAATAAGTAAAAAGACGTGCGTTTTTTCTTCCCCCTCGTCCTCGTTTTTACGGCCATCGGCCTTGGTATCTACGCCTACCTCGGCGGGCTACGCAGCCCTAGCGTGGCCCTTGAAACCACGGTCGCGCCCGTGCTGCTGGCTGGCCAGGCCTTCCGCGGCAAGGTCGATGACAGCCGCTTTGGCGAGTTGTTTCGCACCGCCAAAAACTGGCAGGATGCCCACCCCGGCCAGCCCCTGGCCAACCTCTACTACAACGACCCCGAGTCGGCGCACGATTCTATTCGCGCTTTCGTGGGCGTGCTGGTGCCTGACACGGCCGCCGCGCTGCCCACGGGCTGGCGCTACCGCGTGGTGCCGGCCGGCCAGCGGGTGGTGGCGGCCCGCGTGCAGGGCGTTAGCTTTTTGCTCGCCCCTGGCAAGCTCTACACCGCTGCCCAGCAGCATATCAAAGACCAGAAGCTGACCAAGCAGCCATTTTACCTCGAGCAATTCGGCCCCAATGAGGCTGACGAGTTGCGAGTAGGCGTGAAGTAGGGCTAGCCCGGCTAGTAAGAAATACGGAGGGCGCCCGCCCGCCTAGCGGTTTATACGCAGGTGGGCGGGCGCCCTCGTGATTACTACGTAATTTTCAGAATTACAGATGCATAGCTTAACCCTGGCTAGCCTAAGCGAGTACCCTTAGCAGCCCAGCAAGCAGCAGCAAGTACTGTTTGCCGGGGCCATTTCACCCTGCTACTAAAGGAGACAACATATGCTAGCTATGGAATATCGCGGCCCGAAACGCATTCGGGTCACCCAAAAGCCGATGCCCGAAATTCTGCATCCTGAGGATGCGATTGTACGGGTCACGCGCTCCTGCATCTGCGGCTCCGACCTGCACTTGTACAACGGTAACGTGCCTGACACGCGCGTGGGCCAGACCTTCGGCCACGAGTTTACGGGCGTGGTCGAGGAAATAGGCTCGGAAGTAACCAAGCTCAAGGTGGGCGATAATGTACTGGTGCCCTTCAATATAGCTTGTGGCAAGTGCATTTTCTGCAAACAAGGGCTGTTTGGCAACTGCCACGAGGCGGCATCCCAGGCTTCGGCGGCGGGTGGCTTTTTTGGCTATTCGCACATCACGGGCGGCTACAATGGCGGGCAGGCCGAGTACGTGCGCGTGCCCTACGCCAACGTGAGCCCCACCGTCATTCCACCCGGCATGGACATCGAGGATGCCGTGCTGCTCACCGACGTGGTGCCCACCGGCTACCAGGCCGCCGAAATGGGCGGCATTCAGACCGGCGACACGGTCGTGGTATTCGGGGCGGGCCCCGTGGGCATCATGGCCGCGCGTTGCGCCTGGCTGTTTGGCGCCGGCCGCGTCATTATCATCGACAAGGAAGACTACCGCCTGGAGTTTGCCCGCAACTACTCGAAGTGCGAGGCCTACAACTTCCAGGAAATCGGTGACCCGGTGCTGTTCATCAAAAAGCAAACCGACTGGATAGGCGCCGACGTCTGCATCGATGCCGTGGGCGCCGAGGCCGCCGGCAATGCATTGCAAACCATCACGGGCCGCAAAACGCTGCTGCAAGCCGGTTCGGCCACGGCCGTACACTGGGCCATCAATGCGGTGCGCAAGGGCGGCGTGGTGTCCATTGTGGGCGTGTACGGGCCTACCGACAACCTCGTGCCCATCGGCAACGTCCTGAACAAGGGCATTACCATTCGGGCCAACCAAACAGCTGTGAAACGCCACCTGCCGCGCCTCATCGAGCACGTGCAAAACGGCGTGCTCAACCCCAAGGGCCTCATCACCCACCGCATGGCGCTGGAAGACGTGGCCGATGGCTACCGGATGTTCTCGGCCAAGCTCGATAACTGCATCAAAACCGTCCTCATTCCGTCTACCGCCGGCATGTAACCCGCTGCTATCATGGAACCTACCACCCACAACCCGTCGCAGCTTCCAGGCTGGAACATCGACAACGACCCCGAAAACGACCCCACCTACCCGATGCGCACGCGCACCGCGGACGACCACAAGGGCTACTCCTGGGAGCGCCCCACCCAGCAGCCCATCAACATCGAGGTGCTGCACTCCATTGAGCGGCCCAACGTGACGGCCGTCTTCGGCACCTCGGTGCCCCCTAGCGGCCTCAGCGGCGTCATCCGGCGCTTCGCCTTCAAGTACAGCGAAAACAGCTATCTGCACTGGCTCCCGTTGCTTTTCGCCGACCGTGTAAACGTGGTAGAAGGCGTGCTCAGCGACCTGGCGCACGGCCACGTGCCTAATATCTTCGCCGAGAAGGGCTACCCCATCGAGTGGAAATACGACAAGAAAGGGCTGATTCTGAAGCTAGCCGCCTTTACCGCCGTGGTGGCGGGCGCCACTCTGTTGCTCACCCGCGATAAATCGCCGAAAGGCAAGCATATCCGTTCCGATCGGTAGTTGCGAGTGCTTTTGTTAAGTAACGTTAGCTTTACCAAACGAAAAACCCCTGCTATTTGAGATAGCAGGGGTTTTTCGTTTGGTAAAGCTAACGTCCAAAATAATAGGTGCCGCTGAACGCCAACTGGTCTATGCCGAAGTATGCTCCAAAGGAAGAGCTTGTCAGGGTGTTGTCAGGATAGGGAGAAGAATAGCCGTTAACAGTGCGGCTGCCCAAATCCGTTTTTTGATGAGAATATAGCAAGCTGCCAATAGAGGCCCCTATTGCAAATCTGGGTATTGGAAAAAAAACTATGCTAGGCGTTAGGCTCGCTTCCTCCCCCTTTGAAGATTGTGCACCACTTTGATACTGATTCGCGTAATCTATTGCAGTGTGAAAATAGCTAACCCCCAGTAAGCCAGCTACACCAAACTGGTCGCTAAGCATCTTATAATACTTCGCAAACCCACCAATGCTTAACTGTTTGCTATTCTGAAAGTTATTACCAATATACTGAGTGTCATAAGCATTATTGGCGCTCGATTTTCCATAATTTGCGAAAATACCAACTGCCAAGTTATTAGCCACAAAATAGCCAGCAGAAGGTGTTATGCTAAGAGTTTTATTGTTGGTGTGTTGCGTAGTTACACTTTCTCCGTAGCCAGCGTTGAAGCTATAAGGTGCGTTAGTTTTCGTTTGAAAGTACCTTATGCTGCCACCCAACTCGATGGTGCCAGCCTTGATAGCCGTTTGGGCCTGCGCCGTGCTGGCTAGGCTGCCGAGTAACGCGAGTGCAAGAAGTTTTTTCATATAAAGGGGCATAAGCAAAGTTTTATTCAGGTGATAGCAGCCTCAGTAGGCAGAGGTAGGCCTAGCCGGCAATGGTTGCAGCGCGCGCGCAACAGGCATAAAAAAACCCGACTCGGCAAGAGTCAGGCTTTTCTATAAGTCGGGGTGGCAGGATTCGAACCTACGGCCTCGTCGTCCCGAACGACGCGCGCTACCGGGCTGCGCTACACCCCGAAAAGGATGCGAAACCGATGGGGCGGCTCCGCGTCGGGAAATTCCAAATAAGAGAAAGTTGGCCTAAAAAAGCCCCCGACCCGAAGGTCAGAGGCTTTTTTGTGGGGCAAACTTGCTCCTCGGTCGGAGTGGCAGGATTCGAACCTACGACCTCCAGCACCCCATGCTGGCGCGATACCAGGCTACGCTACACCCCGAGGGCATTTGGAGTTGCAAAGGTAGGCAAACGTTCCATACTTCCGCAAGGCGGCTGCCTTTTTTTTGCCCGCTAGCCCCGCAAAGCAAGCTAAGGATGTGGCAAGCAGCGAGAAAAAATATTGGTGACTTTCCGATGAAGTGGCATTCTTTGTGCTGCTGTACCTTTACCAGGCTAACTTCACTACCCTTAAGACCTAGCTTTATTTTAAATTACTTTATGAAATACTTTGCTACGCTGGCGGCCGTGTTGCTGGCCCCGCTTGGGCTGCTAGCCCAAACCAAGCCCACCACCAAGGCCCCGGCCGCCGCCGCTAAGGCTCCGGTCGCTACTGCTGCGCCAGCCGCTCCTGCCCAGACTACGCCGGCCGCCGCTGCGCCCGCGCCGCTCGCGCTAGCCCCCGTAACGCCCGCGCCTGACCCCAACGCTCTCAAAATCAAGGTTGACCAGAATCCTATCGCGCACACCCTCACGGTGCGTTGCGATGCGCCCGGCCCCACGCGCTTCGAAATCAATGACCAGGAGGGTCGCCCGGTTATCACCAAAACGGCGATGGTGGGCACCACGCCCACGGTAATGAAGGTGGGTACGCTGCCCGCTGGCCCCTACGTGGTGCGCTGCACCGCCGGCGAAAAGCGCGGCACCAAGTTGGTGCAGATTCAATAAGTAGTGAGCGGCTAACCTACGCTCATCCTACAAAAGAAGCCCCGCTGCGATTAGCAGCGGGGCTTCTTTTGTAGGATGCTGGCTAGGCCGGTGGGCTACGAGGTGGCCACCTCGGTCTGGAGCTGGCGCTCGTAGAGGGCGCGGTAGAGGCCGCCGGCTTCGGCCATGAGGGCGATGTGGGTGCCGTGCTGCACGATTTGGCCATCGTCGAGCACCAGGATATGGTCGGCCAGCTTCACCGAGCTTACGCGGTGCGAAATGATGAGGCTGGTGCGGTTTTTCATTACCCGTTGCAGGCTGTCGAGAATGGCGTTCTCCGTCTTGGTGTCCACGGCGGAGAGCGAGTCGTCGAGAATCAGGATTTTGGGTTCCTTCACCAGGGCGCGGGCGATGCTGACGCGCTGCTTCTGGCCGCCCGAGAGCGTGATGCCGCGCTCGCCCACTTTGGTGTCGAAGCCGTCGGGGAAGCGGATGATGTTCTCGTACACATCGGCGTCGCGGGCGGCCTGGGCCATGCGCGCCTCATCGGGCTGGTTGAGGCCAAAGTTGATGTTGTTGCGAATATTGTCGGAGAATAGAAACACGTCCTGCGGCACGTAGCCGATTTGCTCGCGCAGGCTGGCTAGGGTGTAGTCGCGCACGTCGGTGCCGTCTACTTTGATGTCGCCGGCAGTCACATCGTAGAGGCGGCAGAGCAGGGCGGCGATGGTGCTCTTGCCCGAGCCCGTGTTGCCAATCACCGCTAGGGTCTGGCCGGGCCGGATGCGGAAGCTCACGTCGCGCAGGGCCGTAATGCCGGTGTCGGGGTAGGTGAACGTAACGTGGTCAAACACAATATCGCCCGCGATTTCCTGGCTGATATTCTGGCGCGAAACGATGTCGGTTTTCTCGTCCAGAAACTCGTTGATGCGGGCCTGCGAGGCCTCGGCGCGCTGCACCAGCGAGGACGTCCAGCCGAGCGCCGTCACCGGCCAGGTCAGTAGGTTGACGTAGATGATGAACTCCGCGATGCTGCCCGTGGTGATGGTGCCGCGGATAACTTCCTGGCCCCCAATCCAGACCGTAACGATGGTGCTGATGCCCACCAGAAACATGATGAGCGGGAAGAACAGCGAGTTGACAAAGTTCAGACTCAGCGACTTGTCCTTGTACTCATTGGTCGAAACCTGGAACTGCTCATAGGAATCCTGCTGGCGCACGAACGACTTGAGCACCCGGATGCCCGAAAAGGCTTCTTGGGTGAAGGTGGTCATGGCCGAGAGCGCTTTTTGAATATCGTCCGACTTTTTCTCAATTAGGTTATTAACGTAGAAAATGCTGACCGACAGAATGGGCAGCGGCAGCAGCGTGAGCACCGTTAGCTTGACGTTGACCAAGAGCATGAGCGGCACCACGAGCACGAACAGCAGCACTAGTTGCAGGAAATACATGATGCCCGGCCCCAGGTACATGCGCACGCGGCCCACGTCCTCGGAGATGCGCGACATAAGGTCGCCGGTGCTGTGGCGGCGGTAGAAGGCCAGCGGCAGCGACTGGTAGTGCTGGTAAATCTGGTTTTTCTGGTCGTTTTCGATGCGCCGCGACATCACGATGAGCGTCTGACGCATGAAAAACAGGAAAATGCCGCGCAGCAGGGCTAGCGCAATGATGACCATGCCGTAGAACAGCACGTTGCGCCCAAAAACCTGGTACACAGCCGCCTGCGCCTGGGTGCCGGCGTAGAGGTGGTAGAGGTCGATGCCTTCGTTCACCAAATCGAAGGAGTAGCGCACGAGCTGAGCCGGAAAAATGGTCAGCAACGTACTCAAAATCACAAATAGCACTCCGCCGAGAAAATGCCATTTGTAGTGGAAAATATGCGGATTGACGGCGGCTAGGGCGCGGGTGGGCATAAGCAGGGGAGGGGCCGGGGCCGGAAAACCGGGCCGCAACCGAAAAAAAACGGGTACTTTTGCACCCGAAACGGTGTTCGAGCACTGGCCCGGAAGCAATTGCCGGGCCCGGCTCTAACAAAGTTACGCCCTACTCTTCCCTCCCATTCCCACCCATTTTTCCTTTTTTACCCCTATGGTACTCGACGCGCCTACCCAGGCCACCAGCTCCATTTTTGAGCAGGTCGCCGAATTTCAGCACGAGCAAGTGGTGTATTGCCACGACCACGAGACGGGCCTCAAGGCCATTATCGGCATTCATAACACGGTGCTCGGCCCCGCGTTGGGCGGCACCCGCATGTGGCACTACGCCACCGAGGCCGAGGCCCTGCGCGACGTGCTGCGCCTGAGCCGCGGCATGACCTACAAGGCCGCCATCTCGGGCCTGAACCTGGGCGGCGGCAAGGCCGTCATCATCGGCGACGCCAAGAAACTGAAAAACGAGGCCCTGCTGCGCAAGTTTGGCCGCTTTGTGAACAACCTGAACGGCAAGTACATCACGGCCGAGGATGTGAACATGACCACCAAGGACATGGAGTACATCCGCATGGAAACCAAGCACGTGGCTGGCCTGCCCGAAAGCATGGGTGGCTCCGGCGACCCTTCGCCCGTGACGGCCTACGGCACGTACATGGGCATGAAAGCCGCCGCCAAAAAAGCCTTCGGCTCGGATAGCCTGGCTGGCAAGCGCATTGCCGTGCAGGGCGTGGGCCACGTGGGCACGTATCTGCTTGAACACCTGCGAAAAGAGGGGGCTAGCCTCCTCCTCACCGACTACTACGAGGAGCGCGCCTACGAGGCGGCCAGCCGCTTCGGCGCCGTGGCCGTGGGCCTCGATGAGATTTACGACCAGGACGTGGACATCTACTCGCCCTGCGCGCTCGGCGCCACCATTAACGACGACACCATCAATCGCCTGAAGTGCCGCGTGGTGGCTGGCTGCGCCAACAACCAGCTGGCCCGCGAAGACGAGCACGGCCCCGAACTGGTGCGCCGCGGCATCGTGTACGCCCCTGACTTCCTCATCAATGCTGGTGGCCTCATCAACGTGTACTCCGAAGTGGTGGGCACCAGCCGCGAAGGTGCCCTAGCCCAAACTGAAAAAATCTACGACTACACCCTGCAAGTGCTCGACCGCGCCGAGCAGGAAAACAGCCACCCCCAGGCGGCTGCCATCCGCCAGGCCCAGGAGCGCATCGAAGCCGTGGGCAAGGTGAAATCGACCTATTAACAGGCGTTGCGTGTTAAAAACCGCTTGTCATTGCGGTGCTAGCAGCAGTGACAAGCGGTTTTACGCTAGCCCAGACTCAACTACTACCTAACTAGAAATGCTAAACCGCCGTCTTCTCCGTATCAAAGTCATGCAGGCCCTTTATGCCTACCAGCAAGCGGTGGCCGCCGATTTGCTGCTGGCCCAGGACCTCATTGCGGCGGCTTTTGTGCCCGACCTCACTGCCGACGTGGCTCCCGACCGCCGCCTGCTCGAAGGACAGCGCAAAATGGGCGAAGCCCAGCTGCGCGAGTGGCACCGCACCGGCGAGGTGCCCGAGTCGGGCTCTGACGACAAGGCGGTGGCCGCGGCCGTGAAAAACGCCATCGACTACTACGAGCGGCTGGTGAACAAGGAAGCCAATTTCTACGGCGGCCAGCTCATGCACGGCGCCGAGAGCATCCACGACCAGTACCTGCACCTGCTGAACATGCCGCAGGCGCTGCTAGGGCTGATTACGGAAGACAACGAGCGCGAAACCCGCCGCTTCACCGGCCCGCGCTTCGAGGTGAGTGACACGGCCCGCCTGTTTGAGAATGCCGCCTTTGCCAAGCTAAAAGAAAACGAGCAGCTGCTGCAAACCACCATCAAGCGCAAGCTGCAATGGACGGACAGCGAGGAGCTCGACGCCCTGCGCGAAGCCTGGCAGAAGGAAATGAAGCCCGACGAAACCGTACAGGCTTATCTGCAGGGCAAAAACACGGGCCTAGCCGAAACCGATTACGAAACCGATATGGAGCTGGTGCGCCACCTCTACAAAGACTTCGTATTCAAGGGCGAAGCCCTGCCGCGCTGGCTCGAAAGCAACGACCTGAACTGGGAGGAAAACCGCCCCATCGTGCGCAACCTGGTCCTCAAAACCCTGAAAATGATGCCCCACGCGGCCGACGAAAAGCAGGAGTTGATGAACCTGAGCGCCAACTGGCAGGACGACCGCGACTTTGCCGAAACACTCTACAAGCAGACCCTGGCCGACGACGCCAAGTCGGAGAAGCTCATCGCCGAGTCGACCCAAAACTGGGACGTGGAGCGCGTGGCGCTGCTCGATAAAATCATCCTCAAGATGGCGCTGTGCGAGATGCAGCTTTTCCGCGGCATCCCCGTCAAGGTCACCATCAACGAGTACATCGAAATCAGCAAGCTCTACAGCACCCCGAAAAGCAAACAATTCGTAAACGGTATTCTGGACAAGCTGGCCCAGGACCTGGCGGCAAGCGGCGAAATTCGCAAGTCGGGTCGTGGTCTGCTTGATAACCAGTAGTTTGCAGGACAAGCTTTTGCTTGCCCTGCGCCTTTTCCCTCAACCTCTCTCCTGAACCCTTGACTATGGCTAGCAAAACCATCACCGGTATCTTGTGCTTCACGGGCGGCGCCCTGGCCGGGGCCGCCGTCGGCCTGCTGTATGCGCCCGAAACGGGCCGCGAAACCCGTTCCTGGCTCAGCTACCAGCTCGAAAAATACCGCTCGGTGCTCGCCGACCTCACCGAAAGCCTCGTAACCAGCCGCGATAATACCCCGTCGTCGGCCAAAAGCGAAGGCCAGCGCGTGATTCAGGACGCCAAAAGCAAAGCCGAACAGCTGCTGGGCGATGTCGACCAGCTCATCAGCCAAATTAATTCGCGCCGCGCCATCAACTAAGTAGCGGCGGGCGCGGCCGGGCTAGCCCGGCCGCGCCCGCTTGCTTTACTACCCCTGCTCTTTCGTAAGTACCTCTTTTTATGCACTTAGTAACCCTCATTCCCGGCGATGGTATCGGTCCGGAAATCACCCGTGCCGTAGTCGATATTTTTACCGCCGCGCAAGTACCCGTGCAGTGGGAAACTCACAACGCTGGCGAAACTGCCCTGGTCGAAAGCGGCGCCCTGCTGCCCCAGCCGCTGTTCGACTCGCTGGAGCGTACCCGCGTGGGCCTCAAAGGCCCCGTGACCACGCCGGTAGGAAAAGGGTTTCGGAGCGTCAACATCACGCTGCGCCAGAAGTACGACCTCTACCAGAACGTGCGCCCCGCCAAAACCACGCCCGGCATCGAAACGCCCTTCAAAGGCATTGATTCCGTGCTGTTTCGCGAAAACACCGAGGGCCTGTACTCGGGCTTGGAGCTGTGGGATGAGCGCCTGGGTATTGCCGATTCTATCAGCCGCAACACGGTGGAGGGCTGCCGCAAAATTGCGCGCGCGGCCTTCGCCTACGCCGCCAAGCACGGCCGCAAGCACGTAACGCTGGCCCACAAGGGCAACATTCTGAAACAGGCCGGCAAGCTCATGATTGACGCCTGCAAAGCGGCCTCGGCCGAGTACCCGGAGATTACCTACGACGAGCGCATCATCGACAACATGTGCATGCAGCTGGTGGTGAAGCCCCAGCAGTTCGACGTGATTGTGACCACCAACCTGTTTGGCGACATTCTCTCTGACCTCTGCGCCGGACTCGTGGGCGGGCTAGGGGTGGTAGCTGGCGCCAACATCGGCGACGACATGGCCATCTTCGAAGCCGTGCACGGCTCGGCCCCCGACATTGCCGGCCAGGGCAAAGCCAACCCCACCGCCCTGCTGCGCTCGGCCCTGATGATGCTGGAGCACCTCGGCGAAAAGCCGTATGCTGAACGTATTGAAGCTGCTCTTAACGAAACGCTGCTTCAGAAAGAGCAGTGCACCGGCGACCTCGGCGGCCGGGCCTCGACCACCGAGTTTGCCCAACACATTATCGACAAGCTGAAGTAACCGATTTTCATTTTAACAGCGGGCGGGGGCTAGCCAGCCTTCGCCCGCTGCTGTGTATATGCTGCGTTCCACTCTTTCCGCACTCGCCGTAGCTGCCTTATTGCTAGGGGGCTGCAACCGCGACAAGGCCACTGAGGCCGGCACCCAGGGCATGAATGTTGCCGCCGACGACGCGGCCGCCGATGCCAAGGCCAACCCCACCATCGATAACCCCAACGTGGCCAGCGACACCGAGGCGCCCAACCCCGACGCGCCCGTGCTGACCTTCACCGAGAAGCAATTCGACTTTGGTGATATTCAGCCAGATAGCAAGGTGCAGCACGTCTTCAAGTTCACCAATACCGGCAAAACCCCGCTGCTCATTGCCGATGCCACCGCCAGCTGCGGCTGCACCACCCCCAGCTGGACCAAAAACGCCGTAGCCCCCGGCGCCACCGGCGAGATGGAAGTGCAGTTTGACAGCCACGGCAAGCAAGGCCTCATCAGCAAGCAGGTGAACGTGCGGGCCAACACCCAGCCTAGCACTACCACTATCTATATCAAAGGCAACGTGCTGACGAAATAAGAGTGTGAAAATGTGCTGAATGTGGAAATGTGAGAAATGGGTAACTAAAGGAATGAGATACCTAACCGGCAAATTTTTATTTCAACCACCTTATTTTTCACATCTTTCTTAATTCTCACATCTCCACATTCAACACCTTTTTATATTCTTAAAACATGACTTTTCTAACTCTTCTGCTCCAGGCAGCCACCAGCGGCGGCATTATGCAGCTCGTTTTTCCGGTGGCTATCGGCTTGGTGCTGTACTTCTTCATGATTCGGCCGCAGCAGCGCAAGACCACTGAGGCCAAGGCCTTCCGCGAGTCGCTGGTGAAGGGCACGCGCGTGGTGACCATCGGCGGTCTGCACGGCCTGCTGGTAGAAGTAGGCCCCGAAACCGTGCTGCTCGAAGTAGAGCGTGGCCAGCGCCTGCGCTTCGACCGCAGCGCCATTGCCCGCGTAGCCGGCTCGGCCACCGCCGCCCTGGCCGACAGCACCACGCCCGCCGCCAGCTAAGATGCGGCCTACGCCGCCCCCCGCCCCCAGCAGCCGGGCCAGCCAGCTGCTGCGGCGCCTGGCTAGCCCCCTGGTAGGCCGCGAGCCTAGCTTTTACCGCGCCGTAGTAGCTTGCTTCTTGATTGCCAGTACGCTATGGATGCTGCGCTCGCTCAGCAACAGCTACACCGCGCCGCTTAACTACCCCGTAGTGTGGCGCTACAACGCCCAGCGCTATCACCCGGCTAGGCCCCTGCCGGCTACCGTGCCCATCGAGGTGCGGGGCAACGGCTGGCGCCTGCTCAGCCGCGCCGTGGGCCTGCACCGCGAGCCGGCCGAAGTGCGCCTGCGCCTGCCCGGCACGCCGCCCCCGCGCTCGCCCCTGCGGCCGCCCCTGCGCCGGGCGCTCGGCACCGTGCGCCTCGTGCGCCTGCCCGCCGATTCGGCCACCTACTACCTGGTGCCGGGCGGCGACTCACTTTGACTGGTTAATAGGTGCTGGCGTGATGAGGTTAACGGGCAGCGTAGTACGCCTTTTCTTTTTTCAGTCGGTTCACTTCCTCACCTCTTCACTTCATACCTCAATAACATGCTTCGCATCGGCATCACCGGCGGAATAGGCTCGGGCAAGAGTGTGGTGGCTAGGGTATTTGCCGCGCTGGGCGTGCCAGTGTATGACTCTGATAGCCGCGCCAAGCACGTGATGGCCCACGACCTGGTGCTGCGGGCCCAGCTGCAAGAGACTTTCGGCGCCGAAGCTTACGACGCGGGCGGCCAGCTCAACCGGCCCTACCTGGCTAGGGTCGCCTTTCACGATGCGGCGCAGCTGGCCCGGCTTAATGCGCTAGTGCACCCGCGGGTGGGGGAGGATTTTGCCAGCTGGTCGGCCGCGCAGGCTGCGGCGGGCCAGCCATACATTTTGAAGGAAGCCGCGCTGCTCTATGAGTCGGGCGCTTATAAGGGGCTCGATGCCATCATCACGGTGTTTGCGCCGGCCGAGGTGCGCGCCGCTAGGGTGCTGCGCCGCGACGCGCACCGCTCGGCCGACGATGTGCAAGCTATTATGAACAAGCAACTTAGCGAAGACGAAAAGCTGGCCAGGGCCGAATACGTCGTTTATAACGATGACTCGCAGCTGGTGCTGCCCCAGGTGCTGGCGCTGGATGCGAGGTTTAAAACAGGGGATAAATAAGGGCGTTCTGCCCCGATGGGCGACCCTGCTTGCTCTGCGTCATCTCTCCCTAGCGAATGATGGGGTAGCGCTCGAAAGGCCGGTCCACGAACAGCTTGCGGTAGGTGGCGTGCGTTTTAATGATTTTGGCGCCAATGCTGCGCGTGGTCACGAGCATACGGGGGTTGAAGTCACCAATCCAGTTCATCTCGATGTTCTCGTAGCCGGCCTCGATGAAGCGCTTCTGCTCCCAGGTGAGCAGGGCCTGGTCTACGCCTTTGCCTTGGTAGTCAGGGATAACGCCGTAAATAATGCCTAGCAGCTTCTTGTCGGGGCGCTGCATGTAGCGCCAGCGCTGCCATACAAAGCGCAGCTTGCCCAGCAGGTTGAGGCGGTGGCCGATGTGCTTGAAAATCTGGTTCAGCTCAGGCAAACTCAGGAAAAAAGCCACCGGCTGGTCGTGGTGGTAGGCGAAGGCCAGCAGGCGCTCGTCGATAACGGGCTTCATCTCACGCACCAGGTGGCGGGCCTGCTCCAGGGTCATGGGCTTCACGCCGGCGTGCTTGCCCCAGGCCAGGTTATAAACGTGGTGAAAATCGTGCGCCATCTGCTCCGGCTCGGCCTTGCGGGCGTAGGCAAAGCGGTAGGCCGGGTCGGCTTCGAAGCCGGCTAGCTTTTGGTGAAAGCTAGGGTGCAGGGCCATGTGCACCGGCCGGTGGCAGGTGTACTGCTTGAAGTACAGCTGAAACCCATAGCTCTCGAACAAAGCTTGGTAGTAGGCTGGATGCCAAAACATTCCATAGTTGGGCTCGTGGTCGAACCCATCGATAAGCACGCCCCAGAACCGGTCGCGGTCACCAAAATTAATGGGCCCATCCACGGCCAGCATCCCGCGCGCGCGCAGCCAGTCGCCGGCTACGTCGAAGAGCTGGTTGGCCGCCGCCTGGTCATCAATGCACTCAAAAAAGCCCAGGCCGCCGGTGGGCAGGCTGGCATCGGCTACGGTGGCGGTGAGCGGGTTCACAAACGCCGCAATGCGCCCGATAACCGTGCCCTGGGCATCGGTAAGCAGCCAGCGCTGGGCCTGGCCGCCGGCTTCAAATAGCTTGTTTTTGGCCGGGTCGAACACGGCATCCACTTCGTTGTCGAGCGGGCCGATGTAAGCCGGCGCGTGGCGGTGCAGGCGGTGCGGCAGGGCGCAAAACTGCCGCTGCTGGGCCGCCGAATAAACTTCGAGGAGAGGCATGGGGGCAAAGGTAGGGCTAGCCCCCGGCCTGGCCCGGCGGGTAGCAGCGGGGGAGACTTTTGCCGCCCGCGCAGGCAGCCAGGGTAAAAATACTTGACTTACTATTGGTAAGGTGTCAGCATCTGCCCAATCTGCTTTCCAATGAAGCAGACGTGCGGCGGGCGTATCTTGCCGGGCGCCCAAGCCCTGCTGCCAAGAGTTTAGCCTATAGAGAAATGGAAATAGTTGACCACCAATACGTATTTCGAGTAGCTCCCGGCTCGCTGGCCTCGTGGTGGCTGCCTACGGGCCGGTGTTGCAGCCCGGCCAAGGCATTGCCGAAGCCGGGCCGACGCGGTTAAACCGAGGGTCGCCCGCCGGGGCGATACCTTTTGCAACCCCGTCCCGCGCAGCAGCCTACTGTGCCAACCGGGCACCCTGCTGCAGAAAGTTTACGTAGAAATGACCTTGCCGCAGCTTTCCAGGCAAAACCAACCAGCCGGTAGCGTGGTTTTGGCGGTGGAAGCAGCTGAGCTGGTGCGCCCCGGCCGCCTTGCGCGCCCGTGGTGCCAGCGGCCCCGGTACCTTTGGCCGGAGTTGAGTACCCTGGCATTTGCCACTTATTTTATCGCTTCCCTTTTACATGGCCCTTTCCCTCTTCGACTTCCAGCAGGCCCGCGTGAAGCAGGTGTTGTTTAAGTCGCGGCTGCGCTCGGTGCTGTACGGGGTGCGCGAGGCCGACGCCGCCCTGTTTTCGCCTGCCGAAAGCCCCCTGGGCCAGTGGGTGCAAACAGTGCTCAAGCCCGCCTACGGCACCCGCCCCGAGGTGCGCGACACCGAGCGCTTATTGCAACAGTTGCTGCGCACCGGCCAGGAGCTTACGGCCCGCTACCAGCGCGGCCAGATTGAGGAGGCGCGCGCTGGCCTTGACCAGGTAAACGCGCTGGCCGACCAGATAGACGCCGTGCTGCTGGGCCTGCAAGGCAGCCTGGGCCTGGGCTAGGCTGGCAACCCCGGTGCGGTGGCCTGCGTTTAGCCGCCGGCCTGTTCTACGCCCAGCTTATGAAACGCACCGAAATCCTCCTTCGCCAAGACCGTATCGTGTACACGCTGCTTATCGTCACGGCGGTCATCGGGCTGGCGTGGGTGCTGTGGCGCCACCAGTACCTGCTGGAGCGCGCCCGCCACGGCGGCGCGCCGACTACCCAGACTGCGCGCTAGCCCCGGGGCCAAGAGCACCCTAGCTGTTGCTGGCGCAAGCCGGTGCCCACCCGCAGACTATGCACCAGCTTCCGATGGCCGGAGATAAATCTGTATATTACGGGCTTATCACACCTCTGGTCTATGTCTGCTTCCCGTGTTGCTACCTGCGTTATCGTTGATAATAGCAAGACGGACTTGTGCTTGACTGAGCATTTGGTTGGGCTTACCCAAGGGTTGCGGCTGGCGGCCTCCTTCACCAGCGCCACGGCCGCGCTGGAATATCTGCGCGTGCACCCCGACATAAACCTGCTACTGCTGGAAGCGGAGCTGCCCGACCTCTCGGGCCTCGAACTGCTGCGGCAGCTGGCCCAGCCGCAGCTGGCCGTTGTCGTCATCAGCGCGCACCGTCACTTTGCCATCGAGGCTTTCGAGCTGCACGTGGCCGACTACCTGCTGAAGCCCCTGCAATACCCGCGCTTTCAGGAGGCAGTGCAGCGGCTGCTGGCGCCCTGCCTGGCGCTGCCTACCCTAGCCGCACTGGGGCCGGCCGCCGCGCCGGAAAGCAGCGACTTGTTTGTGAAAGTAAACAACCGGCTAATGCGGCTCAATTTCGACGAGGTGCTCTACATCGAGGCCATGTCAACCTACTCGGTGCTGGTGACGGCCCGGCAGAAATACATCGTGCACTACACCCTCAAAAGCATTGCCGAGCGGCTGCCGTTTGCGCACTTTCGCCGGGTACACCGCTCGTACATCGTCAACACCCAACTCATTGATAGCCTGGAGGACAACATACTTACCCTGGCCGGCTACGAAGTGCCGCTGGCCAAGTCGTACCAGGACGAGTTGGTGCACGCGCTGCGTAGCCTGTAGCGTGCCCGCCCGCGGGCTAGCCCCGCCCCAACGCAAAAGCGCGCCCACAGCCGGGGCTGCAGGCACGCTAATTACTTAGGTCTCAACCTAAACCAAGGGTTATTTGGTAGCGGCCGGATAGTCGGTGTAGCCCTTTGGGCCGGGCGTGTAAAAGGTGTCCTTGTCGCCCTTGGCTAGGGGCACGTGCTGGGCAAAGCGCTCCACTAGGTCGGGGTTCGAGATGTAGAGCGTGCCATAGGCCACGAGGTCGGCGTCGCCGTCGGCCACTACTTTGTTGCCCTTTTCCTGGTCGAAGCCGCCGTTGATGATGAGCGTGCCCTGGTACAGGGGGCGGTAGCGCTTGGCAATGTGCGGCTCGGCAAACTCGTTCTTGCTCACATCGGTAAAGGGCTCCGAGAGGTGCAGGTAGGCTAGCCCGTAGTCGTTGAGGCGCTTGATGATGTAATCGAACGTGGGGATGGTTTCGGCGTCGAGCGTCATCCCAAACAAGCCGTCGAGCGAGGGGTTGAGGCGGGCGCCTACTTTGCCCATATCCACACCGGCCGCCCTAATAGCATCGAGTACTTCGAAGAAAAACCGGGCGCGGTTCTCAATCGAGCCCCCGTACTCATCGGTGCGGTGGTTGCTGGTGCCGTTGAAGAACTGGTGAAACAGGTAGCCGTTCGACGAGTGCACTTCCAGGCCGTCGAAACCTGCCTGCAGCGCGTTCTGAGCCGCCAGCACAAAATCGGCCACGGTTTTCTTGATTTGGGCTACCGTCATTTCGGCCGGCGCCACGGTTTCCTTGAAGCCGTCGGGCGTGTACACCTTGTCGTGCGGGTCAATGGCCGACGGGGCCAGCGGCAGGTTGCCGCCCAGCAAATCGGGGTGCGACATGCGGCCCACGTGCCAGATTTGGGCAAAAAACTTGCCGCCCTTAGCGTGCACGGCCGCCGTCACTTTTTGCCAGCCGGCTACTTGCTCGGGCGTGTAGAGGCCGGGCACGTTGATGTAGCCCGTGGCCTCAGGGCTCACAAACACCCCTTCCGAGATGATGAGGCCGGCCGAGGCGCGCTGAGCGTAGTATTCGGCCATCAGCTCGTTGGGCACGGTGCCGGGGTTGTCGGCGCGGCTGCGCGTCATGGGCGCCATCACCACGCGGTTGTTCAAGGTAAGCTTATCGGATTGATAAGGAGTCAGGAGCGGTTGCTCGGCCATTGCAAAAGAAATAAATACAGTACTAAAGGCTTCCGGCGGGGAAGCACTTGAAAAGCCTGTACCTACACGTTTTGTTTTGGCTAGCCCCAATTGTGAGCTCAGGGCGCCGTAGCCTGCACCATGCGTGGCCGGCCAAACATATCGGCCACGCCCTGCACGGCCGCGTAGCCCTGCCTCCGCAGCAGCGCCTGCGTTTCCTCGCCGAAGGCTTCGTTGATTTCGAAGTACAGCGCGCCGCCCGGCCGCAGCAGCCGGCGCCCCAGCGCGCCCAGCCGCCGGTAAAACAGGAGCGGGTCCGCATCGGGCACAAACAGGGCGGTGGCGGGCTCCCAGGCCAGCACGTTTGCGCGCATCAGCGCCCGCTCGCTTTCGCGCACGTAGGGCGGGTTGCTCACCAGAATGTCGAGGCTAGCCGGCGCCACGCCGGCCGGCTCGTGCCGCAAGATGTCAACTTGCTCGAACTGCACCGCCGGGGCGTAGTGCGCCGCGTTGCGCCGGGCCACCGCCAGCGCCTCGGCCGAGATATCCACGGCCAGTACCTGGCTGCCAGCTAGTTCGCGGGCTAGCGCGATGGCCAGGCAGCCGCTGCCGGTGCCCACGTCGAGCAGGCGCGGGCCCGGCCGCCCGGCGTGGGCGCGGGCCACCAGCCGCACCAGTTCCTCGGTTTCGGGCCGCGGAATGAGGGTGGCGGGCGTCACTTCCAGCTCCAGCCCGGCAAAGTGGGCGGTGCCTAGCACGTACTGCACCGGCTCGTGGGCCAGCAGGCGGGCCTGCACGGCGGGCAGCTGGGCTAGCACCGCGGCGGGCACCGGCTCGGTGGCTTGCATGCGGCGCTGCAACGGGCTGAGGCCCAGCAGGTGCTCAGCTACCAGAGCGGCCACGGCCTGGGCTTCGGGGGCGGGGTAAATGGCTAGTAGAGCGGTGGCCAGGCTGGTGGTGAAATGCTGGGTAGTCATGCGGCCAAGTGATAAAACGAACGGCCGGCACCGGCGCTCGCAAAATAGTTATCTCCGTTAATCAGCATCTTCCTTAAAAATAAGAAATTTACGTTCATTATTTGCTCATTTTATTCGATGCCGCAATAGCTTGCAATACAAGTGCTGGTATCCCAGGCGCCTGGCGTAGTAGCGATTGCATAATTTCTTACCCAACAACCTTTTCCACACTTGTATGACCACAAAAGTACGTTTATTGCGGGGAGGGCACACTCACGCTAGCCCTCGCCACCAGCCTCATGGGCTGTAACCGCGAAAAGATGGCGCAGGAGCTGCCGCAACCCCGCCAAACCGCTGCGCAGGCCCAAACCAACCAGGAGCTAGCGGCGGTAGCTAAAGCCCTGGCCCGCCCGCTGGGCACCAACGCGACCGCCCGCCCGCAACTTAAAGATAAGACCCTCAAAAAGTTCGATGGCGACTACGATGCGCTATAGCAGTCCTTCGCGGCCGGCCACGCCGCCTTCGATTGCAGTAGTACCAATGAGTTTTGAGCAGTGCCCGAGCGAAGGTTACTACCCGGGTGCCACTTCTGGCAGGAGAGAGTTCCGCTGGCCTATTGAAAACAGGTAATGGCGCCATGAGATTCTATAAATCACTGCCTATCAATGCTTCAACGGCGTTTATAGTGGGCACGTCGCTTCCGCTAACCGCCCGCGCACAGGGCTTGGAAGCGCTCAGTCTATCAAGTAGCCTGTTGGTGACGCAAACAACGGTGAGGCCGTACACCATCGCCATGCCGCCTTCCTATACGCTGGACACGCGGGCCGATGGCGGGCGTTACGATGACATCGGGTACCGGCGGGCGGCGGGCCAGTGGCGGCTTGGGCAGGCTGGCTTGTTTGTGCAGCCGGAAGTGGCTTATGGCTCCACTACCGGGCAATACATGGCGTGAAATACGCCGTGCCAAACCTGCCGGGATGGAACTCATTCTTTACGTTTTCCCACCGCATTAAGCGCTGGGAGCTGGCCCCGCTGGTGGGCTAGCATATCACCCGCCACAGCTATATCCTGGCCGGACCGCTGCTGGCTCTGAACCTGCGCGAAGCGAACATTCCGGAAAGACCAGGCTCCCCTGCCTCCGATGCCATTTACAACAGCCTCAACCTCAGTGTTGAGCCAACACAGCTCGCAGCACAGGTCGGCATCGGTTACTTATGGGGCCGCTTCGACTTCAGCCTGCGCCTAGAGCAGGGTCTCACGCCTCACACGCGCAGTTTACGTTTGAGGGAAACACCTACGGTTACGAGCAACATATTCGGCAGGGGCTGCTCACGGCTGGCATGCTGCTTTACAAGCCCAAGGCCGCGCCTGCGGACTAGCCTGCGCTACTACCGGTCTTTTTTGTGACCTGCCCGCTGCTGCGGGCAGGGTATTTTTATTTTCCCCGCCGCCCCTGGCCCCGCTGTAGGCAAAACCCGCCCTAGCCAATAGCTTTACGCACCCAACCCGTACTGCCCGCCTATGTCCTTGCTCGACGATTCGTTTTTCATGCGCCGCGCCCTCGACCTGGCCCTGCTGGGCCGGGGCCGCACCCGGCCCAACCCGCTGGTGGGCTGCGTAGTAGTGGGCCCCGGGGGCGATATACTTGGCGAGGGCTACCACCAGCAGTACGGCGGCCCCCACGCCGAGGTCAACGCCCTGGCCAGCGTGGCCGACCCGGCACTGCTGCGCCAGAGCCGGGTATTTGTAACCCTGGAGCCCTGCGCCCACCACGGCAAAACGCCCCCCTGCGCCGACCTGCTCATTGCCCGGGGCGTGCCCGAGGTGGTGGTTTGCAACGACGACTCCAACCCCCTGGTGGCCGGCCAGGGGCTAGCCCGCCTGCGGGCGGCGGGTATCAAAGTCAGCACCGGCTTGCTGGCCGAGGAAGGCCGCTGGCTCAACCGGCGCTTCTTCACGTTTCAGGAGCAGAATCGCCCCTACGTGGTGCTGAAGTGGGCCGAGTCGGCCGATGGGTTTCTGGCCGGGCCGCACTTTCAGCAGGTGCAGATAAGCGGGCCGCAGGCCCAATTGCTTACCCACCAGTGGCGTACCGACGAGGCGGCCATATTGGTAGGCACCCGCACAGCCCTGCACGACAACCCTCGCCTGAATGCCCGCGAGTGGCCCGGCCCCCAGCCCACGCGCCTCGTTATCGATAAAAACCTGGCCCTGCCCCCCAGCCACCACGTGCTCGACGGCTCGCAGCCCACCATCATCTACACCCACCGCGAGCGGGCGGGCGGCCCCAACCTCAGCTACGTGACGCTGCCCTTCGCCCTGGCCGGGGCGCCGCCCTCGCCCGACCTGCTACCCGCCGTGTTGGCCGACCTCCACGCCCGCCACATCCAGTCGGTGCTGGTGGAAGGCGGCCCCACGGTGCTCAATGCCCTCATCAACACCGATACCTGGGATGAGATTCGGGTCTTTCGCAGCGCCCGGCGGCTCGAACGCGGCGTGGCTGCTCCGCGGCTAGGCCTGCGCGGCTGGCAAAGCCACGAAAAAGTAGGGGCTGACGACTTGTTTAGCTACCGCAACAGCTAGGCCAGATATCATAAGAAAAGGGCTTCCCACCGCGTAGGAAGCCCTTTTTTGTGTTCGAGAGCTTGGCTTGGGCCTAGCGGCCGCCAAACAGGCCGCCGAGCAGGCCACCTAGGCCGCTGCCCATGAGGCCGCCGCCACCCGCGCTGGCCGGCTGCGAATTGGGGCGCCCGCCCAGGCCGCCCAGCACCGACATGATGGAGCCCAGGCCGCTGCCGCCCATCGAGCCCTGCTGCGGGTACTGGCTGGCCTGCTGTTGGCCACCGCCCATTACCCCGCTCAGCAGGCCACCGCCCAGCAGGCCCCCTAGCAGGCCACCCAGGCCACCGCCGCCGCCCAGGTTGCCCATGGCGCCGCCCAGCATGCCACCCAGCGAGCCGCTCTGGCCGCCCTGGCTTACGTTATTGTTGTTGCCGCCGCCCATCACGCGCGAAATCACCATGGGGGCCACCACGCCGAGCAGGCCCGCCATCAGGGCCCCCTTCGGAATGCCTACGTTGCTGAGCTTATCGCCGATGCCGCTCAGGAATCCCTGCTTGCCGGGGTCCTGTGCATCGTGGGGCACGCTGGCGGCCTGGTCTACCACGCTTTCGAGGGTGTGCTGCTGCTCGGGGTTGATGCCAAGGTAGGCGGCCATCTTGCTCACCATCTCCTCCTCGCCGGCCGAGTAGTTGCCATCGGCGCGGGCCAGGCTAATAAGGTCGGTCACGAGCGAGTAGCGCAGGTCGCTGTTCTTCAGCTGGTCGAGGCTCTGCTGCACGGTGCGGTTATCGGCGCTGTCGGCGGCGGCTAGCACCTGGCGAGTAGCGCCATCCGACAAGCCGGCCTGCTGCGCCAGGCGCTGCAAAAACTCGGCTTCGGGGGCCGAGGCCTGGCGGTCGGCCGTGGCCAGGGCCGCAATGGCGCTGAGATAAGCAGTTTTTTCGGTTTCCGAATAGTTCTGGAGCAATTGCGTTTCCATGAAAGAGAAGGGTAAAAGGAGGGTGTAGAAAAAGAAAAAGTGCGCTTGCCGGCTGCCCGCCAAGCTGCGCCTGCTAACGGCTGCGCGCCGCCCGCGTTGCCAAAGCCGGCTGCCCCGCCCTCCGTAGTTACTTTCTTGTGAAATTTTTATGGCTGACTGCTAATTTTTTACCTTGCCGCACGGGGTTTTAGCTCGCCTTTTTTAGCAGCCCGTTTGGCTATTCCAAAAAATGCCCCCATCTTTGTATCACCAAAACGGCAAGCGCCGCCCGGTAGAAAGGGAGATTAGCTCAGCTGGTTCAGAGCATCTGCCTTACAAGCAGAGGGTCACTGGTTCGAACCCAGTATCTCCCACCATTGATAAACACCCACTTAGCTACAAGGCTGAGTGGGTGTTTTGCTTTTGGGTTGTACGCTGGATTATATAAGTGCTCATCATCCCCTTCCCTTGCCTTGCCTACTAGAAATTGTCAGCATCAAGGCCGCCGCTCCGCACGGGACTGAGCTAGACTACCTACGTTGGCTATCAATGCCATCTCTTAAGCATCACTCTCACTCCAGTTGCCAGCAGGATGAGTACGGGTTCCTTGAGCTTGAGCGCTTTCAAGAGCGCCAGCGCTATGGCAGCCGCTAGCACTACCGTGAAGCACGGTTACCAGCTTGCGCTAAGCTAGCCACCGTGCCATAGAATTAATACCTTGTCTTTTAATTGAAGGGCAAGACAGTCTTCCACCGGCTAAACACTGATGTTAGGACGCTGCCCTCCCGCCGGCCTAGCTACTCGGCGCCGGCGGGGCGAAACCAAGCCTAGCCCCGGCTGCGAAAATTATTACTGCTCCATTACCAGCGTAAGTGCCGTTTCCAGCTTCAGGCCAGTGGTGGCCTCCGTTTGTAGCGTCAGTTTGTACTCGCCTTCGGACAAAACGGTATTCGGGTCTACCGAGACCTTGCCGGTGGTAGCATCTATATGAAATACCTGGCGGCTATCGCTGAAGGGTTGGCCATCTTTCAGGATGCTTTGCAACACAAAGGCACCCTTGTATTTTTCGGGGGAGAACGTTGGGGCCGGGGAGGTATAGGCTTTGCCGAGTTGAATGACGACCCGGTCTTGCAACACCGTCAGGTTATAGGCCGAGTAGTAGGCACCGAAGAAAAACTTCGGCTTCGGCATCAACACTACCCGGAATTGCCGAAAGGCCACCCGGTAGCCATCCTTGGTGAGCGTGGGCAGCAGGTCGTATAGCCATTCGTACTTCTGGGCCGAGTCGCCAGCATCAGCAGCTACGGTCACGTGCCGGCCGTCGATGGTCACCTTGCCGTCAGGACGGCCGTTTACTTCCAGTACCAGCACGGTATTAGTAGCGTCTAGGCCCGCATAGTCGACGGTGAATTGCAACGGCTTATTGTCATAGATGCCGTAGCCGTAGGGGATTTTATCGGCATTGGTAAGCTCTGCGATGTTCAGCTCGGCGGGCAGCACCCGAATTTTCAGGTGCGAGGCTACGGGCTGAAAGCCAGTGCTCGACGTAGCCGTGAGCGTAGCCAGGTAGTTGCGCGGGGTGCGCACCCCGTTGCTACTCGATGTGGTGCTAGTGGGGTAAAGCTGGCGAGCGTCGATGGTGACTTTGCGGGTCGCCTGGTCTATCGTTACGGCCCTAGCCAGCAGCGCCGTCAGGGAGTCGGTCGCGTTCACCTTCCCCTTTGGGTTGTCTCTGAAGCTAAGGGTCAGCTTAATGTCGGGTCGATTCTGGTATTCGGCCGGTAGGTCTAGCTGCACCTGCTGCCCGTAGGTCAGGGTCAGCGAGTCGGGCAGCGTGAAGGGCGGCAAGTAGCCCAGGTTAGTGATTTGTTCGAGCTCGGTCTTGCGGCAGCTCGACATGCTCAGGCTAGCCAGCAGCGCCCCCATGAAAAGGATTAGTACTGTTCTTATACGCATCAAAAAAGGAAATTGCGAACCAAAGGCCCAGGGTGAAACCAACCGCAAAAGTAGCGCAAGAATTATTAAGTGCATCTTAGTTGCAAAAAAACTTTCTTGAAATGTGGCACTTGGCAGCTAACAAATAACTCTCTTTCAATCATATTGAGCCTGTCAAGCGTTGTCAATCTACTAATTGACCGGACCTAGCCAGGTTTATTTTGTTGCTTTTATTGCAACCTTGTTGCTTTTAGCCGACCTTTGTGGTGTTTTACCGGCTGGTCTTCTTGGCTAGTTGCGCTGCCCCACCTTCTTTTCTCTTTTATATCCATGACACCTTATTTTACTCCTGCTATAGCTACGCCACTAGCCCGCGCAAAGCGGCACTTAAGCCTGTTGGCAGGCTTGAGTTTATTCGTGGCAAGTAGTGCACGGGCACAGTCGGCTAGCAGCTACCTGCTCACGCCGAGCGCGGGTACGTTTACTACGACGACGAACGGCACGGCTATTCCGGCGATTCTGCGCGATGATGCCGTATCGGGCAGCCTGCCCATTGGGTTTACTTTTTCATTTGGGGGCGTGGGGTATACCACCTTCCAGGCTTCTTCCAACGGGCTGCTGGGCCTGGGCAGCAGCCTGTCTACGGTAGGTGGCGAGCTCTCCAACACCCTAACCAGCCCGCTGCTGGCCGGCGCCAGCCTACCCGCCTTAGCCCCGTTTTGGACTGACCTGAGTGGGGGCCCTGGTACGGGTGCCACCGCGCAGTATCTCACCACTGGCACCGCGCCCAACCGGGTGCTTACAATGGAGTGGCTGAACTTCAAGGATTTGAACGGCGACGCCGAGCAGTATATTTCTTTCCAGGTAAAGCTTTACGAAACGACGGGCCGCCTGGAGTATAGCTACCGCCGGGGCGCAGCCGGGGAGGCCGGCGACGCCACCATCGGCCTCAAAGCCGCGGATGGCAGCTTCCTCTCGCTGAGTAGCGCGGGCAGCGCGCCCACGGTGTCGGCCACTACGTCTTATAACCGCCTCAACCGGCCGGTGACCGGGCAAGTATACACGTTTATGCCTGCCGCCACGCCGCTAGCGGCGGCACCGGCCCTCACGGCGGCTGAGGTTACGGTATTTCCCAGCCCCGCGCGCGCGGCCTGTACGGTGCAGGTGCCAGCCGTAGCCGGGGCTAGCACCGTGCAGGTGGAACTGCGCAATACGCTTGGCCAGGTAGTGCACCAACAGACGGCAGCGTTGCCAGCCACTGGGGCCCACCTGAGGCTGGCAACCGCTGGCTTAGCCGCTGGGGTGTACATCTTGCACTTGCAGGCCGGCCAAGCCAGGCTGGCCAAGCGCATTGCAATTGATTAACCTGCTCACAGCTAGGCCCTAACTAGAAAGTATACTTATAGGCTTCTTATTCTCGCTACTAAAGCCTTTGTCGCGGTCATCGTGGCGAGGCTTTTTTAGGGTCTGACCACGGGGTGTTGCACCAGCAGTTCAATTGAAGGCGTAGTGGGTAGATTTGCAACTTAGTTACTTTTGCAGCGGTTTTCCTGGCTAAGCAGGCACTTGTTTTATCATTCTTTGTATGTCCGCCCCCAACCGTATTGCCCAGCTCCTGGCGCACCACTCCTTGCGCCAGACCCCTATGCGCCAAGCCGTGCTGGCCGTGCTCACGGCGGCTACCTACGCCTTGTCGGGCAGTGAGATAGAGCAGCAGCTAGGTGCCGGCACTGACCGCATTACGCTGTACCGGACGCTGAAGTCGTTCGAGGAGAACGGCTTAATTCATCGGGTAATGGATGCGACGGATATTATCCGCTACGCGGCGTGCTCCATCGAGTGCAGTGCCCAGGCCCATTTCGACAACCACGTGCACTTCAAGTGCACCAGTTGCCAGCATATCTACTGCCTCAATCAGGTAGCCATTCCGGCCGTGACGCTACCCGCCCAGTTCCAAGCCCAGACCCGCGACTACCTCCTTGGGGGAATATGCCGCGAGTGCCAGCCCGCCTAGGCCTGGGCTAGCCTACCGCACACGGTCGGCTTCCTCTACCCGGCGCTCGTGGCCACTACTCAGTTCACCACCGAGGTGATACGTCAGGCTCAGGTTTACGCGGCGGTTGTCGCCCACGCGGTTGTAGCTGGTGTTGGCGCCCGCGTAGATGGGGTAGTGTTAGTAATGAATGGTGCTGAAGAGGTCGGTACCCGCTAGGCGCACGTCGAGCTTTTTGGCCAGAAAGGTCTTTTTCAGTCCCGCATCTACGGTGAAGTAGCTGCGAAAAATGCTGATGCCCGCCAGCGAAGGCGAGGTATAGTAGGCCGATACCTCCAGGCGCACGTCGCCGGGCAGGCTGAGCGTATGGATGGTAGAAACCTCGATGTTAGCCTTATGCGGCGTAAAGTCAAGGACGCCCTGGCTCAGGTTGGCGCAGATGTAGCGCACATTCACGGTGTTCTGGCTGGTCCAGAAAGAGGTGATTTTGAGCGGAATGATAAACTGCGCGTCGAAGTCGTCGCGGTAGGCAAAATTGGCAATGGTGAGCACTAGCTCGCCGGTGGCCGGGTTCTGGCTGCCGAAGCCGGAGAGCGGATTGGAGATGCGCCCGGCGCTGAGCGTCAGCCCGTAGTCATTCTTATAGGTGTAAGTAGCGGCGCCCTGCCAGGCCCTTTCGGGCTGCAAAAAAGGGTTGCCGGTGTAGTAGGAGTACTTGTCGAAAAAGAAGCGCGCCGGGCTGAGGTCGCTGTACTGGGGCCGGTTGATGCGCCGGCTGAGCGAGACGCTCAGCGCCTGCTGCTCGCTGAGCCTGCGGCCCACGGTCAGCGTCGGAAAAAGGTTGGTGTAGGCCCGGCGGTTGACGAGGTCGCGGGTTAGCAGGTTGCCCACCGAGCGGGTGCTTTCACGCCCACAACCTGCTGCTGCACGACGGCGACGGCGACGCCCCCGCCGCCCGGGCCCGCTAGCAGGTGGCCGCTTACCCTACGGTGCAACTGCTCCCGGCCCGGGCCACGCCGCCGAAAAGCTGCCTAAAGGCTCTTTTAGGGTGACTACGGATGCCCACAGGGCGTTTGAAGCCCCGGAGCTGCTGCTGGCCACTGGCCTGCGCGACGAGCTGCCGCGCATTCCTGGCTTTGCCGAGTGCTGGGGCACTTCTAGTATTCACTGCCCTTACTGCCACGGCTACGAGGTGGCCGACCAGCCCACCGGCCTTTTGCTGAATGGGCCACTCGTGGACCATATAGTGGTCATGCTCCTCAACTGGACCCGTGAGCTCACCGTGTTTACCAACGGGCCCGCTACGTTTGGCGCCGAGGTGCACCACCTGCTGGCCACCCACGGCATTGGCCTGGAAGAAACGCCCTTGGTAGTGCTGCTACACATGGGGCCGCAGCTGGAAACCCTGCGCCTGGCCGATGGCCGCACCTGGCCCCTACGGGTGCTGTACGGCGGGCGCCCCTAGCAACAAGCCTCCGAACCTGCCTGCCTGCCCAGCTGGGCTGCGCGCTGGACGAGCGCAACCGGCTGCTGGTAGATGCCCTGAACCAGACCACCGTGCCCGGGGTGTACGCGGCCGGCGACAACTGCTCGCCGATGCACCAGCTGGCCCACGCCATCGGCACGGGCAACCGCGTCGGCGCCGAGCTCAGCCGGCGGTTGATTTTGAGCCGAACCTTGCCCACGCACCCTTACCCACTGCCCCGCATGCTTACCGACGACGCCTTGCTTACCCTGCGGCGCCACGCCGTGCGCCTCACCGCCCTCCGCCAGTCGATACTAGGGGCATTGCTACAATCACCTTTTGCCCTCTCCCGCACCGAAAGCGAGCCTCACCTGACGCTCGACCGCGTCACGGTTTACCGCACGCTGCGCACTTTCGAGGAAAAGGGCATTGTGCACCGCATCATTGACCACTCCGAAACCGTGCGCTACGCGGCGGCCTGTCCCGATGCCCCGGCCCTGGCCAACGACCACGTGCACTTCAAATGCACAGCCTGCC
Organism: uncultured Hymenobacter sp.; assembly: GCA_964385095.1. Taxonomy (GTDB): domain Bacteria; phylum Bacteroidota; class Bacteroidia; order Cytophagales; family Hymenobacteraceae; genus Hymenobacter. The sequence continues at coordinate 193,045 of CAYLNN010000002.1, forward strand.
AGCATATTTACTGCCTTAGCCAGGTGCCCGTGCCCGCCGTGACGCTGCCTGGCACATACCAAGTGCTGCGTAGCGACCACTTATTGTCCGGCATTTGTGGGCAGTGCCACTTGCCGGAGGCTAGCGATGGCTATTTGCTGCCGATGGCGGTGCCAGTCGAGGAGGATATTGCTGAGTAGAGCACCAAGAAAATCGAGTACGCTGGGCATTTACTCCCAGATTCTGGCTACTTTTGCAACGCCGGTGCAACTATCGGTTGCGCCTTGCGTTTTTAGCGCTCTTTCCCCGCTACTGTGTTGCGTCTATCGCTCCGCTCTTACTTCGCCTTCTTCCTGTTGCTCTGCCTCACGCGGACGCTGCTGCCGGAGGCGTGGGTACTGGCCATGCACGGCCACGAGCACACGACTGAGGAGCCGGTTTTCCACGCCAGCAAAGTGCGGGCAACGGCCGGCAAATCATTGCTGACGCCTAAGCACACGCACTGCCAGACCGAGCAGTTTTACAACGTGCCTTTGCAGGGCGCTAGCCCGGTAGTGGTTCCCCTGCCCCGCCTTCAGCTGAGCTACCGCCCGCTGGCGGTGCCTGTTACGCTCGCTAGCTCGGCGACAGTATTGCGGCGCACGGCGCTGCGTGGCCCACCGGTAGGCTAGGTCTACTCGCCTGGTTTAACTCGTGGCCGCTTTAGTGGGCCGGTGGCGCCGTGGGCGTGCCGGACGCGGCCCTCCTGGCTACCCCTTGGTAGCGCAATTTCTTGTTTTTCTTGGATTTACGTATTTCACAAAGCAGCCTGGCTGCTTTGCGGATGCTGCTGGCTGCTCTGCTCTTCAGTGGAGCGATGCCCCGGCTGGGCCTAGCCCAGGTGACCCCGGCTGGGGCCACCTGCGCACTCTCGCTGGCCGGGCGCATCATCGACCAGCGCACCGGCGAGCCGCTGCCGGGCGCCGTGCTGCGCCTGGCCGAAACTGGCACCGCCGAAGCCGCCGACCCCGATGGGCACTACCATTTTCACCAGCTTTGCGCGGGACCATACCACCTGCACATCAGCTTCGTGGGCTACGCCGAGCAGGTGCTGGCGGTGGAAGTGCGCGGCGCTACCACGCGCGACATCAAGCTAAAAGCCGACGCCCGGCAGCTCGGTGAGGTGCGCGTGGCAGGCGAGCGCGCCACCGTGCCGCTCATCAGCCAAAGCCAGACCACGCTCAGCGGCCAAGCCCTGCAACAAACCCGGGGCCGCAGCCTGGCCGAGTCGCTCACGGGCATCACGGGCGTGTACAGTATCCAGACTGGCCCCACCATTGCCAAGCCCGTCATCCACGGCCTGTACGGCAACAGGGTGCTGATTCTCAACAACGGCGTGCGGCAGGAGGGCCAGCAGTGGGCCCTCGACCACGCCCCCGAAATCGACCCTTTCACGGCCACCCGCTTGAGCGTCATTAAGGGTGCGGCTAGCATCCGCTACGGCGCCGACGCCATCGGCGGCGTGGTGCTGGTGGAGCCCGCCGCCCTGCCCGACACGGCCGGCGTGGGCGGCGAAGTAAACCTGGTGGGCATGACCAACGGCCGCCTGGGCGCCGCCTCGGCCTTCGTGCAGGGCGCCGTGCCGGCTGATACGGTGCGGGGCGGTGGGCGCGGGCTGGGTTTGCTGCACGGCCTCAGCTACCGGGTGCAGGGCACGTTGCGGCGGGCCGGCAACTCGCGCTCGGCTACCTACTACCTCGCCAACACCGGCCTGGAAGAGCGCAACTATTCGCTGGCCCTGGGTTACCACCGGGGCATTGTCAATACGGAGCTGTTCTTCAGTCGCTTCGATACCAAACTAGGCATTTTTGCGGGCTCCGAAACGGGCTCGGTGAACGACCTGCGGGCGGCCATTGCCCGCGACCGCCCCCTCACGCCCGACCAGTTTACCTACGCCATTGGCCGGCCCTACCAGGCCGTGGTGCACCAGCTTTTCAAGGCCAAGGCGACGGTGGGGCTGCCTGGCGGCGACCGGGTAGAGGCCGTTTTTGCCCGCCAAACCGATGCCCGCTCGGAGTATGGCAGCCAGCTGCCTTATAACCCGGCGCTGGGCGACGTGCCCGACCTGTTTCTGAGTTTGACCTCGCATACCCTGGATGTGGCCTACGTGACGGCCGCCGCTAGGCCGTGGTCGGCTACGGCGGGGCTAGCGGGCAACACGCAGGCCAACATTCGGGAGTACCAGTACCTGATTCCTAACTTCCGCAACTACGGGGCGGGGGCCTACGTGCTGGGCAGGCACCGCGGCGAGCGCCTGACCCTGGAGGGCGGCCTGCGCTACGACTACCGCTGGCTGCGTGCCTTTCTGACCGACGTGACGACGGGGCGCATTATTCAGCCCACCACCGTGTACCAGGCCCTGACGGGCACTCTCGGCGGAGCACTGGCGCTAGGGCACGGCCTCACGCTGACGACTAACCTGGCTACCGCCTGGCGCCCGCCCACCGTGAACGAGCTGTACGCGGCCGGCGTGCACCAGAGCGCGGCCTCCTACGAGGAAGGCAACGCCAGCCTGACCAAAGAGCAGGCCTACAACGCCAGCGCCAGCCTGCTTTACAGCGGCGAGAAGCTGGAGGGAGAGGTCGGCGGCTACGTCAACTACATCCGCAACTACCTGTATCTGGCGCCGGCGCAACGCTACATCCGCACGGTGCGCGGGGCCTACCCGGTGTTTGACTACACCCAGGCCGATGCCCTGTTCAAGGGCCTGGATGCGCGCCTCAGCTACCGGCCGTTCAGCCGGCTCACCCTCACCTCGTCGCTGTCGCTGCTGTGGGCTTACAAACTGACGACCAACGACTACCTCATATATGCCCCGCCCAACCGCTGGCAAAATGGGCTGCGCTTGAACCTGGGCGACGCCGCTAGCCCCGGCCGGCTGCGCGGCAGCTACGTGGGCCTCAGCAACCTGCTGGTGGCGCGCCAAAACCGCACCCCGGCCAGCGGCGACTACGCGCCCGCGCCGGCCGCCTACAACCTCTGGGGCGCCGAGGCGGGCACCATTCTCCACGCTGGGCACCAGGTATTCGACGTGAGCCTAACGGCCAGCAACCTCTTCAACCGTGAGTACCGCGACTACCTCAACCGCTTCCGCTACTACACGGCCGATGTGGGCCAGAATATTCAACTGCGCCTGCGCGTGCCTTTCTAACACCTTGCTACCCAATCCATAAAATCTTCACTCTTCACAAGTTTCATTTTCCCCAACCCTATGTTTTCTACCCTGAACCTCACCCCGACGGCCCGCTTCTGGGCCGGGGCACTGCTCCTGACTGGCCTGGCTGGCTGCAACAAAGACGAGGAAGTCGTGTCGCCCTCGGTGGCCAACGAGGCCATCACCACGCTGACCCTGACGGTGACCAACGCCGCCAGCGCCACCGACACCCAAACCGCCACCTGGGAACAACTGCTCGATAGCAAGGGCAACCCCGTGGCGAGCGGCCCCGACGTGAGCAAAGCCAACCTGAACCTCAAGCCCAACACCACCTACAACGTGACCGTGGGCCTGCTCGACAAGACGCAGACGCCCACTTTCGACGTGGGCGCCGAGATTAAGGAGCGCGCTAACATCCACAGCTTTTTCTTCCAGCCGCTGCCTACTACGCAGGCGCTCATCATTCCGGCCCCCACTGGTGCCGACACCTACCCGCTGCCCATCCCAACGCCCGTGCCGGCCGGCAACCCGCTGAACCTCACCGTGACGCGCATCGACACCGATAACAATAAAACGCCCCTGCCGGTGGGCCTCACCGACACGTTTGTGACCGGCGCGGCTAGTACTGGCTACCTGCGGGTGGTGCTGCGCCACCAGCCCAATGTGAAGGACGGCACCTTCGCCCCCGGCTCGACCGACTTCGATGCCGGTTTCAAAGTAACGATTCAATAAGCTGGCCTACTTCACCTTAGAATTTTCTATCAATATGAAATTCAACACCTTGCTGCTGAGCGCCGGGCTGGCACTGCCGCTGACCGGGCTAGCCCAGTCGTCGCCCAATAAGTCGTATTTCGGTATCAATGCCGGGGCCTCGTTTGCCACTGGCAACTTCCGGGCAACCGACGCCGAAAACACCGAGTCGGGCTTCGCCAAAACGGGCTTTACCGTGGCCCTCGACGGCGCGCATTTCTTTCACGGCGGCATTGTGGGCCTGGCCGGGCAAGTCGCCTTTTCTGACAACGGCCGCCTGCTGGGCGACGACCTGGCCAAACTCGGCGCCGCTTACACCGAAGCGTTTGACGTGGACGCTACCACCCTGCGCGCCACGGGCCGCTACCGCCGCCTCTCGGCGCTGGTAGGCCCCACGTTCATGTTCGGCGGCGACAAGCTGAAGCTGGAGGTGCGCGGCCTGGCCGGCATCAACCAAATGCTGGGCACGCCGGAGTTGATGGTGCAGCTGGAAGACGACCCCACCAACACGTTTACCCAACGCAGCTCGCACAGCCTCACCTTCGGCTACTCGGCCGGGCTAGGCCTGCACTACGCCCTGGGCGAGCGCCTGGGCCTGGTGGCCCGCACCGATTTTATGGGCAGCTCGCCCATCACGATTAAAAACGACAACCGCAACAATACGGTCGGCCGCTTTACGGAGAAGCAACCCGTTACCGCTTTCAATACCACATTGGGCTTGGCTTTTACGCTAGGCAATTAGCGGGTAGCTAGCCGTCCCCTTAGCCGGGGCAACTGCTGGAGTTGCCCCCGTGCCCTGGCTCTTTCTCTGGTTTGGTTTAGAGAAAACTCGAACAAGCCCTGGCCTTTGGCTGGGGTTTGTTTGGCTAGGGTGGGCTGGCGGGCGGGGCTACTGCCACGTTGTTTTCTCCAAAGATGCCTGCTTAAAAATCTGATTTTCACCATTACTCACACGTACCATGCACTTATTGAAAGCCGCCGGCGCTGCCGGCCTCCTAGGTTTCGCCCTGCTGACTACCAGCTGCCAGCCCAGCACCGATAAAGCCGCCGATACCACTGCGGCTACTGCCTCGGCCCCCGTCGGCGCCGTCACGCACGCCGAGCTGGTAGCCGACCACCAGAAAATGGAGGCCGACCACCGCATTATGCAAACGGCCGACTCGGTGATGGAAGCCGACCACCAGCAGGCGCTGGCCGCCGCCAAGCGGGCTGGCATCGACAAAACTGCCCCTTTCCTAGCCCTGGAGAAGCGCCACGATGCCCTCATTGCGGAGCATCAGCAAGTGATAGCGCGCCACGATGCCGTGCTGAAACGCCATGCTGAGCTGGAAGCCAACCACAGCAGCGGTAAAGTATCGGACGCCCAAATGGTGCAGGAGCATGACCAGATGAAGACCGAAGACCAGCAGATTCAGCAGGAGCACAAAAAGCTCGTCGATGACCACGCCAACATGATGACCGAGCACAAAAACCTACTCGACGGCGCCAAAAAGTAGCGGGTGTAAGGCTGGTTATCCACCCGGTAATAGCTACTAAATCCGAAGCGGGGCTTTCTTATTTGCAACATTGTTGCAAATAAGAAAGCCCCGCTTTATCTTTACTTAACCAGGCACCTAGTACGCCTGGCTTTTTCCCAGCTATTCCATTATGGCCTCTTTTCCTGCTGGCGCGGCGCGCCAGCTTCCCGTCACCGTGCTCAGCGGCTTTTTGGGCGCGGGCAAAACCACTTTGCTCAACCACGTGCTGCACAACCGCGAAGGCTTGAAGGTGGCCGTTATCGTCAACGACATGAGCGAGGTCAACATCGATGCCCAGCACGTGGCCCGCGAGGGCGGCCTCTCGCGCACCGAGGAGCGGCTGGTGGAGATGAGCAACGGCTGCATCTGCTGCACCCTGCGCGAAGACCTGATGCTAGAGGTAACCAAGCTAGCCCGCGAGGGCCGCTTCGACTACCTGCTCATCGAGAGCACGGGCATCTCGGAGCCGCTGCCGGTGGCTCAAACCTTCAGCTTTGTGAGCGAAGACGGTACCATTGACCTGAGCCGCCACGCCCGCCTCGACACGCTGGTGACGGTGGTCGATGCCTTCAACTTTGCCAAGGATTTCGGTAGCCTCGACCGCCTGCCCGACCGCCAGCTCCACGAGGCCGACCTCACCGATGTGCGCGCCATCGTGAACCTACTCACCGAACAGGTCGAGTTTGCCAACGTCATCGTGCTCAACAAGGCTGACCTGGTAAGCGCTCACCACCTGGGTGAACTGCGGGCTATTTTAAGCAAGCTAAACCCCGCCGCCCGCGTCGTAGAGGCCACGTTTGGCAAAACACCGCTACGCAATATCCTGAATACCGGCCTCTTCAACTTCGAGGAAGCCGAGCAGAGCCGCGGCTGGCAGGAAGAGCTGGCTAAGGGCCACCACACACCAGAAACCGAGGAATATGGTATCGGTAGTTTCGTTTTTCGCGACAGCCGGCCCTTCCACCCGCAGCGCTTCTGGGATTATATTTCTGACAACTGGGCTGGTGAGGTTATCCGCAGCAAGGGCTTGTTCTGGCTAGCCTCGCGCCCCGCCGACGCCCTCAACTGGAGCCAGGCCGGCGGCTCGCTACGCACCGAAAGCGCCGGCTCGTGGTGGGCCAGCATTGAGCGACCCGAGCTGCACCCGGCCTTTCGGGAAAACCGCGCCACCATCCTAGCCCGCTGGGACCAGCGTTTCCAAGACCGACAAAATGAGCTGGTGTTCATCGGCCAGGATGTGCCCGAGGCCCGCGTGCGCCAGGAGCTAGCCTCTTGCCTCTGCACCGAGGCTGAAATAGCGCATTGGCAACGTGGCGGCTCTTTTCAGGACCCCTGGCCTCAATTCTAATACCTATGCGTTTACTTTCCTTGCGAGGCGCAGCTGACTGCGGCGGCGTCCTCAATGCTACACTTTGCACCATCCACTGCGTCGCCGGTCCCGCCCTATTGGCCTGGTGGGGCACCCGCAATCCCGGCGACGTGACCGAGCGCTGGGAGCTAGCCTTCTTAGTGCTAAGCGGCGTGCTGGTGGCCCTAGCCAGCCGGCGCTCCTCCGCACCCAACCTGCGGCTAGCTCTGTGGGGATGCTTCAGCCTGTTTGCGGCGGCCGGCCTGCTAGCCGAGCAGTGGCCCTGGCTGGAAGCTGTACAATACGCATCCTCTGCTGGCCTCATTGTTGCCCACTTACTTAACCGGCGACGGGCGGGCTGCCAATTATCTAGGGCGCAAACTCAGTAGAGACTTGGCATGTATTTTCTTCTGGTTCAGCATATTATTTAAACGCTTGCGCTAATTTAAGCCTTTGTGCTCACCCTGCTAGTCTCCGCATGGCCAGTTAGTGATTATTAGGTTTTGGTGGTAATTAGCCTTAGGCATTAACTGAGGTGGTCTAGATTAGGCGCACAGGAGCAGGACGTATATTTCCTGCGTCATGAGCGCAGCAAAGAGAAACGGGCGGAGCAGGAGCTCGACATTTAAAAAAGCCTTGGTCATCTTCGGCCAGCCCGCGCCCACCGCGCCTAACTAGGTCTGGGTGGGCGACATCATGTATCTGCCCAAGCAGGGCGGGGGCTGGCTTTACCTGGCCACGTGGCTCGAGCGTTACTCCCACAAAATCGTGGGCTGGGATGTGCGCGAATCTATGCCCGAAGCCCTGGTTAGCGAGGCCCTGCGTCGCGCCTTGGCCGTGCGCCAGCCGGCGGCCGGGCTCCTCGTGCACTCCGACCAAGGCAGCCAGCACTCCGCTGTCAACTTTAAGGCCTTAGTAGTTCGTCACAAAGCCGGGCAAAGCATGAGCCGGCGGGGCAACTGCTATGATAATGCCCACGCCGAATCATTTTGGAGTCGGCTCAAAACGGAATTACTCGCTGGTGGCAGCTTCCGCAACTTAGCCGAGGCGCGCCTGGAAATCAGCCACTACCCAGCTTACTACAACGCCGAGCGCCGGCATTCCGCACTCGGCTACCTCGCCCCCAACCACTTCGAAATCCACTTTCAAACTATGTCCCAACTCTGTGTAGCCTAGCTAGACCACCTCACATTGTGTATGACCCGAAGTATACCACAGGTTATAAAGCTGGTAGAAGAAGAACTGGTCGGTAGGGAGGCCCCCGGCGCCCTCATCATTGGGGCCGGGGAGGGGGCTAGCTTCACCTGCGTTCAGGCCGATGGAGCCTTGATTGTTCTGCAAAGCCCTCCTAATAGTAAGGCGCACAAAACTTGCCCGCTCATCTCCCGTTCAGGATGTCTATGAGCTTATTTACTTTTTCGGCTGCGCTGCTCACGCTCGCGGCCCTGTTTTCGTATCTGAATACCCGGTTTTTGCGCCAGCCGGCGGGTATTATGTTTCTGCTGTTGGGCGTGGCAGCGGCGGTGGCGGTACTGGCGGGCGGGCACATCGTACCGGGCTTCACCGGCACCGTGCGGGCTGCCCTAGTACAGTTCGACTTCACCCAGTTCCTGATGGGTTCGGTGCTGTGTTTCCTGCTTTTTGCCGGCTCGCTGCACGTGCGGGTGGAGGCTTTAAGAGCCGTGTGGCGCAGCATCGCGGCCTATTCTACGCTGGGGGTGCTGCTGGCCACGGCGCTGGTGGGCCTGGGCACCTATGAACTGCTTCAACTGGTTGGGACGGGGATACCGCTGCTACCATGCCTGCTATTTGGGGCCCTCATTGCCCCCACCGACCCTATTGCGGTACTGGGTATCCTCAAAACAACCAACCTAGATAAGAACATTGAAACCAACCTGGCCGGCGAGTCTCTGTTCAATGACGGCTTTGGGGTAGTGGTGTTTGTGACGCTGCTGGAACTGGCCACGCCCGGCGAAACTCCCAGCGTAGGTTCGGCCGCGCTGCTGTTGCTGCGCGAAGCGGGCGGTGGACTGCTGGCTGGGGCCGTACTGGGCTACGTGGGCTACCGCCTCATTCGCACCGTTGACCACTTCCAGACCGAAGTTATCCTGACCCTAGCCCTGGTAATGGGGGGCTATGCGCTGTGCCACGCGCTGGGTGTATCGGGGCCGCTGGCTATGGTGGTGGCGGGCCTAGCCATCGGCAACGTGAGCCGCAGCGAGGCCGTGTCGGACATAACCCGCGACTATTTGGAGAAATTTTGGGAGGCGCTCGATGAGGTACTGAATGCCGTACTGTTCGTGCTCATGGGCCTAGAGCTGGTGGTAATCGGCTTCAGCCCCTTTTACCTGGGCTTGGGCGTGGCGGCGGCCGTACTAGCCCTGCTGGTGCGCTACGTGGCGCTGGCCCTGCCCACCCGCCTGCTCGGTCTCTCGCGGCAGCTGCCGCCGCGCACCCTGGTCATCCTGAGCTGGGGCGGGTTGCGCGGGGGCATTTCGCTGGCCCTCGCCCTGGGCCTGCCCGACGCGCTGCACCCCGAAGTGTTTGTGCCGATGACGTTTGCCGTGGTGCTGTTCTCGGCCGTGGTGCAGGGCCTGACGTTAAAGCGCCTGTTGGGCTGGCTGGCCAGCGGCCCGGCCTCTGCGGCCAGCCAGCCCCGTCCCTAGCTTTTGTTGCCCTGGTCTATGCCTCTTACTCACTGTTATTTCTCTAACGCCGTCGGCTCGGTAGAGTATGTGCCCGAAGACAGTTACCTGTACCTGCACTGGTCGGGTGCGGCCCTAACCGGACTAGAGTTTCGTGCCCTTTATATCCACGCTCATAACCTGTTGCGGCGCTACCCGCTCCTGGGCATCTTGGCCGACCACCGCGCCATGTCCACCGCCCCTGCCGAGGCTGACCGCGACTGGCTGCTGACTACCTGGCTCCCGGCCGTGGTTAACGATACCCGCCTCGAACGCTACGCTGTGGTACCCACCCTAGCCCCGGAGCACCGCTTGCATACGCCAGCCGTGGCCGAGCAGCTACGGTGTGTGGTAACCACAGTCTTTTTTGAGGAGCTTTCCCCCGCTGCTGAGTGGTTGCGGACTGCTCCGGCAGCCCCGGCTTCTACCTAATTTCACTCCGATGCTGGTAACCTTCTGGCGCTTCCTGCGCACTCGCTTTCTCCTCACGGATGACATGGCCGAGCCCGCCGAAATCCAGGCCGATGTGGAGGCCGGCATTCCGTTTCAGGGCACCAACTTGTGGGTGCTGATTTTCGCCATCCTAGTGGCTTCCGTGGGGCTGAATGTCAACTCTACCGCCGTCATCATTGGGGCTATGCTGATTTCGCCGCTCATGGGTCCCATCGTGGGCATCGGCTACGGGGCGGCCACCATGGAGCTGGGCCTCATCCGGCGCGGGGCCAAGAGCCTGCTCACCGCCACCGTGCTGAGCCTAGCCGTGTCGGCGCTTTATTTCCGTCTCACGCCCCTCACCGATGCGGGCTCCGAACTGCTATCCCGCACCCAGCCCACCAGCTGGGATGTGCTTATTGCCCTTTTTGGAGGGGCGGCCGGGGCCGTGGGCCTCACCCGCCGCGAGCACAGCAACGTCATTCCTGGGGTGGCCATCGCCACGGCGCTCATGCCGCCGCTGTGCACGGCCGGCTACGGGCTAGCCACGGCCCACTGGGCCTATTTTGGCGGCGCCCTGTATCTGTTTTCGATTAATTGCGTGTTTATCAGCGTCGCAACTTTTTTGGTTATTCAAATTCTGCCGCTGCCCCACCACGAGTTTGAAACGGCCGGCGGGGCCCGACGCGTGCGCCGCATCATTTGGACGCTGGCGTTGCTCACGGCTGCGCCCAGCGTATACCTGGCTATCGGCATCGTGCGCAACGGCACCTTCACGCACAACGCCCAACGCTTTATTGATGAGCAGCTTAATACGCCTGGTACCTACGTGGTGACCTCGCGCATCGGCCCCACGGCGCGCACTATCAACGTGTTGCTGGCTGGCCAGCAACTCACGCCGGCCCAGCTGCGAGCCGCCCGGGCTAAGCTGCCTAAGTACCACCTCGATGATATCCAACTTACCGTGCGCCAGGGCCTGGCCCACGTGGACTCGGCCGATGCGCAGGCGCTCCGCACGAGTGTGTTGGAAGACGTGCGTAGCCGCCAGGAGCAAACCCTGGTGGGCTACGAGGGCCGCCTGGTGCAGATGCAGCTACAGTTGGCTCATGCTGATAGCCTAGCCGCGCTCGGCCTGCCTCCAGCCGCCACGCTGCTGCGCGAGGTGCAAGCAGAGCATCCCACCGTGCGCCAACTGGCCCTGAACCGGCTGGTAGCGCCCGCCACTGATTCGTTAAGGGCTGACACTACGGTGGTGGTAGCCTTGCACGTGCGTACGGCGCTGCCCGCCGCTGAGCAGCAGCGCTTATCGGCCTGGCTGCGGGTGCGGGCTGGCGGCCGACAGCCCGTGCAGCTACTAGTGGTGACCGATGCCCCAGCGCGGCCAGCTAGGCGGTAAGCTCCCGCTAGGGGCCGGCAACGACGGGCACTCCCCCTGCGTTCATACTGACTGCTAATTGGTTAATCGTCCATTAGGGCCTGTTAGCGGGCTAGCCTGAGCGGCTGTGCTCACGAACTCATGCAGATTCAATACTCTTCTCGGCTTTTATTACCTTTCTAACGCATGGATTTTTCAATTGCCTGGCAGAAAATCAACCAAATGGGTCGCGATTTTATGGCCCTGCTACCCAACCTGCTCTTTGGGCTGGTAGTATTCGTTATCTTCATTTTTATTGCGCGGGGCGTGCAGTCGCTGGTCGAGCGATTAGTGCATAACCGGGGCCAAAGCCAGAGCCTGAAGCTGTTACTGAGCCGGCTCTCCTACGTGCTGACCCTCATCCTTGGCATCCTCATAACGGTAACTATTATGGTGCCCAGCTTCACGCCCGCCAGCCTGCTGAGCGCACTGGGCGTGGGTGGCGTGGCCATCGGCTTTGCTTTCAAAGACATCTTTCAAAACTTCCTGGCTGGCATCCTGCTGCTGATAACCGAGCCGTTTAAAATCAACGACCAGATAAAATACAAGGAATTTGAGGGCACCGTTGAAAACATTCAGACGCGGGCTACCACCATCAAGACCTACGACGGCCGCCGGGTGGTCATCCCCAATGCTGAGCTGTTCATCAACTCCGTCACGGTGAACACTGCCTACGAGCAACGGCGCCTGCAATACGACATCGGCATCGGCTACGGCGACGATGTTGGCCGGGCCCGGCAGCTTATCGTCGAGGCCATGCGCGGGGTAGACGGGGTGCTCGCTGACCCTGCGCCCGAGGCGCTGGTAGTGGACCTAGCTGGTAGCAGTGTCAACATCCGCGCCCGTTGGTGGATAAATCCGCCGCGCCGCGCCGACATCATGGGCGCGCAAGACCAGGTACTCGAAGCCATCAAGAACACGCTCACCGCGCACGGCATTGACTTGCCCTTTCCTACTCAGCAAATCTTGCTGCATGACCAGACCGAGGCCACCGACGGCGACCGCAAAACCCAGCGCGAAGGCTGGCCCGCTGGCCAGGGCGAAGTACCCAAGTCGCGGGCCGACGTGCAGCGGGAGCAGCCGGCGGCCGCTGCACGTCGGCCCGCGCTAGCGGTGCCAGCAGAAAAAGCCGCGGACTGAGGCTAAGGGCGGGTTTAAGAAGTAGGGCTTAGTTGAGGTGGTCTAGAAATGACGGACACAAGCAGGACGTATATTGCTTCTGTCATGGCAGCAAAATCCAGCAGAGCGTCGCCCGCCAAACGGCGTAAATACGACGAGGTGCTTAAGGCCGAGACGCTGCGCCTAGCCAGCGAGAGCCGCAAGCCCGCGGCCCGGCAGTTGGGCATCGGCCCCAAGCTGCTCTACCGCTGGCAGCAAGCGCAGCTGGTGACTGAGGTCGGCAGCGTGGAAGTGGCCCGCGACCCGGAGGTCCGCACCCCACGCGCCACTAATAAGTAGCCGGGGTGGGAGCTGAATATTTTAAAAAAGCCTTGGTCATCTTCAGCCAACCGCCCCCGTGAGCACGCATTGGTACATCGCCAAACGCCAGTGCGCCAGTTCTGCAAGGTGCTGCGGGTGGCCCCGGCCGCCTACTACGCCTGGCAGTGCCGTCAGCAACCGAGCCGGCTTGGCAAGTAGCCATGCGCGAGGTGTTTGTGTATCACAACCAGCGCTACGGCACCCGTCGGCTACGAGCCGAAGTGCAGACCTAGGGCCACCTGGTGGGCTGCCGGGCGCGGCAGGGCACATGCTCACGGCCCACGGTCTGCGCGCCCAACAGCCCCGCTCGTTTGTGCCCTGCACCACCGATTCCGACCCGGCCGTGCGCGCTGCGCCCAACTGACTGCTCAGCCAGCGGGACCCCACCGCCCCCAACTGGATGTGGGTGGGCGACATCACCTACTTGCCGTGCCAGGGCCACGGCGGCTGGCTATATCTAGCGGTCTAGCTCGACCGCTGCTCGCATAAAGTCGTCGGCTGGGACGTGCGCGACTCCATGCCGGAAGATTTGGTCAGTGAGGCCCTGCGCCGCCCCCGGCCAGGCTTGTCATCCACTCCGACCAAGGCAGCCAGTGCTCGGCCATCCGCTTCAAAGCCGAGTTGGCCAGAGCGGAAAACAGGCGGGCAGGTTGCGCTATTGGCAGCCAGTGCGGCAGATATAGCGCATGGGGTCAAGGAGTTGGCGTAAGCTATGACGTTCGGTGCGTGGGCAAGAGCGGTCCCGTAGCTTGCCGCTACGAGTCAGCAAGGGGTTAATGCCACTCAACCATAACCTAAAGTAAACGGAGCCCAGGAACTCCGCTTGCTGCTTACTGGCTCCTTTGCTTTTCGGCTGCCTAATTCCCGAACCTGCGTTTAGAGGGGCCGCTGTTGGTAAAACAACTGGGCCGCCGCTTCGAGCAGGGGCAAGTCCGTGGTTCGCTCTTGGCAGCGCTGCATATCGTAGTGACAAAGCGTGCCATACGCCTGCCCCTGGGCGTCGCGAACGAGTACGCCGCAATAGGAAATAACCGACGTATCGACTCCTTGGGCCAAGGGGTCAGTTGCCGCATCCAGAATATTTACGGGGCCTTCTTGGCGGCCCACCAATGCACAATAGGTCAGCACCAGCGGCACATCATCCCCTTGCCGGACGGTGGCCTGATTGCGGTCGTAAAGTACCTCATTGCGTAACATTTCCCCATCAAAACGAAACATGCCAGTATAGCGGTGCGGCGTACGACGGTTCAGGTATTCGAGGGCAGCGTGGACGCCCTGCTGCTGCAAGAGTTCGGTGAAGACACCGATTTCCGGTAGCATTCCACTTTCTGAGTTGGTACTATCTGTACTCATAAATTGCAAATGACGGCTTTCTAAACAACCATAACACCTAAAGTCCACGTTCTGTTCTCCACTCACCTCCCATCACATAGGCTGAGCACTGGCCACTCAGCTGAGTAGAAAAGGAAATTGTATTTGGCCACGGTAGTTTTTCAGCGCAAAATACTTCGGAAGCTACCACGCCTTCGCAACAGCCCTCAACGCCAAGCTGACCCGCGCGGCGGCGAAGAAACCGAGATAGGTGGCAGTCACGGCCGCCAGAGAATTACTAGTTCGAACCCAGTCTCTTTTACCATTAAGAAACAGCTACTCAGATGAAAATCTGAGTAGCTGTTTTGCTTTAGGCCGGTTTAGGCTAGCCGGCCGGGCCTTCTCGCAAAAGAGCCGGCTAGCCGCGGCCTGCCCGCTTCCGCCGGTGGGTAGGGGAGTGGGTTTAGTCTTGAAAATACTTATATTCAGCGAATAAGCTGTTTTAGCTGGGCAAAAACCAGGGAGAAATAACGCAGCGTACCCGCTGGGTTCAGCATAAAATCGACGCCGTATTTGGGCAGTAGCCAGCCCAGGCTGAGCAGCCCGGCCGCTACTGGCAGGAGCAGGTACGCCCACCACGGATAGGCCCGCTGGGTGGCCGCCTCCCCGATAAGGGCCCGGAGTATAAGCCATACCCGGTCGCGATGGTGATAAAAAATGAGCAGCAGAAGCCCCAGGTAAAAAGGCAAGGCGTAGCGAAAAGCTATAATATCAGGCAGATAGGTGAGGTCGATGATAAAAATAGTGGTGGCAATCGGTAGCAGCAGCACGGCCCCTAGCAGCGCCGTGCGGCGCCAGAGCAGCAACAGGCTCGCGACTATTTGCGAAACGCCCACGTATGTGTTAAACGGTTCGTGGCCAAAGCAATACCAGGCTACGTGCGCCAGGCTAGCTCGCCCAAGCGGCTGGGCCAGCACATCCGGGCTGATGCTGAACTGTAGCCCGATTAGCTTGGCTACGCCGTAGCTCATAAAAATGAAGGCTAGCAGCGTTCGCGCCGTCAGGATGAAATAATCCCAGCGCCAAGTGTTTTCAGGAATAGCGGAGCCCATAAGAAAAAAATTACGACCGGCTTGCTAGCCGCGGCCCTGGCCTAACCGGGCGATTTTGAAAACAATAGCATAAATTTCTAGTGTATTAGAACGCTAATACAGGTTAAATATAGGACTGTTTTTTAATTTTCACTGTGGCGGCTGTGGGTGGGCTTGCTGCTGCCCGGTGCGGCTGCCCGGCTGGCACGGGCTAGGGGGTGAATAATGGATTGACAACCGCAGGGAAACAGTAGGGTAATACGGCGCCGGTAATTTTGTCCTTCGTAAAGAAAGGCTTTTGCAAAAGCCTTTTAGGCTAGCCAAGCTATTGCTCATTAAGCTCTTAATGCGTGCGTAAGAAAAACTGCCTGGCTACTGCCTGGCCCCACCGAGTGGGCTAGCCGGCTTCCCCCAACTTCTTGCTACTACCCAGGCGTCGGGCCCCGACGCTCAGGGGCGCGCTTGTGGCTCACCCAGCGGCTTTGTTTTTTGAATAACTCACTTACCCTAAGTACAATGCGCCACTTCTACGGCCAGATTTTTGCGTTATTTTTCCTGTGTTGGCTAGGGGGTAGCCTGGCGGCGGCGGCGCAAACCGGTACCATTCGGGGCACGGTGCGCGACCAGCAAACCCAGGAGCCCGTTATCGGGGCTAGCGTGGGGGTGGAGGGCACGGGTATTGGAGCGGCTACTGACCTCGACGGCACTTTTACCATTGGCAAGGTGCCGGTGGGGGCGCACGCGCTGCGCATCAGCTCGGTAGGGTATACCAACAAAACGGTGCCCGGCCTGACCGTGACCGCTGGCAAGGTGGTCGTAGTAAATACGGCGCTGAGCGCCTCCACCTCGGCCCTGGACGAAGTAGTGGTAACGGCCCAGCGCCGCACCAACACCGAAATTGCCGTGATTTCGGAGGTGCGCAACGCCCAGCTGGTGGCCGTGGGCGTATCGTCGGAGCAGATTGTGAAATCGCAGGACCGCGACGCGGCCCAGATTGCCCGCCGCGTGCCGGGCGTGAGCATCCAGGACAACCGCTTCGTGCTGGTGCGGGGCCTCACGCAGCGCTACAATGCCGTGATGCTCAACGATGTGCTGACCCCTAGCTCGGAGGTAGACACGCGAGCGTTTGCCTTCGACATGATTCCGAGCAGCGTCATCGACCGGATGCTGATTTTCAAATCGGGCTCGGCCGAGCTGCCCGGCGACTTTGCGGGTGGCGTTATCAAGGTCTACACCAAGCGCGCCCCCGAGGAGAATTTCACCAACCTGAGTGTGCTGGGCGGCTACCGCGTTGGCACTACCATGAAGGATGTGCAGAAAGCAGAGGGCGGTAAATACGACTGGCTAGGCTTCGACAGCGGCAAGCGCACCATCCCCAGCAACTGGCCGGCCAACCTCTCGACCGACATTGCTGCCGCCACGCGGGCCGACCTGGCCCGCCAGCTGCCCAACCGCTGGGGCATTAACACGCTCAAGGCCGCGCCCGACGTGCGGCTGTCCTTTAACATGGGCCGCCGCTTCGAGCTGGGCGGCAAACAATTTGGCACGCTTACCAGCCTCAACTACGGCAATTACAACCAGGCTACCAGCGCGCGGCTGACCTTTTACGAAAACGGGACCGACCGCGACCAGCTGGCCGCCAACTACAACGACCAGGTATATAACAACGAAGTGCGCCTGGGCGTGGTGCAAAACTTCTGGCTGCGCCTGAACAGCCGCAGTACCCTGGAGTTCAAGAACTTGTTCAACCAGCTTGGCAATGCCGAAACGGTGGTGCGCGCCGGGCAGGACATCACCCAGAGCAGCAACGACGTGCGAGGTTTTTCGGAGCGCTTTGAAAGCCGCAGCATCTACTCGGGCCAGCTGATTGGCAACCACGAGCTAGCCAACGACAAGACGACCATCAATTGGGTGGGCGGCTTCGCCTCGACCTACCGCACCGAGCCCGACTGGCGCCGGGCGCGCTACATCCGCCCCATCGGGGCCATGGGCACCGATGGCCAGTCGGCGCCCTTTGGCGTGGCCCTGCCCGCCCAGCCCAGCCTCACCGATGCCGGCCGCTACTTCTCCAAGCTCAACGAGCGCGTGGAAACAGTGGCCCTGAACGTGGTGCACCAGATTAAGAAGGATTCGACCAACCGCGAGGGCGGGCTGCGCCTGAAGGCCGGCCTATATGCCGAGCGCAAGGACCGCACGTTTGATGCCCGCTTCTTCGGCTACCAGAGCGTGGGCAACACCAGCGGCATCCGCACCCAGCCCATCGAGCAGGTGTTTGGGCCGGCCAACCTCACCGGCCAGAACGGGGGCTTTAGCCTGGCCGAGAACTTTGACCCTAGCAATAGCTACACCGCCTACAACACGCTGGCGGCCGGCTACGCCAGCCTCACGGTGCCGCTGGGCAAGTTTACGGGCACGGCCGGCCTGCGGGCCGAGTACAACGACCAGAACGTGAGCAGCCAGCTGCTCACCGGCCAAACGGTGCGCGGCGGCCGCCGCCTGCTGAGCCCGCTGCCCTCGCTGAACCTGAGCTACAACCTCACCGATAAGATGCTGGTGCGGGCGGCCTATGCCTCGACCATCAACCGGCCCGAATTTCGGGAGCTAGCCCCGTTTCGCTTCTACGACTTCAACCTGAACGCCAATATTCAGGGCAACTACGACCTGCGCACGGCGAAAATTCAAAACCTGGATTTGCGCTGGGAGCTGTACCCCACCACGGGCGAGCTGCTTACGGTGGGCGCGTTCTACAAGCACTTTGCTAACCCCATCGAAAGCTACCAGATTGCCACCGCCACGGGCGTAAACAGCCTCAACTACGCGTTTGTCAACACGCAGTCGGCCATGAACTACGGTGTGGAAGTAGAAGTGCGTAAGTCGCTGGCCACCATTTCGGATGCCGCCTGGCTGAAGGGCTTCTCGCTGGTGGGCAACGCCTCCTACATTGTGAGCCAGGTAGACCTGGGCGCCACCGTGAACGTGCCCGACAACAGCGGCCAGATTAACCCCTCGAACGTGGGTGATACCCAAAGCCAGCGCCGGCCCCTGCAAAGCCAGTCGCCTTACCTCATCAACCTGGGGGCCTACTACGCCAACGAGGAAAACGGCACCCAAATCAGCGTGCTCTACAACGTGGCCGGCCCGCGCATCTTCGCCGTGGGCAACGTGGACAACCCCACCCTGTTTGAGGCCCCCCGCCACGTAGTAGACCTGGTGGCCACCAAGCGCCTGACCCCGCACTGGGAACTGCGCGCCGCGCTGCAAGACCTCTTCAACCAACCCGTGAAGCTGGCCCAGGACACCGACCGCGACCTCAAGTACAGCAGCAGCGACCAGGCGGTGCGCGAGTTCCGCCGCGGCTCCTACGGCACGCTCGGCATCACCTACACCTGGTAGGCCGCGCTGCCCTGCCTCCTCTCACCTCTGCCTTTCACTAGGTGGCCCCGCTAGGGTCGCCGGCTTTCTCACGCCCCCTTTTACCCTTTACCCGCCGTATGAAACGCTTCCCCAAAGTGCTGCTGCTAGCCGTCCTCAGCCTGGCTACTGCGCTGAGCAGCTGCGAGAACAACAACGACAACGCCCCCAGCGTGGCGCCCAGCGGCCCCGTTGATAGCGCCGGCCGGGTAATTCTCACCGGCGAAATCACGAGCAGCCGCACGCTGAACGCCAACGAGAAATACCTGCTGCAAGGCGCCGTGTACGTGACGAGCGGCAACACGCTCACCATTCCGGCAGGCACCAAAATATTCGGCGACCAGGCCACCAAAGGCACGCTCATCATCGAGCGCGGCGCCAAAATCATGGCCGAAGGCACGGCCGCTAATCCCATCATCTTCACCTCGGCCAAGGCCGCTGGCAGCCGCAACTACGGCGACTGGGGTGGCGTAGTGCTGGTGGGCGCCGCGCCCACCAACCGCCCCCTGAGCACGGTGCCCGAGGGCGGCATTCGCAGCCTGTTTGGCGGCAGCAACGCGGCCGACAACTCGGGCGTGCTCAAGTATGCGCGCATCGAGTTTGCGGGTGTGCCGCTCTCCACTGACCCCAACAGTGAAATCAACGGCCTGACGCTCTACGGAGTAGGCTCGGGCACGACGCTCGACTACATCCAGGTTTCGTATTCCGGCGACGACTCGTTCGAGTGGTTTGGCGGCACCGCCAATGCCAAGCACCTAGTAGCTTTCCGGGGCTGGGATGATGACTTTGACACCGACTTCGGCTTCACCGGCAAAGTGCAGTACGGCCTCTCGCTGCGCGACCCGCAGTTTGCCGACCAGTCGGGCTCCAACGGCTTCGAGTCGGATAACTTCAACCCCGGCACGCCGGCCAACGGCAGCAACGATGGCCTGCCCCTCACGGCACCCGTGTTCAGCAACATCAGCGTGTTCGTAACGCCCGGCGCGCCGGTTACCACCCAGCAGTCGGGCAGCGGCGTGTACCAGTCGGCCCTGCACCTGCGCCGCAACACCTCCATTAGCGTCTACAACTCCGTGTTCGTAGGCCAGCCCGAAGGCCTGCGTCTCGACGGTACCTCCACCTGGGCCAACGTGCAGGCCGGCGGCCTGGATTTGCGCGGCGTGGTGCTAGCCAACAACAACACGCCCCTGCGCGCTGCTGGCAACACCGGCACCGGCGCCTTCAGCGATGCCGATGTGCAAGCCTGGTTTAACGCCAGCGATAAAAACAACTCGGTGGTGAGCCGCACCGACCTGGGCACGCTGGCTCTGAACGCCAACACCTTCAGCCTCACGGCGCCCTCGTTTCTGCCGCAAAGCACCTCGCCACTGCTCACGGGCGCGGTGTTCACGGGTAAGGCGGCTGATAGCTTCTTCACCCAGGGTACCTTCCGCGGCGCCTTCAACGGCACCGACAACTGGACCCAGGGCTGGACCAACTTCGACCCGCAGAACGCCGCCTACTAGGCTAGCCTACGCATACTAAAAGGCCCCGCACCACCTCGGTGCGGGGCCTTTTTGTGCGTTGCTAGTGCTCCGCACACTATTGCTAGCCCCCAAAGCCGCCGGCAAGCCGCCGCTGACGTTGCCCTAGCGCCGGCCCACTGCCGGCGCCTTGCCGGCGGCTTTGGGGGCTAGCGCGGCGGTGCTGACCTGCTGAAACGTGATGCCGTGCGCCGCGCGCAGCCGCAGCGAGGTCAGCGGCTGGGTAGGGAAATAGATGGCCGTCATGGCCGTGAGGCCGTGGTCGGCAAAGAGCTCGACCGAAGCCGCGTCGAAGAAGAGCGTGAGGTCGGCACCGGCCGCGGTGGCTAGCCGGGGTGCCGTGTGCCGGCCCGTAAACTGGGGGCTGAACCCCGTTTTGCCGGCCCGGCTGCGGTCGATAAAATACGCGTTCTTCGCCTGGTCGAAGCCCAGCACCAGCTCCTCGCCGGCCGCGTTGCCCAGCACCAGCTCGAAACCGGCGAGCTGGCTTGTGGTCAGGTTCAGGCGAAACTTGCCGCTCGGCACGCGCAGGCGCTCCAGGTCCACGGGCGCTTGCACGGCCACGTTTTGCAGTGTAGTGGGCGCGGCGGCCAGGCTAGCCAGCTCGCGGGCGGGCGTGGAAGTCAGGTAAATTTCGCCGCCCGCCTCGCGCAAACCCAGCTCGCGCGGAATGGTCATGGCGCTGCGCCAGGGCGAGGTGGGTACCTGGTTGGCGTATTCCCAGTTGCTCATCCAGCCCAGAAACAGGCGGCGATTGCCGGTGTTGGCAAACGTGACGCCCGCGTACTCATCGGGGCCGTAGTCGGCCCACTTCGTCTTGTTGTTCAGGGGTTTAAAGGTGCGGCCGTCAAAATCGCCCACGAAATACTGGGTGGCCGAGCCGCCGTTGGGCCCGCCGGGGTTGATGTTGACGATGAGTACCCAGTACGTTTTACCGTTGAGGGTGAGCGGAAACAAATCTGGGCACTCCCACACGCCGCCGTGCGCCCCTAGCTGGTCCCCAAACTCGCTTTCCTTGGTCCAGTCGCGGAAGTTGGGCGAGGCGTAAAACGTGATGCGGTCCTTGGTGGCTAGGGTCATCAGCCACTGGTGGGTCTGCTCGTTCCAGCTCACCTTGGGGTCGCGAAAGTCCACGATGCCGGGGCTTTTGAGCACGGGGTTGCCGGCGTACTTCGTCCAGGTTTTGCCCGCGTCGAGGCTGTAGGCCACGCCCTGGCTTTGGCTGTGGGCAGGGTCGGTTTTCTCTAGCTTCGGGTTGTGGTAGGTGAACAGCGCCACCAGCGGCACCTGCCCATTCTTGCCGAAACCGCTGGTGTTCTTGCTGTCCACCACGGCCGAGCCCGAGAAGATATACCCTAGGCTATCAGGGGCTAGCGCCACGGGCTGCTTTTGCCAGCGCAGCATGTCGGGGCTGGTGGCGTGGCCCCAGTGCATGGGGCCCCACACCATGCCGCCGGGGTAATACTGAAAAAATAAGTGGTAGGCGCCTTGGTAAAAAACCAGGCCGTTGGGGTCGTTCATCCAGTGGGCGGCTGGCGTGAAGTGATAAGCCGGGCGCCACTGCGGCGTGGCGGGCGGCGGGCTGGTTTGGGCCAGGGCACTCGCGCTCAGGAGCGAGCTGCTGAGTAAAGTAAATAACTTCTTCATGGTCAGCAAAATGGCGGATGGGTGAAAAAGGCGGCGGCCGCCGGCCCGGCTGGCAAGTTAGCTATGTTGGCGGCGGGGTAACCGTCCACCAGGCCCCCACCGGGAGCACGCCAACGCGGCCGCGGGCCGGGCGCCTTTTTCGGGGCAGCGTACGGCGGTTCCGGCGCCGGGGGCATCCAGGGGGGCGGCGGGGCCGTTATACCTTCGTATTTCCCATTCTTGCCATTGCCACTGCCATGTCCGCTAGTTCCGCTTTGCTGCCCGTTTTCAATGCCTTGCCCGGCGCCTACCTGCTGCTCACGCCTGAGCTGGTGGTGGAGGCGGCCAGCAATGCCTACCTGACGGCTTTGTTGCGCACGCGCGAGCAGCTGATAGGCCGCCCGCTGTTCGACGTTTTTCCCGATAACCCAGCCGCGCCTGAGGCCCTCGGCCCGCGCAACCTGCGGGCCTCGTTTGCCCAGGTGCTGGCCACCGGGCAGCCGCATGAGCTGCCCCGCCAGCGCTACGACGTGCCCGACCCCGCCGCCCCCGGCCAGTTTATCGAGCGCTACTGGCTGCCCCGCACCAACCCGGTGCTCGACGACCAGGGCCAAGTAATCAAGCTGATTCATAATGTGGTAGACGTTACCAACCAGGAGCAGGCCGAAACCCAGCTACGGGCCAGCCACGCGCGCGAGCAGGCTGCCCTGGCCGAAGCCGAACGCCAGCGCGGCGAGTTGGAACGCATTTTTGAGCAGGCCCCGGTGGCCATTGCCGTGTACCGGGGCCCCGAGGTGATTATTGAGCTGGCCAACCCGCTGGTGTGCGAGCTCTGGGGCCGCCGGGCGGAGGATATTATTGGGCTCTCGCTGTTTGAGGCGCTGCCCGAAGTGGCCGGCATGGGCTACGAGGAGCTGCTGGCCGGCGTGCTGGCCACTGGTGAGCCCCACGTGGCCCACGAAATGCCCGCCCAGCACGACCGCAATGGCCACCGCGAAACCGTGTATTGGAACTTCGTGTACCTGCCCGTGCGCGAGGCCGGCGGCCGCATAACGGGCGTGATGGTGGTAGCCACCGAGGTTACCGAGCAGGTGGTGGCCCGCCAGCAGGTGCAGGACCTCAACCAGCAGCTGGCTGTGCTCAACCAGGCGCTGCACACCAGCAACGAGGAGCTGCTAACCAACCAGGAGGAGGTACTGCTAGTGCAGCAACACCTCGAAGGCCGCGTGCAGGAACGCACCCAGCAGCTGCAAGCCGCCCTGCAAGAAGCTGAGCAGCAGCGTGCGAAGGTAGTTAGTCAAGGGCAGCAACTCGACCAGATACTTGGCCAGGTGCCGGCCGCTATTGCCACGCTCAGCGGGCCCGAGCACCGGTATTCCTTCTTCAACGAAGGCTACCAAGCGCTGTCGGGCCACCGCACCGAACTGGAGCACACGGTAGCCGAAGTATTTCCGGAAGTAGTACCGCAGGGCTTCATTAGCCTGCTCGACCAGGTGTACGCCACCGGCCAGCCCTTCCGCGGCCAGGAAACGCCGGCCCAGCTCTACGACCAAGCCACCGGCCGGCTCGAGCCGCGCTTCGTCGATTTTATTTACCAGCCGCTTGCCGACGGCCAGGGCCAAACCCAGGGTATTTTGGCTTTTATCGTGGATGTAACCGATAAGGTGCTGGCCCGCCAGCACGCCGCCGCCCTGCTGGCCCAGATGCAGGCTGCCACCCAGCGCCAGGCCCAGGAGCGCGAGCTGGTGTACCAGGTATTTGCGCACACGCCGGCAGCCGTAGCTATTCTGCGCGGCCCGGCGCTGCGCTACGAATACGTGAATGCGGCGTATCAGGCGTTTTTTGCGGGCCGCGAGCTACTAGGCCACCCATTGGCCGAGGTGCTGCCCGAAGTCGGTGCTACCGGCGAGCTAGCCCGCCTCGAAGAAGTATACCGCACCGGCGAAACGTATTTTGGCGAGGCCGTGCCCGTGCAGCTGGTCCAGCCCGCCGGCCCGGCCCGGTTGCATTATTTCACGTTCACGTACCAGGCCTACCACGAGCATGGTAGCATCGTGGGGGTGTCCATTTTTGCCCACGAGGTGAGTGCCCCGGCTGGCTAGCCCACGTGGCTGCTTCTTTTCTGGACTAAGAAATATGCTGGCGCTGCTGCGCGTTAGGAGGATGGCTAGCCTGCGGGCGGGCGGGCCTGCCGACCTTTGCTAGGCTTTACCTTTTTTGCTGTTGTGTATGCGTTTGTTGCTAGGGGTGCTGGGTGCGGGAGTAGTGGCCGCCGGGCTGGCGGGCTGCGGAGCGAAGGCCACTGGCCCACTGGCGCTGTATTTTGTGGGTTCCACGCGCTTTACCACCGGCAACCGCACCGTGGGCCCAGCCGATACGCTGGCTACCAACATCTACGCCTTTGCCGATACCACGGGCCGCGCCAACTACCTCAGCCGGTTCACGGTTACCGTGCGCTACTCGCCGCGGCGGGCGCCGTTTGCGTATCCCAACCCGATAAACCTGTTTATCAACAACCTGCCCGCCGATTCGGTCACGTTCATGGATTCGACCCTGGCCGGTGGGCGACGGCCCCGGCCGGGCGATTTTCTGTATACGCCCGTGTTTGGGGCGCGCACTACCTCGGGCACCGAGCGCTGGACGTTCACGGCCCGCGACCAGAATAACAACTTCTCGTCGCGTTCATTTACGTTGGCCGTGCGCCGGTCCGACTCGACGGCCGTGTTTCACAACTACACCCTCAACCTGCGCGTGCCGGCCAACACGGTGGCGGCCCGGCGCTTTATCGACCTCAAGTCGGGGCTGGCCCTGCCGGCCTACTCGGTGCTAAGCACTCCCATTAGTCCCGCCAACATTGAGTTGCAGCAGCTTACCGACCTGATAGTGCTGCCCGACGGCCTGCGCCTGGTATCGCCCGACTCGGCTAGCCTCTACACCACGCTCGATGCCACGCGCTGGCTGCCTGGCAACCGCCGCCGCACGCGCTTTCGGCTTACCACGCTGGGGCTCGCCGGCTTCACCAGCCAGCAGGATACGGTGGCCATTCGCAACCAGTTCACGGGCACCGGCCGGGCTTACCTGCCCGCGCTGGCTATCAACCAGGTCTACGCCTTTCGGGCTACCAACCCCGCGGGCGCCAAAGGCCGGGGGTCAGTGTATGGCCTGCTGCTCGTCGAAAAGGTACCCAACGGCACCAACACCACGGGCCTGCAACTGCAAGTGCGCCTGGCCAAGCAGCCGCGCTAGGCCTACGCTAGCCAAAAAGCCTCGCTACTTGGCCGAGCGGCTGGGTAGCGAGGCTTTTTTGGGTATAGCTGAGGCTAGCCAGGCTAGCTGAGCTGCTTAAAACAACAGGCCGCCGGTGAGGCTAGCCGTGAAACGGTTGTTGTTGATGTTAACAGCGGGCGGGGCCACGTAAGCCAGCGAGTAGGGCTGGTACTGCTCGCGGCCATCGAGGTACACGCCGGCTATATCCACGAAGAAGCTGCTGGTGCGCACGCCGGCCCCCACTGAGTAGTAGCTCTGGTTGCGATTGAAATTGTCATCGTTGTACTTATAGGGCGAGCCATGGTAGGCGTAGCCAGCGCGCAGGCGAAAGATATCGAGGCGAGCCTCGGCGCCAAACCGCAGGTTTACTGCGTTCTGGTAGTTGTTGCTGATACTGGCGTTGCCGTCGTTCAGGCCTTGGTCGCTGGTGCCATCGGTGGTGTTAAACTTGGCCTTCGAATACCCTACGTACTCGATATCGCCGGTAATAAAGCCGGCCTTGCCCAGCAGTACCGTGGCGCCACCGTTGGCCCGGAAGGGCGTGGTGATGCTGTACTCGAAGGTGCCCGGCGCGGTTTCGAGCGAGTTAACAGTGCCGGTGGTGGCGTACTTATTGTTGGCCGTGAGGCTGGTGCTGTACTCCTCGGTGAGGCGGATGTAGGTGGGCGTTTGCACCGAGGCGCCAAAGCGCAGGGCGTCGGCAGCCTTCACAATGACGCCAATGCGGGCGTTGATGCCGGTGCCGGTCGTTTTGAGGTAGTCAGTCGAAACAAAATCCACATCGCCGCCCGAGCTTTCGCTGAACGTGCTGTTGCGCGTGCGGTTGAGCGACACAATGCCCACGCCGCCGCCGATGTAGAGCCGGTCGCGGTAGTTGCCGCCGTAGCCCAGGTCAAACTGCGAGAGCGAGCCCTTGGTCAGAATATTCTCAGTCTGGGTAATGGCACCCGTGCGAATGGGCGTGCCAATGCGCAAAATGGTTTTTCCCTGCGCCTGGTCGGGGCGCGGGTTGGGGTTGGGGTTCGGAACCTCAATCTGGTCGGCCAGGCCCGTGCCGTAGGCTAGCCCATCAATGTTCTGGTACTGGCTGGTACGCGCGTTGTTAGAGCTAATGGACTGGTTATAAATATCATCCACGTTGTCCTGATACGCCGCGCTGGTGTAGTCGCCGTTGTTGTACGGCTCGCGCAGGCGCTGAAAAAACGAGTGGTTGTCGTCGGTCGTGTTCTGGTAGCTCACGCCCTGGTTGAAGTCGGCCAGCCTAGTAAAGCCCAGGGCAAAGGCGCCGCCGCGCCAGTCGCTGCTATTATCATTATCGGGCCGGCGGTTGGCAAACACGAGGCCCACGCTGGCAAGGTGAAAGCTGTTGGCCGTTTGCGACACCTGCGCAAAACCGGTGCCCACGGCCGCCACATTGGCCACCTGCGTGGCCTTGGCCGTGCCAAAGCCCACGCCCGGCGTCAAGCTGATTTCCGACTTGGTGAAAAAGCCCAGGCCCGCCGGGTTGCTGGTGAGGTTGCCAAAATCACCCCCTAGCGACACGTTGGCCCCGGCTAGGCCCAGGGTGCGGGCCGTGCCGCTCGGGTTTTGGCGGGTGTACAGCAGGGCATCGCTGGCGTAGCCGCCCTGCGCCCGGGCCGACTGGCTAAGCGTCAGAAAACCGCCTAGCGTCATAGCCAGGCCCATAAATGCGTGCTTCATAAGAAAAAAGTATGGGCAAAAAAGAGCCGGTCCCTGAGACCGGCTCGGGTAAAATCAAGCGGGATAAGCCATTAGCTGAAGCAGGTGGGCCTAGCGGCGGCCACGGCCCCCGCCGCCACCGCCGAAGCTGCCACCGCCCCCACCACCACCGAAGCTGCCGCCACCAAACGAGCGGCTAGGGCTGGGCTGGCTGTAGCTAGGTTGGCTTTGCTGCTGAGGCTGGCTGTAATTGGGCTGCGGCTGGCTGCTAGTACGCTGCTGCATCGATTGGTGAAAGGTCTGGCCTGAGTTCTGGCCGTAATTAGTGTAAGTGCGCTCGCGGCGACCATAATTGCCCGTGTTGGCGGGCTGACCTGCCGACATAGCCGGCTGGCCGGCCGGCGCCCCATTAGGATTGCCGAAGAAGCCACCGAAGAAGCCGCGGCGACCAGCGGCGCTGGGTGCCGAGTTGGGGGCAGTATTCGTCTGGGTGCCTGGGGTGGAGTAGCTGGGCTGGCCCGTGGCGTCGCCGCCGAAGCTCACTGCCCGGCCGCCCCGGCCTGCAGGAGCCATTGGCGTGCCCATGTTGCCACCGCCATTCGGCATGGCCGTAGCGTTGCCAGTGTAAGAGCCGGGGCTAGGCCGGCCACCCAGATTTACGGCGTTGGCGTTGCGGTTGGCATTGGCGCCGGGGTTCATTACAGCCCCGCCGCGGTTGCTGCGCGAGCCGTAGAGCACCGCGCCCGCACCCGGCGAGCTTACGCCAGCGCCACGCGTGTAAATAACGGAGCGGGCGTATTCGCGGCCGTAGCCGTAGCTACCGTAGCCATACCCCCGGCCAAAGCTCGAGGCGTATCCATACGGGTAGCCGCCGTAGCCGTAGGGCGAATAGCCATAACCAAATGGCGAGCCGAAGCCCCCGTAGCCGTAGCCAAACCCGATGCTCAAGCCAGACCCGTAGCCGTAGCCATAGGGCGCGTAAAACGAGTCATAAAACCCACCGCCGCCGTAGGGGTAGCCGTAGCCAAAAGGCGAATACCCATAGCTGAAGGGCGAGTAGCCAAAGGCCATCGGCGA
The DNA here is from genome assembly GCA_964385095.1 of uncultured Hymenobacter sp. Lineage (GTDB taxonomy): Bacteria > Bacteroidota > Bacteroidia > Cytophagales > Hymenobacteraceae > Hymenobacter. The sequence goes on from CAYLNN010000002.1 coordinate 220,827, forward strand.
ATAGCCGTACCCAAAAGCCGCATTATACCCAAACGGCGAGCCGTAGTACGAAGGTGAGGAAGTGTAGGCAGGCGAGTAATTGTAGGTGCTTACCCCCGGCCCAGCGTAGGGCTGGTTGAAGCCGCTAGGGGTGTAGTAAGCCAGCCCGTCGTTGTAGCTGTTGCTGTAGTAGTCGGTACCAGCCACCCCGTTGGTGGTGCCACCCTGATAGTCAGGGTTGGCATCGTCGCCGGTGGCAGGGTTGTAGGGGGTGGTATCGTCGAGCGCGCGGGCCGGAATGGTGCCGCTGCTGCCGTAGGCCACTTGGGCGGGGCTAGCCACGGCCGTGGTGTGGTCGCTGGACGAGTAATAGACGCCGTCGGTCTCCGTGGAGGTCGTCAGCGCTCCAGAGGTAGCGCACCCGCCCAAAGCGAGCAGCGCCAACGCCGGCATAGTAGCGGTGAGCAGGTTTTTCATGACTGAAAAAGGTGAGAAATCAGCGCGGGCGCTGAGTGGGTTAGTAAAGTATTTGCGTAGCAAATGGAGGCTAGATGAAACCCGGCGCCGGGCCCGGGCTCAAAAACAACAACTCAACCAGGGGGCCTTCGCACGTGCGCGCCCTACTATAACGTAAATTCGCCGCAAAACGGTGCCTTTCGACGAAAGATACTGACACAAAACCCATACCAGTATCGCCTAGCCCCGATACCTTGGTTTTAGATGCCTGTTATGAGCAAAAAGTTGCCTACCCGCCAGGAGGATTATTCACTCTGGTACAACGAGCTGGTGAAGCGCGCCGGCCTCGCCGAAAACTCGGCCGTGCGCGGCTGCATGGTCATCAAACCCTACGGCTACGCCATCTGGGAGAAGATGCAGCGCCAACTCGACGACATGTTTAAGCGCACCGGCCACGAGAATGCCTACTTCCCGCTGTTCGTGCCCAAGAGCCTGTTTGAGGCCGAGGAAAAGAACGCCGAGGGCTTCGCCAAGGAGTGCGCCGTGGTGACCCACTACCGCCTCCAGAACGACCCCGACCGCCCCGGCAAGCTGCGCGTAGACCCCAACGCCAAGCTCGAAGAAGAGCTCATTGTGCGCCCCACTTCGGAGGCCATCATCTGGAGCACGTACAAAAACTGGATTCAGAGCTACCGCGACCTGCCGCTGCTCATCAACCAGTGGGCCAACGTGGTACGCTGGGAAATGCGCACGCGCCTGTTCCTGCGCACCGCCGAATTCTTGTGGCAGGAAGGCCACACGGCCCACGCCACCGCCACCGAGGCCGTGGCCGAAACCCGCCAGATGCTCGACGTGTACGCCGAGTTTGCCGAGGAGCACATGGGCGTGCCCGTGGTGAAGGGCGTGAAAACCCCCAACGAGCGCTTCGCCGGCGCCGAAGACACCTACTGCATCGAGGCGCTGATGCAGGATGGCAAGGCCCTGCAAGCCGGCACCAGCCACTTCCTGGGTCAGAACTTCGCCAAGGCGTTCGACGTGCAGTTCCAGACCAAAGAGGGCGGCCTGGAGCACGTGTGGGGCACGAGCTGGGGCGTGAGCACCCGCCTGATGGGCGCCCTCATCATGGCCCACTCCGACGACGAGGGGCTGGTGCTGCCGCCCAAGCTGGCGCCCATCCAGGTCGTGATTGTGCCTATCTACAAGACCGGCGAACTCGACGCGCTGCTCCAGCGCATTCGGCCCATTCAGCAGGGCCTCATTCAGCGCGGCATTTCGGTGAAAGTGGACAGCCGCGACACAGAACGCCCGGGCTTCAAGTTTGCCGAGTGGGAGATGAAGGGCGTGCCTGTGCGCCTGGCCATCGGCGCCCGCGACCTCGACGCCGGCACCGTGGAGGCCGCCCGCCGCGATACCAAGCAAAAGCTACAGTTGCCCCTGGCCGACGTAGTTGACAGCGTAGATAAGCTGCTCAACGACATTCAGTTGAATATCTACACCCGCGCCAAAGAGTACCGCGCCGCCCACACCACTCGCGTCGAAACCTATGACGAGTTCAAGGCTGTGCTCGATGGCAAAGGCGGCTTCGTGGTGGCCCACTACGACGGCACCTCCGAAACCGAGGAGCGCATTAAAGAAGAAACCAAAGCCACCGTGCGCTGCCTGCCCCTCAACGAAGCCGACGAGGAAGGCGTCTGCATCGTGACCGGCCGGCCAAGCCCGCGCCGGGCATGGTTTGCCCGCGCCTACTAGCCGGGTAAGCAGGCTTAGTCGCGCCAAAAGCACGTCAGGCTGAGCGAAGCGAAGCAGTTCCACCCCACCGCCGTTGATTGGTGGGGCAGAGCTGCTTCGCTTCGCTCAGCCTGACTTTTTTGCAGTAAAAAGGGCTAAGGAATTACAGCTTTTCTTCCAGCCACAGAAAGCCCGCCGCCAGCAAAAACAGCCCGAAAAACCACCCGGCCGGCCACGGCTGCTGCACGGTGGTAGCTGCCTGGCCGGCGGCGCTGGCTAGGGTACTGCGCGCGGCCAAAGCCTGCTGCCGGGCCAGTAGCTCGGGCCCGCGCCAGGCGGCCGAATCGTACACGTAGAAATTATGCACCGTGCGGCCCGGTCCGCGCACCTGGTGCCAGCCCGCCGCGGTGGGCCAGTACTGGGCGGTGCTCCACTCGGGCAAGCGCACGTCCTGGGCCAGGGCTAGCTGCACGGCCGGGCCTCCGGCCAGCGGCTGCACCGTGGGCCAGCTAGCCGCCCTGCTACCCGCGAGCCGCAGCGTAATCGCTTGCTGAGGGCGCGGCCAGCGGCCAAGGGCTAGCCAGGTAGCGGTCGGGGCGGGTGGTGGGGTGGCGGCCGTCAGCAGCTGGCTCCAGAAAGAAGCGTAAGCCGCCACCTGCCCCTGCAAGGCCCAGCGGAAGGTTTCGGGCACCACCGACACCACCGTGGACCCTAGCCCCACGCGGCGGCTGGCTGCCACCACGGCGCCGCCCGGCGCCGTGATGAGCGGTTGCAGCGCACCGCCCGGCCGCAGCCGGGCCGGCACCAGCGCCCTTACCTTGTCCGGCGCATTGGGCCAGGCGAGGGGCTGGGCCACGGCGCCAGCCGTGGCTAGCGGCTGCACCACAAAGTCGGCGCGGGCGGGAGCCGCGGCCGGTAGGGCCGCTGCATCGGCCAGCAGCACCAGGCCCAGGCGCCCCTGCTGCACGGCGGCGCGCAGCGTCTGGCTTTCGCCAGCGGGCAGGCTGGCCAGGGTGGCGGCATCGGCCACCACCACGGCGTAGCGGGCTAGCAGGCTGGGCGTGAGGCGGTCGAGCGGCTGGGCTGGCTGGTTGAGAAATTCGGTTTGCACCAGGCCCCGGCTTACGGTGGTGCGCAACGCCACGGCCCGGCCCGCGGCGGCCAGGCTGTTCTTCAAAAACTTAAACTCGAAACCCGGCACGGCGGCCAGCAGCAGCACCGGGGGCAGCGCGGCGGGTGCTATCTCCAGGGGCAGCGGCTCGGCGGCGGCGGCGGGTTGGCCCGGGCGGCGCAGGTGCAGGGCGTAGCGCGCCAGGCCCGCTACTTTGGGCTGGTAGCTTAGGCGAAAAGGGCCGGTGCCGGTGGGCAGTTGTACCGAGTCGCGGCTTGCGCCTTCGGCGTGCAGGCTTACCCAGGCGGGGCCAATTCCGGCCACGGTACCCTCCACCTCAAAGCGCTGGCCTAGCGCGAGGTGCTGCGGCCAGCCTGCCGCCCGAATGCCCGCATAGGCCGGGGCAGCGTGGGGCACTACCGTTAGTTGCCCTAGCGCGGGCAAGTCATTGGCCGCCAATCCTTCGCCCAACACGTGCACGTGCCGTAAAGCAGGCCGCTGCTCGGTTAGTTTCAGCAAGCTGCCTAGGGCTTTGGTGCGGGCCGGCGCCGGGGTGCCATAAGCCCACACCGGAGTGCCGGCCCCAAGGCGCCGCAGTAGCTGGCGCAGCGTATCGGGCTGGTAGCCAGGGGTGAGCACAATAGCCTGGGCGCGGGCGGCGGGCACAGCGCGCTGCGGCGGGTAGGCCGTGTACCACAGCGCCAGCGGGGCTAGCAGGCTGGCCAGCAGGCGCAGCCCCAGCCGGCGGCGGTCGGGCCGCCGCCCGGTAGTCAGCAGGAGCCCTAGCCCCAGCACCAGGCAGGCGGCGGCCAGCAAGAAAAACAACGGCGAATGAAACTCCACGCGAGGGATAAGCAGCTCTGAATAAGTCAAATGAAGGCGATTGGGGTTGCTCAACGGCTCAGGGCCTGGAAGTAGCGCTGAGCCAGGCGGTTGGGCGCAGGGGCCGGCGCGGCCGTGGGCACGGGGGCGGGCAGCAAGTCGGCGAGGGCACGCTGGGCGGGAGCAATGGCGCCGGGGCTGGGCACCCGGCTAGCCCGGGCATCGGTGGCTAGCTGGCGCAGGGCCCGCAGGGCCGGCAGGTAGAGGCCGGGCTTTTGCAAGGCCGCCTGGGCCAGGGCCGAGCCGGCTTGCTCTAGCGAAGCAGCATCAGCGGGGCGGGCGGGTTGGCCGTTTTGGGTGGCTAGCCAGCGCAGGGCGGCGCGCACGGAGGGCTGCGGGCTGGGGGCCGGCACGGTGGCTAGCCGGCGTGGGGCCGCGGCGCCCTTTAACTCGCCGGTGAGGCGCAGGGTGGCCTCGGGAAAGGGCTGGGGCGTAAAGCCGGCCTTCTTGACGTAGGCGCGGGTTTGCTGCTGCACTTGCTTGAGCAGGCGCAGGGCGCGGTACTCGTAGGGGCGGGCGGCGGCGGGCTGGCCGGTGCGCAGGCGCAGCTCGGCGGCCCACATCTCGTCGAGCACGGCGTGCAGCTTGGCCTTCACGGCGGGCTCCAGGAAGTCGGCGGTTTCGGCGTCGTCGTGCTTGTGCATATAGGGGTCCATCAGCGCATCAGTGGCGGCGGTGGGGGAGGCAGTGCTGCCAGCGGGGGCCTCGGCGTGGTGGTCATGGTCATGGTCATCGGGCTCGTCGGCGTGGGCCACGGGCTTCTCGTCGGCGGTGGGCGCGTCGGCCGTGGGCACGGCGGGCTCATCGGCGGTGGGCGGGCCAGCCGTCACGCCGAGACCTTTCTCGGCTTCTTCGCCCAAAAACTTGCCGTAGCGCAGGCGCAGCGACTGCTGGTCAAAACCCAGCGCATTGGCCCGGTTGCTAAACTCGGCAGCCGTGAGCTTGGGCTTGTCGGCAATGAGCTTTTCGGTGTCGATAATTATCTGCCGCTCCGAGCGGAAATAAGCCGGCGCCGTGTTCACGCCCATGCCCATATCGATGGCGCTGGCCGCGGCGGCCGTGTCCTGCCACTGCACGATGAAGGCGTCGGAGCGGGCGCTTAGGCCGTGGTTGTCACGGGCTTGGATGTAGAAATACAGCTCGTCGCCATAGGTGAGCCCGAGCTTGGGCAGGTTGAGCAGGCTAGCCACGGTAGCCTCGCCCGGCTGCCCGCCCAGGTCGGCGCTTAAGTCGCGGCGCACCTGCGTAAATTTCACTGCCTCGCCCTGTCCCTGGGCCACGGTGATGATTAGCTCGGCGCGGCTCAGGCCGTAATCATCGCGTAGCGCGGCCCTGACGGGCACTTCGGGCCGGGTGCCCCGGGCGGCAATAAGGGTATAAGGCTTAGGCGTTTGTAGGCGAATGGTGGGGGCTAAATCCGGCCGCACGTCAATGGTGTAGTCGTCCGAGGTTTGCCCCGCAAAGCGCAGCCGGTACAGCGCCGACGTAGTGAGCACCCGCGTAGCCTCAAACTGATTGGCCAGCCCCGCAGCGGGCCGCAAGGTCAGTTTCTGGCTACCTATTTCCAGCACGGGCGCGGCACCGGCCGCGTGGTTCACGTGCACCAGCCAGCGCACCTGCGCCCCCTGCGGGCACTGAAACGAAGCTGCCGCCGGCGCAAACGCACCCCTGCGCGTGTAGGCGGGCGGCATCACCAGCAATTCCACTTTGGTAATGCGCGGGGCCGCGGCCGGCACGGCCTTGGCCGCGTCGGGCAAGAACCGCACGGCTACGGCGGCGGGAGCAGTTGCCGGGAGTTGCCGGGCGGGCAGCCACCAGGCCAGGACGCTGCCAATCAGCAAGAAGATGGTGATAACTAATGAGTTTCGGAAAGAAACTGGCAGCAGTGGGGCCTGCGTCAGGGTTAGCTCTTCGAGCCGCTGCGCCACTCGCTGCTGTTGCAGCTGCCCCAGAAAGGGTAGTTCCGCACTGTCCTGCAAAAGCAGCCCGGTGCTGTCTTCTAACTCTGGAAATAGCCGGTCGAGCTGCCGGGCCACGGCGGGCAGGCCTAGCCGGCGTAGTGGCCATAGCTGCCAGGCCGCCACGGCCAGTACCGCCGCCAGGCCAGCCAGCAGTGCCGGCCGGCCGGCGGGCCAGCGCGCCGCCAGCAGCCCCAGCAGCAGCAGGCCGGCCGCCGTGGGCAGCAGCACTGCCGCCAGCCGCCGCCCGGCATAGCCGCGCCGCGCCGCCCTCAATAGCGAAGGGGCAGCCCCTATAGCCGATGCAGTAGAAGCAACTATTTGGCTCATAGCGAAGTCGATAAAGCAGTGCCCGCGCCAGCCCTCCGCCGCGCCACCCAGCGCTCCACCCCCAATAGCAGGGCCGCGAGCAGCACCAGCCAGGGTCGTAAATCGGTGAAGCGGTACGCCGTCGGCGCCGCTGCGGCGCTACTGGCTAGCCGCGTTGGGCGCGGGGGTAGTTGTGCGGGGTCAAAGCGACGCTGGTCATAGGCGGTTAGCAGCGAGTCAGTGACTAGCTGCGGATTGGTCGCCAGCAGGTCGAGCAGCAAGGCCGGTAGGGCGGGGCTTTCGGCCAGGGTGCTCCAGGGCGAGCTTAGGCGCGTAGCCAGTTGGTAGCTAGTGCCTTGGCCTTGCCGGGTTTCCGCTAGCACGGCCTGGCCGCGGCCATCGGCCCAGCGCGGGCAGCTGCCCGTTGGTAGGGCTAGCCGGCCCCGGCGCATGATGCGGATGGGCGCGTCGGCGGCCGTTTCGGCGGTGGCCAGGGTGGCAGTATCGGGCCGGCCGGCGCCGGCCGCTTCCTGCCACAGGTGCAGGCCGCGCGGCACCTGGGCGCGCCAGGCAGTGGGCACCGGCTGGTCGCTCAGCCAAAATAGCCAGTCGGGCGCGCTGGCCGGGTCGGGCTCGGCGGCGCTAACGGTGAGGGCTAGCGGGGCGGGCAACCCCACGGCAGCGGCTTGCAGCGCGGCGCGGAGGTAGCGCGCCTCCCGGGCCGCCGGGGCCGGGGCATACACGGTTATTTTCACCGGCCCGGTGCGCACCGGCACCGCCGCCTGGGCCGGGGCCGAGTCGGCGGCTACCGGCCGCAGCCGGGGCCGGCCGGCGATGGTTTCGTAGCGCAGGGGCGGCAGGGCCACTACCGCTAGGGTAGCACCCGGCTGGGGCCGCGCCACGCGCACCAGTCGAAAGGTAGTTTGCTTTTCATTGCTCTGGCCCAGCAGCAGGCGCAGGCTGTCGGCGCTGGCGGCGGCGCTTTGCAGCCAGGTGTTAGCCGTGCGCGCCGGCAGGGTTTGCCAAGTGAGACCAGCTGGCAGCGCTGGGTGCGGCCCCCCCAGCGCGCGCAGGCTAGCGGGTGTCACCGCGTAAAGCGGCTGGCCCGGAAAAGAATCAGCCGCCTGCTGAATACGCGCCCAGGTTAGGTTGCCGGGTAAGGCCTTAGCCGCTAGGTTGCGGCGGCCCAGCGAGTCGGCTTGCCACTCGGTAGAAGTGATAATTGGCAGCCCGGCCGCCAGCCAGCGCAGCGCGTAGCCGCGGCGGCGCAGCGAGTCAAGGACTGGGCGCACGGCGGCCAGGCGGCTGCCATCGGCCAAGGCGGGGCTTAGCAGCACTTGGCCCCGGCCGGCGGGCTGCGGCTGCCGCCACTGTGGCCCGGCCAGCGCCCCGGCCAGCGCGGCCAGCAGGGCGGCGCGCAGCAGCAGCAGCCACACTTGTTCGAGGCGCAGATTGCGCAGGCGGCGGTTGGCCCCGGCGGCCAGCCAGCGCAGGCTGCCCACCGCCACCTCGCGGCCCGGCCGCCGGTTCCAGAGGTGGATGGCCAGCGGCACCAGGAGGCCCAGCAGGGCGAGCAGCGCAGACGGATTAGCGAGAGAGAGCAAGACCGCAGATTTAATTGATTAAACGGATTGCGCAGATACGCCCGCGGCGCGGGCTGACTGCGTTTTTATACTGTCTTTTATGGGGAGCACCTCCGCGTTTTGCCGCGAAAATTTTCCGCGCCCTCCGCGGTAAAAATGGCTAACTCATCAACTGCCTTCGTTTCAAAAATTCGCGCAGCGCCCCGTCGAGCGGGTCGGCGGTGCTGAGCTGGTGGTAGTCGAGGCCCTGGCGGCGGGCAGCCTGGGCAGTGTCGCGCAGCCACTGGCGCAGCTGCTGCTGGTAGGCGGCGCGCTGCTCGTCGGCGTTGAGCTGGATGGTTTGGCCGGTTTCGAGGTCGCGGAACGTGACGGGGCCTTTATGGCTAAAATTCAGCTCGTTGCCCGCCACCAGGTGCAGCAGCAGCACGTCGCCGCTGGTGGCGCGCAGGCGGGCTAGCAGGCGATTTATCTCGCCGGCTTCCTCATACAAGTCGCTCACGCACACCGTGAGGGCGCGCTGGCGGCGGGCCGTGAGCGGGGCCAGGGTGGCGGTGTCGGGGAAGGTGCCGGTGGCTTCGGCCACTTCCAGAGCGTGGTAGAGTCGGGGCAGCTGGCGGGTATCGGCCCGGGCCGGGAAGTGCTGCAAGCCGCTGGGGCTGAGAATGGTGAGGCCCACCGCGTCGCCCTGCTTCTGGGCCAGGTAGGCTAGCGCGGCCAGCAGCAGCCGGGCGTAGTCGAGCTTGGTGAGGCCGTTGTCGTCGCGGTGGTTCATGCTGGCGCTGGCGTCGAGCACCAGGTTCACCACGAGGCTGGTATCGACTTCCGACTCGCGCAAGTAGTACCTATCCGAGCGCGCAGCCAGGCGCCAGTCGAGGCGGCGCAGGTCGTCGCCGGGCTGGTAGGGCCGGTACTGGCTGAACTCCATGCCCGCGCCCTGCCGGCGGCTGGCGTGCGCGCCGGCCAAAAAGCCCTCGGCCGCCTGGCGGGCGGCCAGCGGCAGGTTGCGCAGGGCATAGAGGAGTTCGGGGGTGAGCATTAAGTAGCGCGGACTTTTAGTCCGCCAGTTCAACAGAATTAGAAAGGGAGGCACTCACGGACTAAAAGTCCGCGCTACACCGCCACGGCTTTCAGCAGCTCGCGCACGGCATCGTCGGGCGTGAGGTTTTCAGCTTCGGCGTTGAAATTCAGCAGCACGCGGTGGCGCAGCACGGGCGGCGCTAGGGCCTTGATATCATCGAGGGTAGCGGCGAAGCGGCCTTGCAGCAGCGCCCGCGCCTTGGCGCACAATATCAATGCCTGGCCGGCGCGCGGGCCGGCGCCCCAGCGGCCGTAGTCTTGGATAAACTTTACCTCCGAGGTGGCCGGGCGGGTGGCGCGCACCAGCCGGTTCACGAAGCTCAGCAGCTCGGGGCTGAGGCTGACCTGGCGCACCAGCTGCTGCAACTGCCGGATATCGTCGCCGCCCAAAATGGGCTGCACCTCGGGGCGCGCCGTGCCGGTGGTGCCGCTGAGCACGGCCATTTCCTCCTGCTCGGTGGGGTAGCCGATGCGCACGTACAGCAAAAAGCGGTCGAGCTGCGCCTCGGGCAGCGGGTAGGTGCCGCTCTGCTCAATCGGGTTTTGGGTGGCCAGCAAAAAGAAGGGCTTGGGCAGCGCGTGCTCCTGGCCGGCGTAGGTGACGTGGCCTTCCTGCATGGCCTCTAGCAGGGCGGCCTGAGTTTTGGGCGGCGTGCGGTTTATCTCATCGGCCAGTACCAGGCTAGCGAAAATGGGGCCGGGGTTGAACTTGAACGAGCGCCGGCCGGTGCCGTGGTCTTCCTCCAGCACCTCGGTGCCGAGGATGTCGGTGGGCATGAGGTCGGGCGTGAACTGGATGCGGCGAAACGGCAAATCGGTGGCCTGGGCCAGCGTGCGCACCAGCAGGGTTTTGGCTAGCCCCGGCACCCCCTCCAGCAGGGCGTGGCCGCCGGCCAGCAGCGCCACTAGCACCTCATCGAGCACCTGGTTCTGGCCCACGATGACTTTGCCGATTTCGGCTTTCAAGGTTGGCAGCTTGGCGAGGAGCGTTTTTACGTCTTGTTCGGTCATAAGATGAAGTAGTTGTTCGGCAAGTTCCCGCTGAGGCGCGCCAACCACTGCGCACCTTAGCGGGAACTTGCCACTAGGGGCGGTCACAATCAGGAAAGAGCATACAGCAGAATATTGACCCCAAACTTGGTGTTGTCCTCGGCCAGAAATCGTTTATTTCTAAAATCATAGTCCCACTCGCAGCCGTAATCTTTGTTGGAGTAGAGCACCCCTAGCCGGTTGTTTATCGTGATGCCCTTGAGGTAGTCGTGCACCAGGTCGTCGCCCCAGCCATTGAGCTCAAAGCCCGTGTTGGGTGGGCCGTCCTTGAACTTGAAAAACTGGGTGTAGAGGGGGTGTGTCTTGGGAATTTTCTGCAAGGCCTGAGCCCCGAAGCACACCCGCATCTGCTCTTCGAAGGAGCGGGCGAAGAGGCCATCGATGTCGTGGTTGCAATCATCCACAAACACGAAGCCGCCGTTGCGCACGTACTGCGTAAAGTTCTTCTTCTCAGCCGCCGAAAACTGCACCAGCCGGTGGCCCGAGAGGTAGCAAAAGGGGTAGTTGAACAGCTCGGGGCTATCGAGGGCCACCACTTTCTCCTTGGTTTCGACGGGCACCGTGGTGTACTGCACCAGCGAGTGCAGCAGGTTGGCGGGCATGCGCTCGTCCACGGCATCCCAGTCGCCGGAGTGGTAGCTGAGGCGCACGAAGGTGAAAGGGGCTGGCATAGTGGAGAAAAAGGCGGCGGGCGAAGCGGCAAGGTTGCACCCAAAAACCGTTCACGCCGCATTCACGGCGCTGGGCGCAACCTTTGCGGCTGCAACCATTGCGCACCCCAAAAGCACTTCTTTATGCGTTAGGGGGCTAGCGGCGGCTGGCGCAGGCCAGCCACCCGAAGCGTAAAAACGTATTAACTTATTCAACATCAACATCCATGAAGAATTTTATGCTGGCGGCTTTGCTGCTGCTCCTGGCTGGCCAGGCCCACGCGCAGTTTGGTATCAAAGGCGGCGTAAACCAGGCCGTGCTTACGGGCCGGGTGGGCGAAGACGCGACGTACAAAACTTATTTTCACGCGGGTATCCTCTACGAGTTCAAGCTGCTAGGGCCGATTTCCATTCAGCCCGAGGTGCTGTACTCGTTGCAAGGCTCGCAGCTGAAGGGCGCCACCACGGTCACCAATTATACCACCCAGCTCAACTACGTGCAGGTGCCCATCTTGCTCAAGGCGACCCTGGGGCCAGTATATGTGGAGGCCGGCCCGCAGTTCGGCTACCTCGTGTCGGCCACTGAGAGCGGCATGGTGCAGGTGCGCAACTCGAGCGGCAACGTGGCCTTTGCGAACGTGGACCAGTCTTCGACCAGCAACTATAAGCGCGGCGACTTTGCCCTTTGCGCCGGCGTGGGCCTCAAGCTGGGCTCCGTTGTGCGGGTGGGCGGCCGCTTCGTGGCGGGCCTCAACGACATCAACGACGCCCAGTTTTTGCAAGGCGTGAACGACCCCAAGCTGCAAAACCGGGTGTTCCAGTTCTACGCCGCCTTCCAACTGCCTAAGCTGTAAGCTGCAGCCCTAACCAGTGGGCTAGCAAAAAAAGACCGTCAGGCTAGGCCTGACGGTCTTTTTTTGCTAGCTGCTTTTTTTAAATCGCGTCCGACAAGCTCGTAAATGTGAAATCGCGCACCTTGAGCGGCGGCACCAAGCAGCCGGCTAGCCGCACCGGGCGGCCAATGGCCTCAATATTATTGAGCATAATAATCGGGCTTTCGTTGAAGCGTAAGTTCTTGATGGGAAACTTAATGGCCCCATTCTCGATGTAGAACGTTCCGTCGCGCGTCAGGCCGGTGTAAAGCAGCGTTTGCGGGTCGACCTCGCGGATGTACCACAGGCGCGTGACCAAGATGCCCTTGGCAGTGCTTTTGATGAGCTCGGCGGTGCTTTGGGTGCCGCCGCTCATGATGAAGCCGCTAGGGTAAGGCGTGGCCGCCACCTTGTTTTTCTCGGCCCAGTAGCGCGAGTAAAACAGGTTTTTGACCACGCCTTTTTCGACCCAGCTCATGCGGCTGGTGGGCAGGCCGTCGCCGTCGAAGGCATTGCCGGGCACCTCGGCGTTGAGCGGGTCGGAGTAGATGTTGATGCGCTCGTCGAAGAGCTTTTCGCCTTTGCGGTTGCCGCCGCCCTTCTTAGTCATGAAGCTGCGGCCTTCGTCGGCCGAGCGGGCGTCGAGCCCGCCGATGAGCCCGCCGAGCAGCGATAAATCGTCGCCCGCCATGAGCGCGGCCGGCTCCAGAATGACGGTGTACTTGCCCGGCTCAATGGCCTTGGCGCCCACCGAGCCGGTGGCTTTGTCCGCCGCCCGCTGGGTCAGGGCCTTGGTATTGAGCTTGGTAGGGTCAGTTACGTCGGCCAGGGCGTAGCCCGAGCCGCGCCCGTCGGCGGTGCGCACCGTCACCGAAAAGTCAGTATTAGTCGATTGCTGATACGCCTCCAGGCCCTTCGAATTGCGCATGGCCACGAAGCGCGTGCCGCCATCGAGGAAACCGGCCGAGGTCAGGTTTTTGGCGGCGCACAGCGTCATGCTGTCGGCCGCGGCCTGGGCGCGCAGGGCCGGCGTGAGGGGCGTGGAAGCCGCCGAGGGCGGGTTCAGGTAGGTTTGGGGGCCTAGCAGGGGCACGTACTCGGGGCTTTCGGGGGCTAGCTGGGCTATTTCCTCGGCGCGCTGCACGCAGCGGCGCAGGGTGGCCTCGTCAAACTCGTTGCAGGTGGCCACGCCCGAGCGCTTGCCGAAGCGCGCTTCCACGGCCAGCGATACGCTGTCCTGGGCGCCGGCCGTGCTCACGCTGTTGCGGGCGTAGCGGATGTTGCCGCTGGTGCGGCCGCGCAACGAGGCTTCGCACTCGTCGGCGGTGCTGTAGGTCAGCACTTTTTTCAGTAAAGCCTGGGCTTCGTCTTTGGAGAGAATAGCCATGATGTTGGAGCTGAATAGGAGTGGCTAGGGCTAAACTTTGCGAGCCGTGTTAATGACATTCACGCCGTTGAAGCGCGTAGTGGCCGAGCCGTGGCTCACCGACGATACCTGGGCCGGCTGGCCCTTACCGTCGAAGAAGGTGCCGAAGAGGCGGTAGTCGCGCTGGTCGCACGAGCCGGCGCAGGCGCCCCAAAATTCCTGGGTGTTCGACTGGTAGGCCACGTCTTCGAGCGGCTCCGTGATTTTGCCCTTCTCGATGGCATAGAACAGCTGGCCGCCAAATTGGAAGTTAAAACGCTGTTGGTCAATAGAGAAGGAGCCCGCGCCGGCGATGTAAA